>NZ_PIYS01000018.1:0-377540 GCF_002835605.1 Pseudomonas fluvialis | reverse complement strand
TCACTTAAGCGGAGCAGCCTTTCGATCCACTGGATAACGGGTCTTTGAGATCTTCACCGTCCTTGGTCTTGATGGCCTTGGACGGTGATCCAGAAACAGCCCACCGATTCCTGCTCTCAGCTCCGACAATCGTGTTCCTGTTGCTGAAATCGGGTTGGCCGCCGCCATCACGATCAATTGCACGGCGATGTATTGAGCTACTGGTTTGAAGCGGATGTCGCCCGGAGAGCGGCCGAAGGCGACGGCTGCCTGACCGGCTTCGCGGCGGATGATGTTGTAGGCCAACAACAAGCCCCAGACCTCCTGGTAGACCAGCTCCGTTACCTTGCTGCGCAGGGTCATCGCATTCTGCTGCAGAGAGCTTTTGATATCCCGGAAGCCCAGCTCGATCTCCCAGCGCTCCTGATACAGCTTGGCGATGGTCTTGGCGCTGTAAGTATCCGCAGGCAGCGAGGTGAGCACTGTCTTGATCTTGTCCTTCACGGCGTAGCTGACTTCACGTACCTCCCAGTGCGTCGGCAGGTCGGGGTTGCGCTTTCGTGCCTGTGCCGACACCTTCATGCGCAGCAAACGATCGCCCTTGCCGTAACGAGCGACTTCCTCGCCAACCAGCCCTTGGCGGGCCGGAATCAGCCAGTGCCGGCTTTCCCCTGCGGCGCCCAGGCGCAACAGCAAGTCGGCACTCCAGAAGCCCTTATCGAACAGCGTCACCGACTGATTGGGAATCTGCTGCATAAACTCATCGGCCAAGCGCATCTCACTGCGCCGGTAGGGACTCACCTGCGCATCCAGAATCAGGTGCGAGCGCACGTTCATCAGGGCTACCAGTCGCAGCATGGGAAACGGCGTCTGGCGCTCGGTGGAGGTATTGCCGGAGCCGAAATGCTCTCGGAGTTCAGGCGTGTCTGGGGTGCGCAGGAGTGCGCCATCCACGGCCAATACTTGCAGGCCCTGCCAGGTATCGCCCTCATAGCGCTCGCAACCCCACTGGTTACCCGTCTGACGAAACAGCCACTCAACCGGATCGGCACCCAATCGTTTACGCGCCTCGGTGACACCGCTTCGGGCCAGCAGGTCGTGAGAGGCCAGCCCCTGGGCACAGATATTCAGGCGTCGTGCGACCTCATGCACCGGCTCGTCACGGAACAAGGCCATGCCAAGCACCAGCCAGAGCACCTGATCGCTGGGCAGACGCCGCCGCCTTATGGTGGCCTGGGCGGACAAGTCCAGAGCGGATGCCACCCACTCGATCGGGATGTTTTGGGTGAAGGTGCTCAGATCCGAGAAGTTGAACAGTTCACCTAAGTCGAGCAGTTGCTGTTGCAGAGACATAAAAAATCCGATGCCAGGGACCTGACATCGGATTTTCGGGGAAGCCCCGTCAGGGCTCAAATGCTTAAGTGAACAGCATTACGGCTACCGCCGGGTTTTTTATGCTCTAGCAAAAGCTTGCCAGGCTCATTTGCTCTGGAGGATATCCAGGCATAGCCGTCCATCCGTCAGCGGTGGGCACCAGTAATAACTGCCGGATATAGGGCGGCTGAAACGAAACAGGCCGTCGACGATCCCGTCTTCAAGACCGACCATACGCTGCATCTGTGCTTCAAAGGCAGCAAAGCTATGGCCAAAGGCCAGGAATACCAGACCGGCCTGCTCGCCTGCAGCCCACGGCATGGAGCGTCGCAGAATGAAGGCTTGCGGAGTAAAGCTTTCCTGGGCGGTGCGTTTGACGTGCGCGGAGTCGGGCGCGTCCTCCAGTTCCTCGTTGTCACTCTGCCGGCGACCGAAAATGTGATCCTGCTCGGTTGCTGGCAACCGGGCAAAGTACTGCAGGTCATGCAGCCAGTGCTGGACAACAGCGAAGCTGCTGCCATCCATACTGCCTTGTCCACTGACTACGGCCGCTGCAACCGCATCTTCATCCTGCGGATTTTCCGTGCCGTCTTCGTAACCGCTCAGGTCGTGGCCGCTGCGATAGCGGAAGGACTCGGTGCTGCACATCAATTGCAGCGCAGGCGCCAGCAGTTGCTGAAGGTGTAGCTTGCGATGCAACAGTTCTCCGCGGTCTTCTCCGCGCAGCCATAGCCACAACGCATGAGGGGTACTGGGGATATCAACGCTACTACCCTGGAGGTTCGGGAAGCTGCGCAAGCCAGGTACTGCCAAACCCAGTTGCCGAGTCAGCGAGGCGCCCAGGCCGACTACCAGCTGCTCGCCATCAACCAGCGGCAGCAGGCGATCGAGGGCAGCCTGCACAGGCTCGGCCTGTGTGATGCTGAAGAACAGGTGAATGGCCTGGGCAGGCACGGGTGTAGCAAGAATGCCTGGTTGTACATGATTCATGCGGGATCCTCGATCATTCGCCTGGGGTGACTGCCTCGCCTGACAGTTGCAGCCAGTGCGCCAGTACCTGCAAGGCCTCTTCGATGCCCTGGCGTTTGGGGGCGGAAAACAACTGGATGCTGGCGTGTTCACCCCAGTGCTGGCGGATCTCCTGGCTGACCTTGAGCAAAGCATTCTTGGCTGCGCCATAGGCGAGTTTGTCAGCCTTGGTCAGCAGGATATGCAACGGCATGCCGGCAGCACTGGACCAATCCAGCATCATGCGATCGAAGTCAGTCAGCGGATGACGGATATCCATCAGCAAGACCAGTCCTACCAGGCTATTGCGGCTACTCAGGTAGGCTTCCAGGTGCTTTTGCCAGTGCTGCTTGAGCGGGATGGGAACTTTGGCGTAGCCATAGCCGGGCAGATCGACCAGCCGGCGTTGTTCGTCCAGGCTGAAGAAATTGAGCAACTGGGTGCGCCCTGGGGTCTTCGAGGTACGTGCCAGATTGGCATGCGTCAGGGTATTCAGTGCACTGGATTTGCCAGCATTGGAGCGTCCGGCGAAAGCGATTTCCAGGCCTTCGTCGGCGGGACACTGATCGACCTTGGCGGCGCTGATGAGAAAGCGGGCTTGTTGGCACAAACCGAGAAGCGGATTCTTGACGGACATGGGGTGGGATCCAGAGCGTGCAACACAGCGTCGCAGGAGAGGCAGTTACGTTTCCGTTTGGTTCGCGCAAGTATATAATGTTGGCGATTTACTGTGCGCTCTATAATCCAGGGTCGAGTGCCAGCCGGGAGGCGCGAACAACCGCACGCAAGAAAGCGGTGCCGCCATTTGCAGCCCAGCTGCTTCATCCGTGATGTCAGGCTGCTGCCGAGCCGGGCATCCAGCAGTACCCATTTTACCGGGCTGGTGCCGTGGGCATCCCGGTTCTGACTTTATCCCTTAGCCGTTGGTTGGATTAGCTGATGAACAAACTTCTGATGAGCCTGCTTTTGACACTGGGTGTGACCACTGCCGTTCAGGCCGCCGGCGATGCCGCAGCTGGCCAGAACAAGGTAGCCATGTGCGGCGCCTGCCATGGTGCAGATGGCAACAGCATGATGCCCAACTTCCCCAAACTGGCTGGCCAGGGCGAGCGCTACCTGCTCAAGCAGATGCTCGACATCAAGTCTGGTGCCCGCCCTGTGGTAGAAATGACGGGCATGCTGGATGCGCTCAACGAGCAGGATCTGGCGGATATCGCTGCGTACTTCGCCAGCCAGAAGGCTTCCGTAGGTATGGCTGATGCCCAGCATGTGGAGCGCGGCCAGGCACTCTACCGTGGTGGCAAGCTGGAAGACGGTATGCCGGCCTGTACCGGTTGCCATGCCCCTGATGGTGCCGGTATTGCGACCGCCGCGTATCCGCGCCTGAGTGGCCAGCATGCGGCCTATATCGCCAAGCAGCTGACCGACTTCCGCGAAGGCAACCGTACCAACGACGGTGAAACCATGATCATGCGTTCGATTGCCGCCAAGCTGAGCAACAAGGACATCGAAGCACTGTCCAGCTATATCCAGGGCCTGCACTAAGGCCTGCCGGCCCGCCTGATGGCGGGTTACGCTGGAATGAAAAAGGGTGGCCATGGCCACCCTTTTTCGTTGTCGCTGCCGCTACAATGAAGGAACCCCTGGCCAGGCCAGGCAGTCCAACTGCCGTTGCCAACCGGCCCATTTTTCTAGGAGTCAAGCATGCGTAATCTGATCCTGTCCGCACTCATCGCCAGCACTGGCCTGTTTGCCTTGCAGGCACAGGCCGAGCCGATTCAGGCCGGCAAGCAGTATGTCGAGCTGAATTCGGCTGTGCCCGTCGCCGTGCCGGGCAAGGTCGAGGTAGTGGAACTGTTCTGGTATGGCTGCCCGCACTGCTACCAATTCGAATCGACCATCAACCCATGGGCCGAGCAGCTGCCCGAAGATGTCAATTTCGTACGCATTCCGGCCATGTTTGGCGGTCTGTGGAATCTGCATGGCCAGGCATTCCTGACCCTGGAAAGCATGAAGGTTGAACATCGCGTGCACAGTGCCGTTTTCGATGCCATGCACAAGCAGGGCAAGAAACTCACCACACTGGAAGAGTTTGCTGATTTCGTCGCGACCCAGGGTGTGGATCGGGCCACCTTTCTCAAGACCTTCAACTCCTTCGCCGTGAAGAGCCAGGTCGAGAAGGCCAAGAAACTCGCCAAGGCCTACCAGATTACCGGTGTGCCGGTGCTGGTTGTCGGTGGCAAGTACCGTTTCGATATCGGTAGCTCGGGTGGTATGGCGCAGACCCTCAAGGTGGCCGACCACCTGATCGATCTCGAGCGTACCCAGCCCTAAGGCGTTTCGGGCCATGCTGCGCCGCTGGCTTACTTCGCGTCCGGTTGCCCTGCCTGAAGCGCAGTGCAACCCGCGGGCGCAGCCTGGCTGCCTGACGCAAGGTGATTGCCTGCGTTTGCTCAGTTTCAACATCCAGGTTGGTAACAGTACTGCGCGTTATCGGCATTACCTGACGCGCAGTTGGCAGCATGTGCTGCCGCATCCCGAGCGACAACTCAATCTGCAGCGGATTGCCCGCATGCTCGCGGATTTTGATCTGGTGGCCTTGCAGGAGGTCGATGGCGGCAGCCTGCGTTCCGGTTATATCAATCAGGTCGAGCATCTGGCGCAGTTGGCCGACTTCCCCTATTGGTATCAGCAGCTCAATCGCAACATGGGGCATCTTGCCCAGCACAGCAACGGCTTGCTGTCGCGCGTGCGTCCCAGCTTGCTGGAAGATCACCCACTACCTGGCCCTCCCGGTCGTGGCGCTATCGTGTTGCGCCTGGGGCAAGGACAGGATGCGCTGCTGGTGGTCATGATGCATCTGGCGCTGGGTGCTCGTACCCGTACCCGGCAATTGGCCTATATCCGCGAGTTGCTCCAGGACTACCGGCATTGCATCCTCATGGGCGACATGAACACTCAGGCCGAGGACCTGCTGCAGCGTTCGCCGCTACGCGATCTGGATTTGCGCGCCCCCCAGTTGCAGGCCACCTTTCCGAGTTGGAAACCGCTACGCTGTCTGGACCATATCCTGCTCAGTTCCAGTTTGCAGTTGCAGCGCTATGCCGTGCTGGGTGAACCGATTTCCGATCATTTGCCGGTTGCCGTGGATATCCGCCTGCCGGTTCCCTTGTCTCTTGAGCCCCCTCTTGCGCCGGCTGCGTGGCAGCGGCATGGACCGTAGTCATGAGTGACGATAGCCAACGCTGGAAAGCCAAGTACCTGGAAAGCCTGGAGCAGCAGGAGCGCCAGGAGAAACGCTGGGAAAACCGCCTGGACCTGTTGCGTCGTGGCCTGGTGCGCACTTCGCTGGCTGCCGAAGGCAGCGACAAGATGGTTGACCAGTGCATGCAGGAACTGCGCGAGATCATCCGTGGCGACAATCTCGATGCCGGTCTTGCCGGGCTGATCCCTCGCCTGGAAAAAGCCGTACTCGACTCCGAACACCGTCGTCAGCAACGTAGCCAGGCAAATTTTTCCGCGCTGGCTACCCTGGCCAGGCAATTGCTCGATCTGCAACCGCCCCGCGACATTCGCAAGGCGCTCAAGCGTTTTGCCAAGGAAGTCGAGCGACAGGCTGGCAATATCGCCGAGCTGCCTGCCCTGCTGGGCGAACTGGGCAGCCTGCAGCAGCAGACGTTCAGCCTGCTGGGGGATGTCGAACAACAGCGCCCAGGTTTTTTACAGCGTCTGTTTGGCCCGCGTGAAAATGCTGGCGATGCTGCCGAGCCGTTGGCGACGGCTGAGCCGACGAGCTTGCCGGTAGCCTCGCGGGCAGAACAGACAGCGCCGCTGCAACAACCTGACGAGCAGCGCCCGCAAGCGGCACTTTCCGCCAATACCCTGGACAGCCTGCCCCTGGCAGCCAGTCTGCTGTCTGGCGAAGGCGATGACTACGCACTCCCGGCCAGTGAGCCGGGCTACAGCGCCGTGGCGCCGCACATCGCCGCTAGTCTTGGCAAGCTGCTTGACGAGTTGCAGTTGCCTAGCCATCACCAGGCGTTGGCTGCCGACCTGCGCCAGCGTTTGGGCGGCACACTCAACTGGTATGAACTGGTTCCTGCCCTGGATGACCTGGCCGTATTGGTCCTGGCAGTCAGTGACAGTGGCCAGCGCGAGTTTGCCGTCTACCTCAGTCAGCTCAACGAACGCCTGGCCAGTTTTCTCGATACCCTCAACCAGGCCCAGGAAGGCTACAGCGAGTCGCTGTTGCAGACGCGCAGTTTCAACCAGGAGCTGCGCGAGCAGGTCAGTGGCCTGCAAAACAGTGTGCAACAGGCCAGCGACCTGGACAGTCTCAAGCGTGCCCTGGAAACCCGACTGGATGGCTTGTTACAGACGGTCAGCCAGCACCAGCGCAAGCGTGACGAGCAGGAGGCGCGGGTGGCCGAGCGCCTGCAGGGGTTGATGGGCAAGGTCGCGGAAATGGAGGAGCAAGCCGCACATTTTCGCGAGCACATCGAAGAGCAACGGCAAAAGGCGCTGACCGATCCGTTGACCGGCCTGCCCAACCGGGCCGGCTGGAACGAACGTCTGGAGCTGGAGGTTGCCCGCCGCCAGCGTTACGGCGGCGAGCTGTTGCTCGCCGTGCTGGATGTCGACCATTTCAAGCGCATCAATGATGGCTATGGCCACCTGGCCGGCGACAAGGTCCTGAAGATCATTGCCCAGGAGTTGCGCAAGCGGACCCGCAAGACGGATTTCCTGGCACGTTTTGGGGGGGAGGAGTTTGTCCTGCTGATGCCGGGCACGCCGCTCAGTGGTGGCCAGCAACTGCTGGAAACCCTGCGTGCCGCCGTGGCCGCCTGCCCTTTCCACTTCAAGGGCGAACCGCTGACCATCACCTGTTCTGCCGGACTGACCGCCTTTGCCGATAACGAGCGCAGCGATCAGGTTTTCGAACGTGCTGACCAGGCGCTCTACCAGGCCAAGCGCGAAGGGCGCGATCGACTGATCGTGGCCTGACTGGTCAGGCCTGTGGCTCAGGCTGCATGGGGAAAGTAGGGTTTCCAGCTCTCCGGTATCTGCTCCAGGCAGGGATAGCCGAGTACCCGCAGGTGACCATGGGCCAGCAGGAACGGGGTATGGCGCAGCTGTTGCGGCAGATGGGCCAGCTCTGGTAACCAGAGACTGACATAGGCCGCCTCTGGGTCATACTCGCGTGCCTGGCGCAGGGTATTGAAGACCCGTGCGTGGCGTGGGTCGTTACCAACACCGGCCAGGTAGGCCCAGTTGCACCAGTTGCTGGCCGGATCGTAGTCGAGCAGATGTTCCTCGAACCAGGCGGCACCGTGTCGCCAGTCCTGCTGTAGGTCATGGATCAGGTAGCTGGCGGCGATCTGCCGACCACGATTGGACAGAAAACCGCTGCTGGCCAGCTCGCGCATGCAGGCATCCACCAGCGGCATGCCGGTACGCCCCTGGCACCATTGCTGGAAACGCGCGTCGAGTGCGCGTTGTGCCACGGCTTCCTGCTTGATGCCGTGGGGCTTGAAGAGCGCTGCGCCATGACGTTTCAGGGTCCAGCGGAAGAATTCGCGCCAGAGTAGTTCACGCCATAGCCATTGGGTGGAGTCATTGCCGCCGAACTGGGCTTCATGACGGCGCAGCTCGGCGGCTACCCGGCGTGGTGACAGGCTGCCATTGGCCAGCCAGGGCGAGAACTTGGAAGAGTACTCGGTACCGATCATGCCGTTGCGGGTGTCCTTGTACTGGCGCACGTTGCCGCTTTGCCACAGGTAGTCACGCAACCTGGCCTGGCCAGCCACCTCGCCTCCGGAAAAGGGGAAGGCGCTATGTTGAACCGGCTGCGCTTCACCGTAGCCCAGTTGTGAAAGGGTGGGCAGTGGCTGCAGCCATTCCAGCGCCGCCTCCGGCATGGCCGGCAACTGGTGGGGAATGCTGGATGGCTGGAATACCGGCAGGCGTTGTTCTACCCATTCGCGGAAACGGCTGTATACCGTGGGCAACTGTTGCAGTGGCATCGGCAACTGGCTTTCCTGCAGCAGGCTGTTGCCGGGCAGGCGGCGCAACGGCACGCTGCCCAGGGCACGGGCTACGCGTTGCAGCTGGGCGATTTCCTCAGGGGCTATTTCGTCGAGGGTCAGGACTTCACGGATATCCAGTTGCTCGACCAGGTGCGCCAGGAGATTTTCTGGCTGGCCTTGTAGCAGCAGCAGACGCGAGCCATGGTTGCGCAATTGGCTATCCAGGGCATGCAGGCTTTCCAGGAGGAAACGTGCCCGGTGGCTGCCCAGACGCCGGCAGCCGAGTTGTTCGCTCTCCAGCCACTGGCTGTCGAGGATATACAGAGGCAGCAGGCGATCAGCCTGCAGGGCAGCTTGCAGGGCCGGATGGTCATCCAGGCGCAGGTCGTTCTTGAACCACAGCAGGGTACGGTGCATGACAGGTTCCTCGTACGCGGCGGGTGGGCGCTATGACTATGACTTCACGCTAGGCCTGTGGTGCCCTGCCTGCACGGCAGTTGGTCGAATGAGCTGACCATACGGTCATCAGGCTGCGCAAAATCGCTGCTGCATCACAGTTTTCCTGGCGCTGCCGGTGTGCAGTGCCGCGCGCTACACTAGCCCGCTCATTGTGTGGAGCGCAGTATGGATATCCTCGGCATTGCCGTTCTGATTTTTCTGGTAACCGATCCTTTCGGCAACATTGCCATCTTTCTCGCCGTACTCAAGCATGTCGAGCCACACCGTCGTTTGCGTATCGTGTTGCGTGAGCTGTTGCTGGCGCTTGGCCTGCTCCTGCTGTTCCTGACGTTTGGTGAGAAGATTCTCAGTGCGCTCAACCTGTCGCGCGAAGCCATCTCGATTGCCGGCGGCATCATCCTGTTTATCATTGCACTGCGCCTGATTTTCCCTGGGCCGCAAGGGGTGTTGGGGGATTTGCCGGGAGGCGAGCCGTTGCTGGTGCCCCTGGCCACCCCTGCCGTGGCCGGGCCCTCGGCCCTGGCGGTGATCATGACCCTGCGCAATACCCACCAGGGGCCGCTTTGGGAGTTGTATGCCGGCTTGCTGCTGGCTTGGGCTGCCGCGGCGCTGATCCTTTCCCAAGCAGCCTTTCTGCAGCGTCTGTTCGGCCCGCGCGGGCTGGGGGCTATCGAACGCCTGACCGGCATGCTGTTGATCATGCTCAGCGTGGACATGCTGCTCGACAACCTGCAAAGCGTCCTGCATATCCAGCCATGAGATACCTGCTGCCTTGCCTCGTCCTGCTCCTCGCCGGCTGCTCAAGCGGCCTGTCGATCCAGCGTGACTACAGCTCCGCCAACCATGCCAGCCGGGTGCAGTACGTGGTGTTGCATTACACCTCGACGGACCTTGAGCACTCGCTGCAACTGCTTACCGAAGGCCCGGTCAGCAGTCATTACCTGATTGGTGAGGAGCCGCCGACGCTTTACCAATTGGTCGACGAGAACCGCCGTGCCTGGCATGCCGGCGATAGCAGCTGGCAGGGACGAACCTGGCTGAATGGCAGCAGCATTGGTATCGAGCTGGTCAATCCAGGCTATCGGGAAACGCCCGCAGGGCGTGTATGGGCACCCTACAGCGAGGCGCAGATCGAGGTCTTGCTGGCCCTGCTGCAGGATATCGTGCGGCGCCACGGGCTAGCCCCGGACAGCATCATTGGCCATAGCGATATCGCGCCGCAGCGTAAGGTTGATCCCGGGCCGCTGTTTCCCTGGGCACGCCTGGCCGCGGCCGGGCTGATTCGCTGGCCGGATGCGCAGGCAGTAGCCCGCGTGCAAGGCGATTTCAGTGAGAGGTTGCCCGAGCCGCTGTGGTTCCAGCAGCAGCTGGCCGCGCTAGGCTATGCGATTGCCCTGAGTGGCGAGCACGATGAGCAAACACGCAATGTACTGGCCGCATTCCAGATGAAGTACCGGCCGGCACGTCATGATGGCCTGGCTGATGCACAAACCGCCGCCTTGTTACAGGTACTCAACAGCCACTAAGCTGGCAGGGCAAGGCTCAGGAGGAGCGCTATGGGAAATAGCCTGTCGGTGTGGCGCAGGGTGTTGCGGCCCTGGCCCGTTGCCGTGGCCAGCAGCGTGCTGTTGTTTGGCCTCTTGGCCAGCCTGGCCTGGCACTGGGCCGAGCAGCAGGCTTATCGTCAGGAAACCTAGCGTCTGCAGGTATTGCAGGGCGAGCTGGTGCGACGCAACACGTTATTTTTCGAGCAGTTGCATGGCCATTTGCAGGAGCTGACCAGTCTGCAACTGAGCCGTTGTGATGCCCCTGCCCGCCAGCAGTTGCAGGCGCTGGATGGGCGGCTCTACCTGGCCAGCGCTGGCGATGCCCAGGGTATCCAGTTGCTGCTGATTGCCGATGCCACGGCGCTACAGGCCAGTCTGACCGGCCTGCGCCTTGGCTATGTGCTGCTGGCCGGCGTGCTGGCTGTGCTGGGTGGCGCCCTGGCCGGCCTGCTGATGCGCCGCGAGCTGTCCCTGGAAAAAGCCTTGCAACAGGCCTTGCGGCGCGGCGAACTGGAAGTGGACTACCAGCCACTGGTCGACCTGGCGACGCGGCGTTGCGTGGGTGCCGAAGCGCTGGTGCGCTGGCGGCGCGCCGACGGTCAGCGGGTTCGTCCGGACCTGTTCATTCCCCAGGCCGAAGCCAGTGGGCAGATTTGTGCGATTACCCAGCGCGTCATCGAGCTGGTCATGCAGCAAATGGCGGAGTTGCTGCGCGCGCACCCCACGCTGTACATCTCGGTCAACCTGGCGGCAGCGGATATTGCACAAGGGCGTTTTGTCGAGGTTGCCAGGCAGCAACTGGCCAGTCAGGGCGTGGCTGCACGACAACTGGTCTGGGAAGTGACCGAACGAGGCCTGGTGGATGTCGAGCAAGCCTGCCAGCTGCTGGAGCAGCTTCGTCAGGCCGGGCATCGAATTGCCATCGATGACTTCGGGACCGGTTACTCCAGCCTGTCCTACCTGCAACGCCTGCCGGTGGATGTGCTGAAGATCGACAAATCCTTCGTCGACAGCCTGGGCATGCAGGCTGCCAGCAGCTCGGTGGCCCCGCATATCATCGACATGGCCCGTGACCTGGGCCTCAAGGTGATCGCCGAGGGTATCGAGTCGGCGACCCAGGCCGACACCCTGCAACAGCTCGGTGCGCAGGTGGGCCAGGGCTTCCTGTTCTCCCGCCCACTGGATGCCAGCGCGTTCCACGAGTTCGTGCGCCGCCATGGTTAACCACGTGAGTGGCCTTGCAGGCCACTCGTCAGGGAAGCGAGGTTTCCCTTTGTAGCGCTTCCAGCCAGCGGCTGAGCAATATCGGGCGGTCATAGATCAGGCCACTGGCACCCTCCCTGACGCGCTGGATCATGTTGTCGCCAAATAGCTGCTTGCCTTGCACGAAGTGTTCGCCGGGGCGCAGGTTGGGGTTGTCTACGCGATGCCCCAGACGCTCGGCCAGCCATAGGCCGGCCTCATGATGGCTGATCCAGCGTTGCTGGCGCAGGCTGCTCAGGGCCTCTTCGGGGGCTTCGCGGGCGAGCACCATCACCGGTACTTCGGCTACCTGCGGAAGCAGGTCGTTGTGGCCCCAGCGTCCATTTTCACCGAGCAACTGACCATGGTCGCCGGTGATCAGCAGGTAGCGTTCACCGTCGAGCTGATCGAAACGGGCAATCACTTCGGCGAGCACGTCGTCGAGGTAGCCAATGGCGTTGTCGTAGGCATTGCGCTGGCGTTCTTCGCGCGGCAGGCTCGGATCGACCGGCCAGCTCGGCAACGGCTCGTTGTGCTGGTCGTAGTTCTCCTCGTAGGGCAGGTGCGCGGTACGCAGGTTGATCACGACGAAGTTGCGCTCCCCCCAGGACTGCTTGCCGAGCAGGTCGACCAGGGCATGATCGTGACGCTGCAGGAACAGCAGTGGGTGGTCCTCGCGGGTGATGCTGACGTCCAGGTGACGGCTGCCCAGGTGGCTGAGCAGTTTCGATTCCTGGGCTGAAAGCCAGTGGCTGCGAAAGCCGCTGGTGCGGGCCAGGGCGAACAGGTTGTGTGGTTGCTGGCGCAGCAGTTCAGGCTGGCCGGGTTCGCGGATCAGGTTGAGCAGCATGGGCAGGCTGACGGCTGTCGCTACGCCGGAAGCGATGCCTGGCCGGGCCAGCAATTCGCCCTGGCTGTGCAGGCGGCTCAGGTTGGGTGTGGTATCGCGGTGATGGCCGAACAGCCCCAGGCGATCGGTGCGCAACGAGTCGGCTACCACCACCCAGACATGCCTGGCACTGCTGGCTTGTGGGGTGATCCGGTAGGGCGCAAAAGGTGCGGCGGGCAAGGTTTCCACGGGACGGAAAGCCAGGCGCACGCCATAGAAGGCGAAGGCGTTGAAACTATTGTGCAGGCCGCTGCGGGTCGGCCCCGGAAGGAATGAGCTGTAGTCGCGGTAGGTGGCGCGCCAGGGCTTTGCAGCCAGTACCAGGAAGAGGATCAGTAGCGCCCAGCGACTGCGTGGCAAGCGTACATAGCGTGGCAGCCAAAGGTGCAGAGCAATCAACAGGGCATAAGGCAGCAGAACGCTGGGTAGCACGTGCCAATGGTCGGCGAAGCTGGCCCAGCCGGTTTCACGGACTTCGGCAAAGTCGTCGACCAGGCTGACCAGATCGGGCGCCGCCAGCGGTTCGCCGAAGAAGGATACGTGGCTTAGCTGAATCAGCTGCATGCCGGCCAGGCCCACCAGCAGCGCCACGACCAGGCGTGGCATGGCGCATAGCCAGAGGCCCAGGGCGAACAGCCAGACTACGACCACGAAACGCAGCTCCAGCTCGGCCTGATTGGCCGGGGTAAACAGTTGCTGGATGAAGTCATCGGCCATCAGCAGGCCGGCACTCAGGCTGCTCAACAGCAGCAGGCGAGACAAGGCTGCCTGCCAGGTCAGTGGGCTGCTAGGCAGGGAGGCAGGGGCGAGTGCTTGTAGCCACATATCCGACAATCCAACTGGGAAATAGGTGGCGCTAAGAGTCGCCCGGCGTGTAACAAGTTCAAAGGCCTACTTGTATCTGTATATGAACGCGCCGGTAGTCGTGCAGCAGGGGGCGCTGCTCGCTATCATCGCCGCACTGAACAGGGGGACAGGGCATGCTCAACGGCCTGTGGCTGAGTTTTTTCCTGGTAGCCACGCTGGCTGCCGTGATGCGCTGGATCGGCGGTGACCCGGGGGTATGGGCCGCCATGGTGGAGAGTCTGTTCGCCATGGCCAAGTTGTCGGTCGAGGTGATGGTCCTGCTATTTGGCACCCTGACCCTGTGGCTGGGCTTGTTGCGCATTGCCGAGAAAGCCGGGCTGATCGATCTGCTGGCACGCCTGCTCGGCCCTCTGTTCGCGCGCCTGATGCCCGAGGTGCCGCGTGGCCATCCGGCGCTTGGCTTGATCAGCATGAACTTCGCCGCCAATGGTCTGGGCCTGGACAACGCGGCCACGCCCATCGGCCTCAAGGCGATGAAAGCCCTGCAGGCGCTCAACCCGTTGCCGCACACGGCCAGCAATGCGCAGATTCTCTTTCTGGTGCTCAACAGCTCGTCATTGACGCTGCTGCCGGTGTCGATCTTCATGTACCGCGTACAGCAAGGCGCGACTGACCCGACGCTGGTGTTTCTGCCGATTCTCCTGGCCACCAGTGCCTCGACACTGGCCGGCCTGCTGGCGGTGGCGCTGATGCAGCGCCTGCGCTTGTGGGACCCGGTGGTGCTGGCCTATCTGCTGCCCTCGGCGCTGCTGCTCGGTGCTTTCATGGCTTTGCTGGCCAGCCTCAGTGCTACAGCGCTGGCCCAGCTGTCCTCGCTGCTCGGCAATCTCAGCCTGTTCGGTTTGATCCTGCTGTTTTTGCTGGTGGGCTGGTGGCGCAAGGTGGCGGTTTACGAAAGCTTCATCGAAGGGGCGCAGGAAGGCTTCAATGTCGCCCGTGATCTGCTCCCCTACCTGGTTGCCATGCTCTGTGCCGTGGGTGTTTTGCGTGCCTCGGGCGCACTCGATCTCGGTCTGCAGGGTATCCGCTGGCTGGTTGAAGGGGCTGGTTGGGATACGCGTTTCATCGAGGCCTTGCCCACCGCGCTGATCAAGCCGTTCTCGGGCAGTGGCGCACGCGCCATGCTCATCGAGACCATGCAGACCTTCGGCGTCGATAGCTTCCCTGCCCTGCTCGCTGCCACGGTGCAGGGCAGTACGGAGACGACCTTCTACGTGCTGGCGGTGTATTTCGGCGCGGTGGGTATCCAGCGAGTACGCCATGCGGTGGGCTGTGCGCTGTTTGCCGACCTGGCCGGCATCCTGGCGGCGATTACAGTGTGTTACTGGTTTTTCGGCTGATCCGGCCGGCGCACGCTAGTCTGTAAATAAATCCTAAATATTTACCGGCGGCAGTCGTTAAACCACTTACCCCTAGCGTTTTTTCTGGAGCTCAAGATGTCCCTACGAGCCATTAGCGTGCGTGCCCGCAACCTGCTGGGTTTTGGCCTGCTTGGCCTGATCCTGTTGACCACCGGCCTGGTGGCACTGAAACAGATCAATGTCCTGCGTCAGGATGTACTAGATATCCGCGATGGCTGGATGGAGGGGCTGGACGCCATGGGGCAGATCAAGGCCGCGCGCCTGAACATGCGCCTGCAGGAAAGCCTGGCGCTGACCATGCCTGATCAACTGGATCTGTTTGCCGAGGAGATCGAGCGCTTCAAGGGACTGGTCCAGCAGGTTGATCGCCAGTACGAGGCGACCATTACCGCCGAAGAAGTAGAGGATCGCCGGCTGTTCAACCGCTATCAGGAGTTCAGCCGTGCCTATGAGCAGGCCCTGCAGGCCGTTGTGGTCAGCCTGCGTTCGGGCAGCCCCGACCTGGCCAGCGTCGGTGCCAGCTTGCAGGCCTACAACAGCATGATCGCCGGGCTCGACGAACTCATCGTGCATAACCGCCAGGGCGCGCAACGGGCCGGCGAGGAAGCCGAAGACAGCGCCAACCAGGCACAGTGGACCTTTGCCGTGCTGTTGCTGGTGGGGCTGATCCTCACCCTGCTGACCGCCTGGTTGCTCAGCCAGAGCGTGACGGCGCCGCTCAACCAGCTCAAGGCCGTGGCTGCACGGATTGCCGGAGGTGACCTGAGCCAGGATGTGCGGGTACATGGCGCCGACGAAATCACCGAAGTCCAGCAATCGCTGCAGCAGATGCAGGTCGCCTTGCGCGACACCCTGCTCGGCATCCAGGGCTCGGCTACCCAGCTGGCCTCGGCGGCGGACGAGATGCACGCGATTACCGAACAGACCTCGCAGGGGATTCACCGGCAGAACGATGAGATCCAGATGGCCGCTACCGCTGTCACCGAGATGTCGGCGGCGGTCGATGAAGTGGCACGCAATGCCAACCACACGTCCGACTCGTCCCGCGAGGCTGAGCAGACCGCCCTCACCGGGCGTCGCCAGGTCAGCGTGACCCGCGACACCATCGAGCAGCTCACCGGCAAGCTGGATAACACCTCGACCACCATCAGCCGCCTGGCTGAAGAAGCCATCGGTATCGGCAAGGTGCTCGAAGTGATCCGCACCATTGCCGAGCAGACCAACCTGCTGGCGCTGAATGCCGCCATCGAGGCAGCGCGCGCGGGTGACCAGGGGCGTGGGTTTGCCGTGGTGGCTGACGAGGTGCGTGCGCTGGCCCAGCGTACACAAAGCTCCACCCAGGAAATCGAGCGCATGATCAGCGCCATCCAGAGCGCCAGCCAGGAGTCGGTCAGTGCCATGCAACAGAGCAGTGAGTTTGCCGGGCGCAGCCAGCAACTGGCCAGCGAGGCGGACGAAGCCCTGGCGCTGATCGCCCAGCGCATCAGCCAGATCAATGAAATGAACCTGGTGATTGCCAGTGCCGCCGAGCAACAGGCGCAGGTGGCCCGCGAGGTGGATCGCAACCTGGTGGCCATTCGTGATATTTCCGAGCAGAGCAGCAGCGGTGCGCAGCAGACCTCGGCGGCCAGCGACCAGCTGGCGCGCCTGGCCACCCAGCTCAACCAGATGGTCGGGCGTTTCCGCCTGTAATCCGCTGGCGCGACGCAATGGCCCGGGGGGCTGTTGCGTCGGTCGCTTGCTGACTGATTTACTCGGGTTTTTCCCGTAGAATCGCCAGCCCTGCGAAATACCCCCGAGTGTGTTGCCATGCCTGCTTCCTTCAAGCCCGAGCTGTTGTCGCCTGCCGGTACCCTGAAAAACATGCGCTATGCCTTCGCCTATGGCGCTGACGCGGTGTATGCCGGTCAGCCGCGCTATAGCCTGCGGGTGCGCAACAACGAGTTCGACCATGCCAACCTGGCGCTGGGGATCAGCGAGGCGCATGCGCAGGGCAAGCAGTTCTACGTGGTAGTCAACATCGCCCCGCACAACGCCAAGCTGAAGACCTTCATCAAGGATCTTGAGCCAGTGGTGGCGATGGGCCCGGATGCGCTGATCATGTCCGACCCGGGGCTGATCATGCTGGTACGCGAGCACTTCCCGCACATGCCCATCCACCTGTCGGTGCAGGCCAACGCGGTGAACTGGGCCAGCGTGGAGTTCTGGCATCGCCAGGGGCTGAGCCGGGCCATCCTGTCGCGCGAACTGTCGCTGGAGGAAATCGGCGAGATCCGCGAAAAAGTGCCGGGCATGGAGCTGGAGGTGTTCGTCCACGGTGCGCTGTGCATGGCCTATTCCGGGCGCTGCCTGCTGTCCGGCTACATCAACAAGCGCGACCCCAACCAGGGCACCTGTACCAACGCCTGCCGTTGGGAATACAAGACCCACGAGGCCAAGGAAAACGAAGTCGGCGACATCGTGCATGTCTACGAGCCGATTGCCGTGCAGGCAGCCGAGCCAACCCTGGGCGTGGGAGCACCGACCAAGGAAGTGTTCCTCCTCGAAGACAGCAGTCGCCCGGGCGAGTACATGTCTGCCTACGAGGACGAGCACGGCACTTACATCATGAACTCCAAGGACCTGCGTGCCGTGCAGCACGTCGAGCGCCTGGTACAGATGGGTGTGCACTCGCTGAAGATCGAGGGGCGCACCAAGAGCCACTACTACTGTGCACGCACCGCCCAGGTGTACCGCAAGGCGATCGACGATGCGGTGGCCGGACGGCCGTTCGACATGAGCCTGATGGACAGCCTCGAATCGCTGGCCCACCGTGGCTATACCGAAGGTTTCCTGCGTCGCCATGTGCATGACGAGTACCAGAACTACGAGCGCGGCAATTCAGTATCCGATCGCCAGCAGTTTGTCGGCGAGTTGACCGGCGAGCGCCGTGGCGAACTGGCCGAGGTCAAGGTGAAGAACCGTTTCGCGGTTGGCGACCGCCTGGAACTGATGACCCCGCAGGGCAATATCCATTTCACCCTGGAGCACTTGCAGAAGGCCACGGGTGAAGCCAGCGAGGTGGCCCCGGGTGATGGTCATACCCTGTACCTGCCGCTACCGCAGGACATCGACCTGAGCTATGCGCTGTTGATGCGCCACCTGCGCGACTAAACGCTCAGCACAGTTGTGGCGCGGCCGGGCAGTACAGTTCGCCGCGCGGCGCAGCTGTACCCATACAACGCAGGTTGTCTGTCTCTGGTGCGCAGGGCGTGCGGCGGCGATGCTGTAGGCACCGCTGAGAGGCCGCCGCGAGCGGCCAAGGATGAGCCATATGCACCTGCCCAGATACCTTGCCCGCCTACCCTCATGGCCCGTGTCGCCTGCACGCGGGCACAGCGATCAGTGGTTGGCCGGCCTGTTGCGTCTGCAGGCGCTCTGCCAGCGCTGGCGACAGAATGCCCGCACGCGGCGCCAGCTGGCCCAGCTCGATCCACGCCTGCTCGGTGATGCCGGTATCGGCTTTGCCGAGCGCCAGGCCGAACTGGACAAGCCCTGCTGGCGTGACTGAGCGGCTCAGGCGTGGCCGCTGCTGGCCTGGTGGGCGTGCAGAGTCTCGATGAACTGGCCGGCCGGCACCGGCCGGCTGATCAGGTAGCCCTGGATTTCGTCGCACTTGTGCTGGCGCAGGAAGTCCAGCTGCTCGCGGGTTTCCACCCCTTCGGCGACGACCTTGAGCTCCATGCTATGCGCCATGGCGATGATCGCCCGGGTGATGGCGGCATCTTCGCCACCGCTGGACAGGTCGCGGATGAAGGTCTGGTCGATCTTCACGTAGTCGGCCGGGAAGCGCTTGAGATAGCTCAGCGATGAATAGCCGGTGCCGAAGTCGTCGATCGACAGCTTGACGCCCAGTTCACGCAACTGGTGGAAGATCGCGATGACGTTTTCCACGTTGTCGAGCAGCTGGCTTTCGGTCAGCTCCAGCTCCAGTGAGGCCGGTGGCAGGCCGCTTTCCTCCAGTGCCAGGCGTACCAGGCTGGTCAGGTTGCCCTGGCGCAGCTGATGGACCGAGAGGTTCACCGAGACGCGAATGTCGGCCAGTCCGCTCTGCCGCCAGGCCTGGGCCTGCTGGCAGGCCTGCTGCAGGACAAATTCGCCGATCGGCACGATCAGTCCGTTTTCCTCAGCCAGGCCGATGAACTCTGCCGGCGGTACCAGGCCGCGTTGCGGGTGGTTCCAGCGTACCAGCGCCTCGGCGGCGTGGATCTGCCCGTCGCGCAAGTCCAGCTTGGGTTGGTAGTAGACCTCCAGCTGGCCTTCGTCGACGGCCTTGCGTAGCTGGTTCTCCAGCTGCAGGCGCTCGACGGTGCAGGCCTGCAGACTGTCGTTGTAGAACTGGAAGGTATTGCCGCCTAGGTGCTTGGCATGCTGCATGGCCATGTTGGCCTGGGCCAGCAGGGCCGGCACCTCCGGTGCGTTGTCCGGCAGCAGGCTGATGCCCAGCGAGGCGCTGATGATCAATTCGTGTCCGCCGATTTCCATGGGCAGGCGCAGCTTGCTGAGTAGACGACTGGCCAGGCGGGCCAGGCTGGCCAGCCCGCCGTGCTGGTCGAGCAGTACGGCGAATTCGTCGCCGGACAGGCGGGCAATGCACAGCGCCTGGGGGATGCACTGGTTGATACGCCGGCTGATCTGACGCAGCAACTGGTCGGCCACCTCATGGCCTAGGGTGTCGTTGAGCAGCTTGAAGCGGTCCAGGTCGATGTGCAGCAGGGCCAGGCTGTCACTGCTGCCGCGGCTCTGGGCGGCGGCTTCGGCCAGGCGCTCCTTGAACAGGGTGCGGTTGGCCAGGCCGGTCAGTTCGTCGTAATGGGAGAGGAAGCGCAGGCGTTCCTCGGCTTCGCGGCGGGTAGTCAGGTCGGCAAAAAAGCCGACGATATGGCTGACCTTGCCACGGTTGTCGCGCACCACGTTGAGCTGCAGCCACTGGGGGTACAGCTCACCGTTCTTGCGTCGTTCGAGCAGCTCACCCTGCCAACTGCCCTGCTGCTCCAGCTCCAGGCGAATGCGCTGGTATTGCTGGCGGGCTTCTTCACTGCCGATCAGGCGCAGCACGTTACTGCCCAGCACTTCTTCGCGACGATGCCCGGTGACCTGGGTGAACGCCTGGTTGATGGCCAGAATGCGATATTGCTCGGAGAGGATGATGATCCCTTCGCTGGCCGCTTCGAACACCGTGGACGCCAGGCGCTGCTCTTCCTCGCGCAGCTTGCGTGCGGTGATATCGCGGCGCGTGCCGATCATCCGCAATACCGTACCGTCGGCGGCGCGCTCCACGGCCCGGCCGCGGTCTTCGATCCACAGCCAGCGGCCATCTTCATGACGGATACGGTATTCCACGGCGTAGCCGTCGCTGCGCCCCTTCATGTGCTCGACCAGTGCGCGGCGCAAGGTCGGTAGGTCATCCGGGTGCAGGCGCGGCTTGAGGTCGGCCAGTACCGCGACCGACTGGCTGTCCAGGCCGAACAGTTCGCGCAACTGCGAGTGGTGCACCTGGTCGCTGACCAGATCCCAATCCCACAGGCCCAGCTGGCTGGCCTCCAGGGCCAGGGCCAGGCGGGTCTCGCTCTTGCTCAGCGCATGGGTAGTTTCGTCCAGTTCCAGGGTGCGCTGGGCAACGCGCATTTCCAGCTCGGCCTGCGCGGCACGCAACTCGCGTTCGGCATGCCGGCGTTGTTCCACTTCGCGGGCCAGCTCGCTGTTCAACTGGTCGGCCTGCAGCTTGGCCTGGCCGAGGTTGTCGATCAGCGCCAGGTTGTGCAGGCGGCGCAGCAGGTTGCCAGTGAGCAGGCGGTTGACCTGCAGGCCGGTGACCAGCAGGCCCAGACCAAAGATCAGGCACAGCAGGCCCCAGCTGCGCAGGGCCGGGTTGTCGCTGAGCAACAGGAAGGTGGTGCTGGGCAGCATGCACGGCAGGGTGAAGGCCAGGAAGGCGGTCTTGCTGACCGCGTAGGCCGTGCACGAGCTGAGGATGGCGGTGGCGATCAGGCCGAACAGCAGGGCCTGTTGCAGGGGGTTGTCCGCCGGCAGGAAGAACACCACCGCGCAGGCCAGGCTCAGGCCGCTGGCGGCGGCACCGAGCAGGAAGCGTTGCCGCCAGCGCGGCTGGGCCTGTAGCGGCGGGCTGGCGCGGTTGAAGGCGTACACCTGTTGCAGACGTAGCAGGGCGATAACCACCAGGCTGACCAGCCAGCTGGCCAGCCATGGACTGTTGCCGGGGCTCCACAGCAGGCCGGTGCAGGCCAGGCCAACCAGCAGCATGAGCAAGGTGGGGGTTTGCGAACCCTGGTAGAGCAGGCGGGTGCGTTCGAGGGCAATGTCCTGCGTCGGCGGACGGGCAGCCGGCGTAGTAGACGCGGAAGATGGCACTGCAGTCATGGGCGCTCTTTTTATAGTTGTTCGCCAGATGCAACCGAGCATACCCAAGCACCTACGCTGACCCAAGGGTCATGTACAAGAAAAGTGCTCTGGCCTGCGGCGGCAAGCGTTGTGAACGACTGTATACAGGAATTTGCCTGGGTGCCAAACAGTGGCGAAACGACAAGCGCCGGGCAACCCGATAGAATGCCGGCCATGCATGACGATATCTCCCATCTGCTCAACGCCCTCAACGAGGCCCAACGCCAGGCGGTCGCCGCTCCACTGGGACGCCAGCGCGTGCTGGCCGGCGCCGGTTCCGGCAAGACCCGCGTGCTGGTGCACCGTATCGCCTGGCTGATCCAGGTCGAAGGTGCTTCGCCGCACAGCATCCTGTCGGTCACCTTTACCAACAAGGCGGCGGCGGAAATGCGCCAGCGCATCGAGCAACTGCTGGGCATCAGCCCGCAGGGCATGTGGGTGGGGACCTTCCATGGCCTGGCCCATCGGCTGTTGCGCGCGCACTGGCGTGAGGCGGGGTTGGCGGAGAATTTCCAGATCCTCGACAGCGATGACCAGCAGCGCCTGGTCAAGCGGGTGATCCGCGAGCTGGGCCTGGACGAGCAGCGCTGGCCGGCCCGCCAGGCACAATGGTTCATCAACGGGCAGAAAGACGAAGGCCTGCGCCCGCAGAATATCCAGGCCAGTGGCGATCATTTCCTCGCCACCCTGCGCAACATCTATGAAGCCTACGAAGCCGCCTGCGCGCGCGCCGGGGCGGTGGACTTCGCCGAACTGCTGCTGCGTGCGCTGGAACTGTGGCGCAACCATCCCGGCCTGCTGCAGCACTACCAGCAGCGTTTCCGGCACATCCTGGTGGACGAGTTCCAGGATACCAACGCGGTGCAGTATGCCTGGCTGCGTCTGCTGGCCCAGGGGGGCGCGAGCCTCATGGTGGTCGGCGACGATGACCAGTCGATCTATGGCTGGCGTGGTGCGCGTATCGAGAATATCCAGCAGTTCGCCGATGACTTCGCCGATGCGCAGAGTATCCGCCTGGAGCAGAACTACCGCTCCACCGGCACCATCCTGCAGGCCGCCAACGCACTGATTGCCAATAACCAGGGGCGTTTGGGCAAGGAGCTGTGGACGGAGGGCCAGGACGGCGAGCCGATCAGCCTGTTTGCTGGCTTCAACGAGTATGACGAAGCGCGCTACGTGGTCGAGTGCATCGAGGAGGCCTTGCGCAAGGACGGCCTCAGGCGCAGCGACATGGCCATCCTCTACCGCTCCAACGCGCAGTCGCGGGTGCTTGAGGAAGCGCTGCTGCGCGAACGCATTCCCTACCGTATCTATGGCGGCCAGCGCTTTTTCGAGCGCGCCGAGATCAAGAATGCCCTGGCCTACCTGCGGCTGATCCGTCTGCGCGATGACGATGCCGCGCTGGAGCGGGTGATCAACCTGCCGGCCCGCGGGATTGGCGAGAAAACCGTCGAAGGCCTGCGCGAAGTGGCCCGCCAGCAGGGCACCTCGCTGTGGCGCAGTATCCAGCAGCAACTGGCCGCCAAGGCCCTGCCGGGGCGTGCGGCCAGCGCGCTGGCCGGCTTCTGTGCATTGATCGACGAGCTGCAGGAGCGGGTCACTGACCTGCCCCTGCACCTGCTGGCGCAGACGGTGATCGAGCGCAGCGGGCTGATCGACTACCACAAGGCGGAAAAGGGCGAGAAAGGCCAGGCCCGCGTGGAGAACCTGCAGGAGCTGGTGAGTGCCGCGCGCACCTTCGAGACTGCCGAGGACGAGCTGTCGCCGCTGGCCGCTTTCCTCGACCATGCGGCGCTGGAAGCCGGCGATACCCAGGCCGAGGAGTTTGAGGACAGCGTGCAGCTGATGACCCTGCACAGTGCCAAAGGCCTGGAGTTTCCCCTGGTCTTCCTGGTCGGCATGGAAGAAGGACTGTTCCCGCACAAGATGAGCCTGGAGGAGCCGGGGCGCCTGGAAGAGGAACGGCGCCTGGCCTATGTCGGCATTACCCGCGCCATGCAGCGCCTGGTGATGACCTACGCGGAAACCCGCCGCCTGTACGGCAGTGAAACCTACAACAAGGTCTCGCGTTTCGTACGTGAGGTGCCCGCCCAGTTGCTGCGCGAGGTGCGCCTGTCCGGCAGTGTCAGCCGGCCGTTCAGCGGCAGCAGCCAGAGTGGTTTCGGCAACAGTCTTTTTGCCGGCGCCGAGGTGCCGCAAACCGGTTTCAGCCTGGGCCAGCGTGTGCAGCATGCGCTGTTCGGCGAGGGGGTGATCCTCAACTTCGAGGGCAGTGGCGCGCAGGCTCGGGTGCAGGTCAACTTCGACCATGAAGGCAGCAAGTGGCTGATGCTCAGCTACGCCAAGCTGCAGCCCCTGTAGCCTGTCTCCCCGTTTGCCGCTAGGTCATCAGACGTGGCGGCCGTTATCATCGCCCGCCGCCCACCCTTCACCTGGAGTCCGCCCATGCAACGACGCTCCCTGTTCACCGCCGCCCTGCTGGCCGGCAGCCTGGCCCTGTTTGGCTGCCAGGAGCCACAAGACAGCGCAGCGGCGCAAGCCAGCCCCGCGCCCGCGCCGCAAACCTGGAAGATGGTTACCGCCTGGCCGAAGAACTATCCCGGCCTGGGTACCGCCGCTGAGCGCTTTGCCCAGCGGGTCGAGGCGATGAGCGGTGGCCGCCTGAAGATCAAGGTGTATGCCGCCGGTGAGCTGGTGCCGGCACTGGAAGTGTTCGATGCGGTGTCCCGCGGCACTGCCGAACTGGGCCATGGCGCTGCCTACTACTGGAAAGGCAAGGTGCCGGCCGCGCAGTTCTTCACCGCCGTGCCATTCGGCCTGTCGACCCTGGAAATGAACGCCTGGGTTACCCATGGCGGCGGTCTGGCACTCTGGCAGGAAGCCTATGCGCCCTATGGTGTACGGCCTTTGCTGGTGGGCAACTCGACCATGCAGATGGGTGGCTGGTTCAACAAGGAAATCAACCAGCTGGATGACCTCAAGGGCCTGAAGATCCGTATGCCCGGGCTGGGTGGCGAAGTCCTCGGTCGACTGGGCGCGACCCCGGTCAACCTGCCCGGTGGCGAGGTATTTACCGCCCTGCAGACCGGGGCCATCGATGCCAGCGATTGGGTCAGCCCGTATAACGACCTGGCCTTCGGCCTGCACAAGGCGGCGCGCTATTACTACTACCCGGGTTGGCAGGAGCCGCAGGCGACCATCGAGCTGCTGGTTAACGAACAGGCCCTGGCCGGCTTGCCGGAGGACCTGCGGGCCATCGTCGAGGAAGCCGCGGCGGCCGCCAACCAGCACATGCAGAGCGACTATGTGTACAACAATGCGCGCGCCCTCGGCGAACTGCAGGCGGCCGGTGTGCAGCTGCGGCGCTTCCCCGACGAGGTACTGGTAGCGCTGCGCGAGCAGTCCATGGCCCTGCTCGGCGAGCTGGCCGGACAGGATGAACTGCACGGGCGTATCTGGCAGTCGATGCAGGACTTCCAGCGCCAGGCGGCGGCCATGCACGCACTCAGCGAGCAGCAGCTGTACAACTGGCGGGAAGCGCCGGCCGTCAGCCGTTGAGTAGCGACACCGACTTGAGCTGTGCCCACAGCGCCTGGCCGCTGTGGATGCCCAGCTGGTCGAAGGAGTAGCGGGTGATGCGTGCCAGCAACTGCTGGCCGCCCGGCAGCTGCAGGCGCACCTGCACGTAGCTCAGTTGCGGCACTTCCTGCCAGTCGCAGACGCGCACCGCCAGGTGGTTGAGCAGGCTGCTGTGCTGCACCTGGGCCAGGCTCAGGCCGACATCGCGGGCGCGCACCTTGAGGCGTAGCGAGGTGCCGGGCGCGACCGCCTGACGCGCCGGCTGCAGCAGCCGGCTCTGTTCATCCAGCTGCACCGCCTGCAGGCCGTAGTGCTCATCGAATGCGCCGGCCAGGCCGTGCAGCACGGCCTGTGCATCCTCCTCCTGGAACATCGGCAGGTCATGGCGCAGCAGGGTTTCCTGCAACGGCCCGCAGGCGCGTACGCGGCCCTCCTCCAGCACGACCAGGTGATCGGCCAGGCGCGCCACCTCGTCCGGGGCGTGGCTGACATACAGTAGCGGGATGTCCAGCTCGCGCTGCAGGCGCTCCAGGTAGGGCATGACTTCCTGGCGGCGCTGCAGGTCCAGCGAGGCCAGTGGTTCGTCCATCAGCAGTAGGCGCGGACTGGTCAGCAGGGCGCGGGCGATACCGACGCGCTGTCGTTCGCCGCCGGACAGACGTCCCGGCAGGCGCTGCAGCAGGTGGCCGATACCGAGTAGGTCGACGGCCTGCTGCAGGGCGACCTGACGCGCCGCACGGGGAATGCGCCGGCTGCCGTAGAGCAGGTTGTCGCGCACGTCGAGGTGGGCAAACAGGTTGGCTTCCTGGAACACATAGCCGATCGGCCGGCGGTAGGTGGGCACGAACAGGCCACGCGCGCTGTCCTGCCAGCAGTCGCCGTTGACCGCCAGGTAGCCGGTGCCGGCCTGTTCCAGCCCGGCGACGCAGCGCAGGCAACTGGTCTTGCCCGAGCCGGAGTGGCCGAACAGCGCGGTGATACCGCGTCCGGGCAGTTGCAGGTCGACATCCAGGCAAAAGCCCGGATGTTGCAGGACGAAACGCGCCTGGATCTGCGCCGGGGCGTGCATGCTCATCAGCTCCAGCCCTGGCGGTTCTGCCGCCCGGCATACAGCAACAGCAGGATCAGGAAGGAAAACAGCAGCATGCCGCCGGCCAGCCAGTGCGCCTGGGCGTAGTGCATGCCTTCCACGTGGTTGTAGATCTGGATGGCCACCACCTGGGTCTTGCCGGGGATGTTGCCGCCGATCATCAGCACCACGCCAAACTCACCCAGGGTATGCGCAAAGCTCAGCGTGGCGGCGGTCAGGAAGCCTGGCCGGGCCAGCGGCACGACCACCGTTAAGAAACTGTCCAGTGGCGAGGCACGCAGGGTGGCGGCGGCTTCCAGCGGGGCGCGGCCGATCGCCTCGAAGGCGTTTTGCAGCGGCTGCACGACAAACGGCAGCGAGCAGAGCGCCGCACCGATCAGCAGCCCGCCAAAACTGAAGGTCAGCGTGCCCAGGCCGAGGCTTTGCGTGAGCTGGCCAATCCAGCCGTGCGGGCCGAGCAGTACCAGCAGGTAGAAACCCAGCACGGTAGGCGGCAGCACCAGCGGCAAGGCTACCAGGGCACTGACCAGGCGCTTACTCCAGCGTCGGCGGCTGTGTGCCAGCCACCAGGCCAGCGGGGTGCCGAGCAGCAGGAGCAGCAGGGTGGTCAGGCTGGCCAGTTGCAAGCTCAAGCCAATCGCCGCGAAGTCGTTCTGGGTCAGCGGCATGCGGGCTTCAATCCGCCAGGTCGTAGCCGAAGGCGCGAATCACCTCGACGGCTTGCGGGCTTTGCAGGAAGTCCAGCCAGGCCTGGGCGGCGGGATTGTCACGGCCCCTGTTGAGCAGCAGGGCATCCTGGTGGAGCGGTGTATGCAGGTTGGCCGGTACCTGCCAGGCCGAACCGCTGCTGATACGCCCGTCCCGGTAGACCTGCGCCAGGGCGATGAAACCCAGCTCGGCATTGCCGCTGGCGATGAACTGCTGGGTCTGGCTGATGCTCTGGCCTTCCACCAGGCGTTCAGCCAGGTGGTCACGCAGGCCCAGCTGCTCCAGGGTCTGCAGCGCCGCCAGGCCGTAGGGCGCCGTCTGTGGGTTGGCGATGGCCAGATGACGGAATTTCCCGGCGTGCAGGGCGGCCGGCGTGCCGTCCAGGTAGTCCGGCTGGGCCGACCACAGCACCAGCTTGCCGGTGGCATAGGTGAAACGCGAAGCGGCCACGCCCTCGCCTTCCTCGATCAGCCTGCGCGGCGTGCTGCTGTCTGCCGACAGCAACACCTCGAAGGGGGCTCCGTGGCGAATCTGCGCATACAACTGGCCGGTAGCGGCAAAGGCGCCGACCGCCTGGTGGCCGGTGGCCTGCTCGAACAGCGGCACCAAGGCCTGGAACGGTGCGGTGAAGTTCGCCGCTACCGCCACCTGCAGGGTGTCGGCCCAGCTGGGCAGGCTGCTGCCCAGGGCAAAGGCCAGCAAGACAGGGCGGAAGGGTCTGCGCATACGCGATGCTCCTCGGCAGGACAGGTGCGCAGCCTAACGGCTGCAACAGCCGGCGTACGCCCGTATACCTCTTAATGGGTAGTGATACCCGCAAGGTTGGCTGACAGGCCGCCACGCATGGATGGTGAGGCGGCTGTTTGACGAAGCGCCTGCGCTATATCTTGCAGAACATAGCGATAGATGACCGGTATGCCAAGCCTGCCGCCTGTCGATGGGGGTTTTTACATGCGTGGCTGCTGGCGCTCTGTTACAGCCTGGGGAATAGGCGCGGACCGGTATAAAATCCCGAAACAGTCTGCTGCTATCCCCGTGCTGCTATGCCCGGCAAGATAGCGCGCGAGAATCACCCACCAAGAGCGACCACCATGCAACGCTTCTTCAGTTTTGCCCTGGCCCTGTGCATCGGCCTGACCATGAGCCTGGATGTCCATGCCAAGCGCCTCGGCGGCGGTAAGAGCTTCGGCTCGGCGCCCAGCCACCAGTCCCAGCCGCTGCAACGTCAACAACAGCCTGCCGCTGCCAACAGCGCCAATGCGGCCCGCCCGGCGGCGGCCAGTGGCGCTTCGCGCTGGCTCGGCCCGCTGGCCGGCATTGCCGCCGGCGGTCTGCTGGCCTCCATGTTCATGGGCGATGGCTTCGAGGGCATGCAGCTGTTCGACATCCTGATCTTCGGCCTGATTGCCTTTGTCATCTTCAAGCTGATTGCTGCGCGCCGTCGCCAGGCCCAACCAGCCATGGCCGGTGGCGTGCCTTATGCCCGCGAGAGCGCCGCCCCGCTGTTTGGCTCGGCCGGCAGCCGCCCCGCGGTTCAGCAGAACCTGCCGGCCTGGTTCGACCAGCAGCGTTTCGTCGAGCAGGGGCGTGAGCATTTCCTGGCCCTGCAGCAGCACTGGGATGCCAACGAGATGGAGAAGATCGCCGAGTTCTTCACTCCGCAGATGACCAGCTTCCTGCAGCAGGAGCGTGCCAGCCTGGGCGACGGTTTCCAGTCCACCTACATCGATAATCTGGAAGTGCAGTTCGATGGGCTGGATGACCAGGCCGACAAGACCATTGCCACCCTGACCTTCAGTGGTCTGGCCAAGACCTCGCGTTTCGACCAGGGCGAAGCCTTCAGCGAAAGCTGGCGCCTGGAGCGTCTGCAGGGTGAAAACCAGCCCTGGCTGGTCGCCGGTATTCGCCAGAACGGCTGATCCGCGCCCGCTCCGGCTTACCGACAAGGCCCCGACTGGTTCGGGGCCTTGTGCATTGTGCGCTGCTACAGTTGCAGAAAGGCCCATCATGCGGAGGTGTCGTGCCATGCGTAGCCTGTTTTTGGATACCGAGTTCACCTGTCTCAGTCTCGATCGCCGGCTGATCAGCCTGGCTCTGGTGGGTGCGCAGGGTGATGAGTGCTACATCGAGCTGAACGAGGGCTGGACAGTCGAGGGCTGCAGCGAATTCGTCCAGCAGGTTGTGCTCCCGCAACTGGACCTGGCGCGCCATGGGCACAGCCTGGAGCAGGCGCGGCGGGTGCTGGTGGATTTTCTGCAGGGCCAGGGCGAGGTAGAGATCGTCAGTGATGCGTTGGCCTGGGACTGGCCGCTGCTCCTCGAGTTGCTGGGCCGTGACGGCTTGCCAGCCACGGTGCGTGGCTGCCGCGAGGACGCCCAGTTGCTGGCGGGTGTCGATCCGCAAGCCATTCCCCATCATGCCCTGCTGGACGCACGGTTGATGGCTGGGCTGCCCCTGCACAGCCAGGCTCCCTACGGCATGGAGTAGTCCACAGGGGTGCTGGACAGTCCTGTGGATAAGCTGTCAGTGCCTGCCGCTGGCCTACGGCCAGAGCGGCCTGGCGCGCCTTGTTCATTTTTTCGACAGGGCCGCCTGGCGTGCCTGCTCGGCCCACAGCAGGAGGTTTTCGCTGCGTTGCTGGCTGTGTTCTAGGGTCTGCTGCAGGGTTTCTTCGTAGTCGCTCAACCAGCTGCGCGAGCCAGGCAGCATGTTGGCCAGGTCGCGCATGCCGCGCTTCAGGGCCTGCAGTGCTTGTCGGTAGTCGCGTTCCTGGGCCTGCAGCACCTGCGCTACCTGGGCAATGCTGTCGGGGTGCTCGGCCAGGCTGAACACCTGTTGCAGGCGGGCTTCCTGCAGGCTGGCGAGTAGTGTTTGTTGTTCATCGAGGCGCTGTGCCTGGCTCTGCACCTGCTTTTCCAGACTGGCGATCTGTCGGGCCTGGGCCTGCAGCGTGGCCTGGCTGTCGTCGCCGAGTAGATGGATCAGGTTGAACAGCACGGAGCCCAGCATCAGGCTGCCCAGCGCCGCGCTCAGCCCGAGCAGGAACAGGCGGTTACGACGTGCGGCCTGTTCCAGCAGGTCGATGCGCTGTTGTTCCGCGTCGCTGTCGTCGCTGCTACTCATGCGCCCATCCCCCATGCTCAGGCCATGCCTGTCTGTGACCCTAGCAGAATGCCATTATTGCGCCAGCGGATAAGGTTTGAAGCAAGGCGGGCGCCACCGCACACTAGCGCCCCTGTTCCGTCATTAGCCCAGGAGTCTGAAGCGTGGAAGAGATCATCGAGGAACTGCGAGAGCGCAACGAACCGGTACCGGTGCCGTTGGAACTGCCGGATGAAGAGATGCTGGTGGACGTCCAGGAGCAGATTCTCATCCACCTGCCCTTTGCCCTGCGCGAATACCTGCTGACGGTCAGTGATGTGGTCTATGGCCGCCTGGAGCCGGTGACCGCCAGCGACCCGCACGCCCATACCTACCTGCCGGAAGTGGCCTCGGTAGCCTGGGATCGCGGCTTGCCACGCGACCTGGTGCCGCTGTGCCAGGACGGCGATGACTACTATGCGGTGGATGCCGAGGGTGAGGTGTTTCTGTGGCAGGCGGCCAGCGGCGAGCTGGCTGAGGAAACCTGGGAAACCGTGTGGCACTGGTGCCGGGATGTCTGGCTGGAGAGCGGCTACTGAGCCGCCTGTGATTCAGCTCGCGGGCTGACTGTCCAGCGCCAGCAGGTTGAGCAGCGCCTGGCCGCAGAAGCTCAGGTCGCGTTCGATGCTGGCACGGGCAGCCAGGGCATCCCCGGCGAGGATGGCCTGCAGGCACTGCTGGTGAAACTCGTTGAGGCGCAGCGATAGGTCGGCGGCAGTGAACAGCTGGTTGAAGAACGGTCCGACCTGGAGCCACAGCGACTCGATCAGGCGCAGCAGCAGCGGGTTGCCGGCAGCCCGGTAGAGGCCCAGGTGAAACTGGCTGTTGTGTTGCAGGTAGGCCTGGACGTCGCGCTGGTCGAGAGCTGCCTGCATGGCCTGGCTGGCCTGCTGCAGCTGTTGCAGGGTGTCGGCATCCATACGCCGGGCGCCCTCCTCGGCGGCCAGGCCTTCCAGACTCAGGCGTACTTGCAGCAAGTGCCGATAGCGTTCGGCATCCATCTGCGGAACGTGCAGTGAACGCTGCGCCTCGCCCTCCAGCGCACCTTCGGCCGCCAGCCGCTGCAGGGCGGCGCGCACCGGCATGGGGCTGGTGCCCCAGGCGGCGGCCAGGTCGCGGATTTTCAGGCGCTGGCCGGGTAGGTAGCGGCCGGCCAACAGGTCAGCGCGCAGTCGCTGGTAGAGCTGTTCCTGGAGGTTGCCGGACATGCTCGTCAACAGCCTTGCCAAGGCACAGACGCAGGGCTGGCGATCAATAAAAAAGTGCACATGTGAATTGACCCTGTGATCACAAGTAAGCCTGGATCATAACCTTGAAAGAGTTTTTTTGCCGTGATTGACAGTTATGTGATCACAAATCAGGATGTGTGAAAAAACGAACGAGGTGTTCAGGCATGACTTCCAGTGGCATCAGCAGCCAGGCCGTGGCGCAGTTCTTCGCTGCCGAGCAGGCGCGCTTCCTGCAACGCAACCCGCGCTCGCAGGCGTTGGCCGAGCGCGCTCGCCAGTCGCTGTTCGGCGGCGTGCCGATGCACTGGATGGCCGACTGGTCGACGCCCTGCCCGCTGTTCGTCGAGCGCGCCAAGGGGGCGCGTTTCCATGATGTCGACGGCCACGAGTACATCGACTTCTGCCTGGGCGACACCGGCAGCATGTTCGGCCACTCGCCGGAGCCGGTCGCCAAGGCCCTTGCCGAGCAGGCTGGCAACGGCCTGACCACCATGCTGCCCGGCGAAGATGCCCTGGTGTGTGGCGAGCTGCTCGCCGCGCGCTTTGGCCTGCCCTACTGGCAGGTCACGGCCACGGCCACCGACGCCAACCGCTATGTATTGCGCTGGGCGCGGGCGATTACCCAGCGCAATACCCTGCTGGTCTTCGATGGCTGTTATCACGGCACCCTCGATGACGTGATGGTGCGCCAGCGTGATGGGCGCACCCAGCACCGCAGCGGGCTGATCGGCCAGGCCTATGACCTGACCGAGTACAGCCGGGCCATCCCCTTCAACGATATTCCGGCACTGGAGGCGGCACTGGCCCAGGGTGACGTGTGCGCCCTGCTCTGCGAGCCGGCGATGACCAACATCGGCATGGTCCTGCCCGATCCGGGCTTCCTGGAAAAGTGCCGCGAACTCACGCGTAAATATGGCGCATTGCTGATCATCGACGAAACCCACACCATCTCCACCGATATCGGTGGCTGTACCCGCTTGTGGAACCTTGAACCGGACTTTTTCGTGCTCGGCAAGCCGATCGCCGGTGGCGTGCCCTGCGGGGTCTATGGCTGTAGTGCGGAGATGGCCAGCGCCATGCAGGCGGCCCGCCAGCGGGCCAGTGCCGGCAGCCAGGGGCACGGCCATAGCGGCATGGGCACCACCCTGTCGGCCAACGCCCTGGCCATGCACTGCATGCGCGCCAACCTTGAGCATGTGATGACGGTCGAGGCCTACCAGCACATGCTGCCGTTGGCTCAGCGCCTGGCCGAGGGCTTGCGTCAGGTCATTCGCAAGTATGCGCTGGCCTGGTCGGTGACCGAACTGGGCGCCCGCTGCGAGTTCCAGTTCTGCGCGCGGCCGCCGCGTAACGGCGCTGAGGCCGAGGCGGCCTTCCACGACGAGTTGCAGATGGCCCTGCATCTCTATCTGATCAACCGGGGCATTCTCATCACCCCGTTCCACAACATGACCCTGTGCTGCCCGCAGACCACGGCGGCGGATGTCGACTGTTTGCTGCACACCCTGGAACAGGCTCTGGGCGAGCTGCTGGGCATACCCGGCGCTCGCCTGTAACCCCGCCGCAAAGGATCATCGCATGCCCTTCGCCAACCCCCAGGAAGCCCGCGACTTCCTCGCCCAGCACCCCGAGGTGCGCCTGATCGAGCTGATGCTGATCGACGCCAACGGCATCCCGCGCGGCAAGCTGCTGCACCGCGACGAGCTGCTGGCGATCTACGAGAACGGCCGCCCGCTGCCCAGCTCCATCCTCTCGCTGACCATCCAGGGCGAGGACGTCGAGGAAAGCGGCCTGGTCTGGGAAGTCGCCGATGCCGACTGCTGGACCTACCCGCTCGCCGGCAGCCTGACCCTGCAGACCTGGCGTGCCAACCCCACCGGCCAGGTGCAGGTGAGCATGCACCCGACCCAGGGCGCGCCGGCCGCCGCCGGCGACCCGCGGCATGTGCTGGCGCGCTCCATCGACCGCCTCAAGGCCGACGGCTACCACCCGGTGATGGCGGTGGAGCTGGAGTTCTACCTGCTGGATAAAAACCGCGACGCCAACGGCCGCCCGCAACCGGCCGTGCAGGCCAACGGCGTACGCCCGCAGGCGCCGCAGGTGTATGGCGTGCTGGAGCTGGAGCAACAGCAGGCCTTCCTCGACGACCTCTACAGCGCCTGCGAGGCCCAGGGCCTGCCGGTGCGCACGGCGATTTCCGAGTACGCCCCGGGCCAGCTGGAGCTGACCCTGGAGCACCGCTTCGACGCCCTGCAGGCGGTCGATGAGGGCATCCGCTACAAGCGCCTGGTCAAGGGCGTGGCCAACAAGCACGGACTGATCGCCTGCTTTATGGCCAAGCCGTTCGGCGACCTGGCCGGCAGCGGCCTGCATATGCACGTCAGCCTGGCGGACGCCGAAGGCAACAACCTGATGGCCTCGGAAGACCCGCATGGCACCCCGCTGTTGAAGTATGCAATTGGCGGCATGATGGCCACGCTCAACGACGCACTGGCGATCTTCTGCCCCAACGCCAACTCCTACCGCCGCTTCCAGGCCAACAGCTACGCGCCGCTGGCCAAGAGCTGGGGCGTGAACAACCGCACCGTGTCGTTCCGCGTGCCCGGCGGCCCGGCCAAGAGCCGCCATGTGGAGCACCGCATCTGCGGCGCCGATGCCAACCCCTACCTGGCCGCCGCAGCGATCCTCGCCGGCATCCATCACGGCATCAAAAACCAGATCGATCCGGGCGAGGCCATCGTCGGCAACGGCTACGAGCAGGCCCGCGAAACCTTGCCGACCGACTGGCTGACCGCGCTGCGCACCCTGGAGCAGTCGGCCTGGGCCAAGGAAGCGCTGGGCGAGGACTTCCTGAAGATCTACCTGGCGATCAAGTGGGAAGAGTTCCGCCAGTTCGTCAGCGAGGTCGGCGAGCAGGATTGGCGCTGGTATCTGGTGCACGCCTAAGGCGCCCTGCAGTGAGCGTGCTCCGCGTCTTTAGTCCCGGCAGCGCGCAGCTTGCCGGATTGGCGCACGCCTGCGCTGCGATGGTGCATGGGCTGACTCGTGTGGCCAGCCGTGCCTGCGGTAGGTAACGGTTTGACGTATCCCGTGGAATACGGCCGCAAACTTGCATGCAGCCGAGTCGCTGGCCGTTTTCGGTGGCTGGCCTAGTCTTGCGCCTATCCAGCCATCCGAGGGAATCCATGGAATTTGCCAACAACCAGCTGACCATGACCGTGCTGATGACACCGGACAAAGCCAATTTTTCCGGCAACGTGCACGGCGGTACCCTGCTCAAGTACCTCGACGAAGTGGCCTATGCCTGCGCCAGCCGCTACGCCGGGGGCTACGTGGTGACCTTGTCGGTGGATCAGGTGATCTTTCGCCAGCCCATTCATGTCGGCGAGCTGGTGACCTTTCTCGCTTCAGTGAACTTTACCGGGCACAGCTCCATGGAGATCGGCATCAAGGTCATCACCGAGAACATCCACCAGCGCTCCGTACGGCATACCAACAGCTGCTTTTTCACCATGGTGGCCGTGGATGGCGAAGGTCGGCCACAGGCCGTGCCCGCGCTACAGCCGCAGAACGCGGAAGAGCGCCGGCGCTGGCGCCAGGCCGAGCAGCGCCGGCATATCCGGCGTGAACTGCAGCAGCGTTATGAGGCGCTGGAAGCGTAACGCTAGTCGCTGTCCGGCAGCGGTTGCGCGGCGCGTGCCAGGCGGTCATGCACGGCTTGCCAGGCTTCGCCGGCCGGTGGCAGCTGGATCAGCAGGCGCTGCGCACCGAGGCGATCCAGGCGGTAGAGGGCAGCGTAGAGCTGCCGGGCGTAGGCTTGCGGCTCATTGCCGAGATCGATGGCCGGCCCGGCACTGGGCTGTGCCTGGCCGCACCATAGCCAGGCGCAGGCCGGGTCGGCGAGTGCCTGCGCGGGGGGCTGGCTGAAACTCAGGCTGGGTGTGGCGGGTGCGTAGTGCCGATGGTGCTGGCCGGGTACGCGTAGTTCGCCGGCTGCGCCGAGTTGCAGCGGCTCCTCCAGTACGGCCTGCAAGGTGCTGGGGCCGAGCATGCCGGCGCGCAGCAGGCAGGCGGGCTGCCCAGGCAGCAGGCTGACGATGGTCGATTCCAGGCCAACCTGGCAGGGGCCGCCATCGAGGATCAGCAGGTCGCTGTCGGCAAACTGCTGGGCCACGTGTTCGGCACAGCTGGGGCTGATCGACATGTAGCGGTTGGCCGAGGGGGCCACCAGGCCGTCGCCGAATTGCTGCAACAGGCGCTGCGCCAGGGGATGGGCGGGCACGCGCAGGGCCACGCTGTCCTGTCCGGCAGTCACCAGTCGGGAAACCTCCGGGCGGGCCGGCAGCACCAGGGTCAGCGGGCCGGGCCAGAACGCCTCCATCAGGCGCTGCGCCTGCGCACTGATGTCTTGTGCCCACTGCGTGGCCTGGCTGGCATCAGCCAGGTGGACGATCAGCGGATTGCTCGGTGGCCGCCCCTTGAGCGCGTAGACCTTGGCTACCGCTGCCTCGTTGCGTGCATCGGCGGCCAGGCCGTAGACGGTTTCGGTGGGCAGGGCGAGCAGCTCGCCGGCACGCAGGCGGGCGCAGGCAAGATCAAGGTCGGTGGTCAGCTGGGGCATGGCAGGCGCTTCACGGCTGGGTGGAAGCCTATTGTGCCTGTGCCGGCGCGTGCCTGCAGCCCCGTAGGCGTCGTGCGCTGGCGCACAGCCTGTCAGGCTGACGGTCGCCGTCTGGCAGAGTGCCTGCTAGTCTTGCTTATCCCGTCATTTTTCGTGCTTACGCCCATGCTTTCGCGTCTGCTTGCCTTGTCCGCGTTATTGCTGTGCCTGCCGGTGCAGGCGCTGACCATCTACAAATATGTCGACCAACAGGGCGTGGTGACCTATAGCGACCAGGCCGTGCCGGGGGCGCAGGTCTTCGTGTTCCGTGATCGCATGGTCGAACGGCTGGACAATCAGGTGAAGCTGGAAACCCGCAAGCATGCCGGCGGCGAAACCCTGCTGGTGCGCAACGACCTGTTTGCTCCCGTGGAGGTCGAACTGCGCCTTGAGCAATTGCGCAATGTCAGCGGTGCCCCGGAAGGGCCTATTCGCTGGGTGCTGGCACCGCGCAGCCAGATCCGCCTGGCCACCCTTGCCCCGCGCAAGGCCGGGCAGCCGATGGCTTATACACCGCGGCTGCGTTATGCCATGGGCGATCCACGGCTGGTCCAGCAGCATTATCGCTACCCCCTGCCCTGGCGTGGCGGACCGTTCCGCCTGACCCAGGGACCGGGCGGTAGCTACAGCCACACCGGTCCCAAGGGGCGTTACGCCGTGGATATCGCCATGCCCGAGGGTACGCCGATCGTCGCGGCACGGGCTGGTATGGTGGTGAAGACCGAGAACCGGCAGAGTGGCCGGGGCAACAACCCGTCGGGCAATTTCGTGCGGATCCTCCACGATGACGGCACCATGGGGGTCTACCTGCACCTGATGCGCGGCTCGGTCAGCGTGCGCGAGGGCCAGCGGGTCGCCGTCGGCGAGCAGATCGGGCGCTCCGGGAATACCGGCAACAGCACCGGCCCGCACTTGCATTTCGTGGTGCAGCGCAATGTCGGCCTGGCCCTGGAGTCGATTCCTTTCGACTTTGCCCAGCCCATTGATCGCCTGCCCAACTTTGCCGTGGGTGGCGAATAAGTGGCCTAAGCGGCCAGGGTGACTTTGGCCAGGACGATTTTCGGGCCCTTCATCTTCTTGATACTGATACGCAGGCCGGCCAGCTCGAATTGTTCACCTTCCTCCGGCATGCGTTCCAGGCTGGCGTACAGCAGGCCGGCCAGGGTGTCGGCCTGGATGGCGTCGAGGTCTACGCCAAGCAGGCGTTCCAGCTTGAATAACGGCGTATCGCCGCGAACCAGTAACTTGCCCGGCTGGTAGCTGAGTACGCCGCGCTCTACCTTGCGGTGCTCATCCTGAATATCGCCAACCAGCACCTCCAGCACGTCTTCCATGGTCAGGAAGCCGATGGCCTTGCCGTCGGCCTCTTCCACCAGCGCGAAATGCGTACCGCCCTGGCGAAACTGTTCCAGCAGGCTGGCCAGGGGCAGGTGACGATGCACGCGCTCCAGCGGGCGCAACAGGCTGGCCAGGTCGAACTTGCCTGGGAGCATTTCCAGCAGGGAGAGCTGCAACAGCAGGTCCTTGATATGCAGCAGGCCGATGAAGCGCCCGCTGGCTTCATCCCAGACCGGGTAGCGGCTGTAAGTGTGCCGGCGGAACAGCTCGAAGACTTCATGCAAGGCCGCGTGGCTATCCAGGAAAACCAGGTCTTCCCGCGAATTGGCCCAGTCCAGCACTTCCAGTTCGCCCAGTTCGGCCGCCGAGGCCATGACCCGTTGGCTGGCCAGGCTGGCCTGTTCTTCACTCTGCGCCCGTGCTGTGCGGTAACCCGGGACGATGCCGGCCAGTTGTTGCAGGGCTGTGGCGCTGTGCTCGGCCAGGCGCAACAGGGGCCAGCTCAACAGGTAACAGCCTTGCAGCAGCCAGCCCAGGCGAGGCAACAGGTGTGTGGCCTGGCGGCGCGCCCAGTGGCGCGGCCAGTACAGTACGCCGAGTGCGTACAGGTAGAGCAGGCCTGCCAGCAGCAGGCCCACGAGTACGCCCTGCCAGCTGCTGGCAGCCGGACCCTGGCTAGCCAGGTAGCTGCCGAGGGTGGTGGACAGGCGGCTACCCAACAGCCAACCCAGGGCGATGCTCAGCGCGGCATTGCCGAGACGTCCGGCCCACAGGTAACGCTCGCGCTGGGCCAGCAGTGTGGCCAGGCGGCCCTGGCTGTTCTCGGGTTGTTCCGGGTAGTACTGCAGGCAGTAGCGCGACAGGTTGCAGCAGCCCTGGAAGGCCAGTAGCAGCAGGCTGTACAACAACAGCAGGGTGAGTGGGATGAGTGGGCTGGGTGCAGGATCCATGGCGATGGCTGTGTGGTCGACCAGTCAGAACAGTGGCGTTGCTCGCCCAGATTTGCAAGTCATCCGCCGCCTTGATCACGGCGTGGCTGATGCGGCGAAACTGGACTATGGTTGCCGGAGCCTGCCCGTTACAGACTTGCCAGTCAGGTGCTGTGGCTGTTTTACTCTGGCCCGCCAGGCCCACAAGGCCCGGTACAACTCTATCCGCAGAACAAAAGGAGCAATCCCCATGAAAGGCACTCCCCTGGCATGGGTACTGTCCGCAGCCCTGGCGGCAACCACCCTGGGCGGCGCGGTACAGGCCAATGAAAAATTCGTCACCATCGGCACCGGTGGGCAAACCGGCGTGTATTACGTTGCCGGCCAATCGATCTGCCGCTTCCTCAATCGCGGCAACAGCGAGCACGGCTTGCGCTGCAACGCACCGGCCAGCGGCGGTGGCGTGGCCAACGTGAATGGCATCCGCAGTGGTGAATTCAATTTCGGCATCATGCAGTCGGACCATCAGTACAAGGCCATGCAGGGGTTGGCGCCGTTTGCCGCCGAAGGTGCGATGGAAGACATTCGCGCAGTCTTTTCGCTGCAGAGCGAGGTCTTCACCGTGTTGGCCCGGCGTGATGCGCATATCCATGGCCTGGATGACCTCAAGGGTAAGCGCGTGAATATCGGCAATCCGGGCTCCGGGCAACGTGACACCCTGGAAGAAATCATGCGTGAAAAGGGCTGGGACAAGTCCGTCTTTGCCCTGGCCGCTGAGCTCAAGCCGGCCGAGCAGGCCAGCGCACTGGGTGACAACAATATCGATGCCATGACCTATTTTGTCGGCCATCCCAACGGCGCAATCCAGGAAGCTACCACCACGGTGGATGCGGTACTGGTGCCGATTACCGGCGAAGCCGTCGAGCAGCTCTTGGCCAAGGCCCCCTACTTCAGCAAGGCGGAAATCGCTGGCGGCCTGTACAAGGGTAACGATCAGCCGACCGCTTCGATCGGTGGCAAGGCCGTGCTGTCCACCAGCGCGAAGACCGATGCGGAAGTGGTCTACCAACTGGTCAAGTCGGTCTTCGACAACCTTGAGCGCTTCAAGCGTCTGCACCCGGCCTTTGCCGAGCTGAAGGCCGAGGACATGATCAAGGTAGGCCTGTCGGCGCCGCTGCACGAAGGTGCTGCGCGCTACTACCGCGAACGCGGCTGGCTGTGATCGCCAGGCGGCAGCGGTTTTGCGCTGCCGTCACCCCGCTCTGGAAAAACCCGCAAGCTGAGGCTTCGCGGGTTTTTCCGTTGCCGCGCTGGCGGCTTCTAGAGGTTGCCCTTACATGCAAGACAAACATCTTTCCACCGAAGAGCTGATTGCCCAGGATGTCGGTGCCCGCTTGCCGCAAGGTAGCATGGGACGCCTGATTGCCCTGCTGGCGTTGCTCTGGTCGCTGTTCCAGTTGTGGATCGCCTCACCGTTGCCCTTCAGCCTGGGCTTTGCCGTCTTCAACGATACGGAAACCCGCGCCATTCACCTGGCCTTTGCCTTGTTGCTGGCCTTTTTGGTGTTCCCGGCATTCAAGCGCTCGCCGCGTGATCGTGTGCCGCTGGCGGATATCGCGTTGGGGCTGCTGGCCTGCGCGACGGCTGCCTACCTGTTCATCGCCTATGCCGAGCTGGCGCAGCGTCCGGGTAATCTCACCGACCTGGATCTCTGGGTAGCCTGTCTGGGCCTGCCGTTGCTGCTTGAGGCTACCCGCCGGGCCCTGGGTCCAGCGCTGACGGTCATTGCCGCGCTGTTTCTGCTCTACAGCCTGCTGGGGCCCTACATGCCGGGCATTCTCGCGCATCGCGGGGTGAGCCTGACAGCATTGGCCAACCATCAGTGGATCACCACCGAGGGGGTCTTTGGGATTGCCCTGGGGGTTTCCACCAGCTTCGTATTTCTCTTCGTCCTGTTTGGTGCGTTGCTGGAGCGAGCGGGTGCCGGCAACTATTTCATCCAGCTGGCCTTCAGCCTGCTTGGTCATTTGCGCGGTGGCCCGGCCAAGGCCGCGGTGGTGGCCTCCGGATTGACCGGGCTGATTTCCGGTTCGTCGATCGCCAACACCGTGACCACCGGCACCTTCACCATTCCCATGATGAAACGCACCGGCTTTTCCGCCGAGAAGGCCGGAGCTGTCGAGGTGGCATCTTCGGTCAACGGGCAGATCATGCCGCCGGTGATGGGCGCGGCGGCGTTCCTGATGGTCGAATATGTCGGCATTCCCTATGTTGAGGTGGTCAAGCATGCGTTCTTGCCGGCGCTGATTTCCTACATTGCGTTGATCTATATCGTCCATCTGGAAGCGCTCAAGCTGGGCCTGCAGGCCTTGCCGCGCAGTGCTCCGCAGCAAACCTGGTTGCGTCGTCTGGCTGGCGTGGCGTTTGGTGCGGCGCTGCTCAGCGGCCTCTCACTGCTCGTCTACTACGGGTTGGGCTGGCTCAAGCCGGCGCTCGGCGAGGCGGCTAGCTGGGGGATTGGCAGCCTGCTGGCGTTGACCTACCTGGCTTTGCTGAAAGTGGCGGCGAGTCATCCGCCCCTACAGCTGGATGACCCGGAGGCACCGCTGGAGCGCCTGCCGGAGACGCGTGCGGTGCTGTTGTCCGGCCTGCATTTCCTGTTGCCGGTGGTGGTTCTGGTCTGGTGTCTGATGGTTGAGCGCTTGTCACCCGGTCTCTCGGCGTTCTGGGGCAGTGTGATGCTGATCATCATCCTGCTGACCCAGCGTCCGTTGCTTAGCTGGCTGCGCGGGGATGGCGGGGCTACCCATGGTGGCTGGTGCGACGGCCTGGTCGACTTGCGCGAGGGGCTGATCGCCGGGGCGCGCAACATGATCGGCATCGGTATTGCCACGGCGGCGGCGGGCATCATCGTCGGGGCGGTCTCGCAGACCGGGGTTGGCCTGGTGCTGGCCGATGTGGTGGAGTTGCTGTCGATGGGCAATCTGCTGCTGATGCTGCTGCTCACCGCGCTGTTCAGTCTGATCCTTGGTATGGGGCTACCGACCACCGCCAACTACATCGTGGTATCCAGCCTGCTGGTGCCGGTCATTGTCGGCCTGGGGCAGCAGAATGGTCTGATCGTGCCGCTGATTGCCGTGCATCTGTTTGTCTTCTACTTCGGCATCATGGCCGACGTCACCCCACCGGTGGGCCTGGCGTCGTTTGCGGCGGCGGCGGTATCCAAGGGCGACCCGATCAAGACTGGCCTGGTGGCTTTCTACTACAGCCTGCGTACGGCGGCGTTGCCTTTCCTGTTCATCTTCAATACCGACCTGCTGCTGATTGATGTGGACTTCTGGCATGGCGTGCTGATCTTCCTGGTGGCTACCCTGGCCATGCTGATCTTTGCTGCGGCCACCCAGGGTTACTTCATCGTGCGTAGTCGCTGGTATGAAAGCCTGTTGTTGCTTGTGGTCGCCTTTACCCTGTTCCGTCCTGGGTTCTGGATGGATCGCCTGCATGATCCCTACCAGGACATCGCGCCCACGGCGCTGGTCCAGGCGCTGGGTGACGTGGCAGCGGATAGTCAGTTGCGTCTGCAGGTGCTGGGTGAAAACGAAGTAGGCGATCCACGCCGCTTTACCCTGCTCTTGCCGGTGCCGGAGGGGGCGTCAGGCGAGGAGCGCCTGCAGGCGCTGGGTCTGCAGTTGATCGAGGAGGATGGCCGGCTACTGGTCGACAATGTTGCCTTCGGCAGCCTGGCCGCGCAGCTTGGGCTGGAATTCGACCAGCAGATCCTGGCGGTTCGCGCGCCGACTGACCGCTGGGCCAAGGAGTGGATGTGGCTGCCAGGACTGGCCTTGCTGGCGCTGCTGGTGTGGCTGCAATGGCGGCGGCGTCCCCGCCACTGAGTGATCAGTGGCGGCGCACCGCCTGGCTGGCCGGGAAGTGGCAGGTGAAGGTGCTGCCCTTGCCCGGCGTGCTGCTGATGTCCAGGCGGCCACGATGGCGCAGCAGCACATGCTTGACGATGGCCAGCCCCAAGCCGGTACCGCCGGTGTGGCTGGCCCGGCTGGAATCGACCCGGTAAAAGCGTTCGGTGAGGCGTGGCAGGTGCTTGGCCTCGATACCGATGCCACTGTCCTGCACGGCGAGGTGTGCGCCCTGCTCGTCGCTCCACCAGCGAATGCTGATCTCGCTTTCATCCGGGCTGTACTTGACCGCATTGAAGATCAGGTTGGAGAAGGCACTGCGCAGCTCCGCTTCGCTGCCCTTGAGCTTGAGGTGCGGGTCGGCCTGTAGCTGCAGACGATGCCGGCGTGCCCCGGACAGTGCCTGGGCGTCGCTCTTGATCGACAGCAACAGCAGGTCGACCGCCACCGGCTGGCTGTCCGAGGGGTAGTCGGTAGCTTCGAGCTTGGCCAACAGGAGTAGGTCGTTGAGCAGGTTCTGCATGCGTCCGGCCTGTTGCTGCATCTGCTGCATGGGGCGTAGCCAGCGCGGATTGATCTGCTCGACATTGTCCAGCAGGGTTTCCAGGTAGCCGGTGATCACCGTCAGCGGTGTGCGCAGCTCATGGGAGACATTGGCGACGAAGTCCTTGCGCATCTGTTCCAGCTGGTGAAGGCGGGTGACATCGCGCACCAGCATCAGGTGTTCGCGGTTGCCATAGCGGGTGATGTGGAACTGCAGGCGCAGACGGTCATTGATCGGTGAGGGCAGCTCCAGGTTGTCGTGGAAGTTACCCTGCTCGAAATACTCCTTGAAGCGTGGATGACGCACCAGGTTGCTGATCGCCTGGCCGCTGTCCTGCGGGCTCTTCAGGCCCAGCAGGGTCTCGGCGGCGCGGTTCCACCATTCCAGGTTGCCCTGGCTGTCGAGCATGATCACCGCATCCTTGAGCGCTGCAGTGGATTCCTGAACACGGTCGATCACCGCCTGTAGGCGCCCACGAACGCGCAGGTCACGGCGCTGCAGGTGGTAGATGCTGTCGAAGACCTCACCCCACAGGCCGTAGCCGTCGGGCGGAGGCTCGTCCTCCTGGCGCTCGCGCAGCCACTTGTGCAGGCGTAGCAGCTGGCTGAGATGCCAGCCCAGGTAGCCGGCCAGGCCGAATGCCAGTGCCCAGGCGTATTCACCGCTGATCAGGCCCAGCAGCAGGCAGCCAGCCAGCAACAGCAGCAGGCGGCGTATCAGGGCGCCGCGCCAGTTATGGTTCAACACAATGCGTCCCTTCTGCAGGCGCTCAACACGGGCAGGCCTGGGCCAGACAGCCGTTCAACCCTTGGTGGAGAAACGATAGCCGGTGCCGCGCACGGTTTGCACGAGGTTTTCGTAAGCCTCGCCCAGTGCCTTGCGTAGGCGGCGGATATGTACGTCGACGGTACGCTCCTCGACATACACGTTGCCCCCCCAGACCTGGTCAAGCAGCTGGCTGCGGGTGTAGGCGCGCTCCTGGTGGGTCATGAAGAACTGCAGCAGGCGGTATTCGGTGGGTCCCATCTCGGCCGGTTGGCCATCGATGGTGACGCGATGGCTGACCGGATCGAGCAGCAGGCCGCCGACTTCGATGGGCGCTTCGCTGTCTGCGGGGCCGGCGCGGCGCAGCACGGCCTTGAGGCGGGCAACCAGTTCGCGTGGCGAGAACGGCTTGGTGATGTAGTCGTCGGCACCGACTTCCAGGCCCTGGATCTTGTTGTCTTCCTCGCCCTTGGCGGTGAGCATGATGATGGGGATGTCGCCGGTCAGTTCGTCGCGCTTGAGGCGGCGTGCCAGCTCGATGCCACTGGTGCCGGGGAGCATCCAGTCGAGGAGGATCAGGTCTGGTTTGCGGTCGACGATACAGGCGTGCGCCTGCTGGGTATTCTCTGCTTCGAGACAGTCATAGCCGGCCATTTCCAGGGCCACGGCGATCATCTCGCGGATGGGCGCTTCGTCGTCAACGATGAGAATGGTCTTGCCTGCCATGGTTAAGCCTTGTCCGTTTGCGGTTCAGATGCAGGGCATTAGATAACGGAATTATTGCAGGCTTGTGACAGCGGCCGGGGTGCGGCACACCGCCAAAATGAAAAAACCCGCCACGGGGCGGGTTTTTTCTCAGGCGGCCGGATCAATTACTTGATCTTGGCTTCCTTGTAGATCACGTGCTTACGAACGACCGGATCGTACTTCTTGATTTCGATCTTGTCGGGCGTGGTGCGCTTGTTTTTGTCGGTGGTGTAGAAGTGGCCGGTACCGGCGCTGGACACCAGACGGATCAGATCACGCATGACAGTCTCCTTAAACCTTTTCGCCGCGAGCGCGCAGCTCAGCCAGCACTACGTCGATACCACGCTTGTCGATGACACGCATGCCCTTGGCCGAAACGCGCAGACGCACGAAACGCTTTTCCGACTCGACCCAGAAGCGATGGTGCTGCAGGTTCGGCAGAAAACGACGACGGGTTTTGTTGTTTGCGTGGGAAATGTTGTTCCCAACGGCCGGACCCTTACCGGTCACTTGACAGACTCTCGACATACCTCAGCCCTCTAAACCACATGCCCAACCCGGCATGGGTTGGCCGCTTGAACTTTCACTCATAGGCGCTAACGCCCGTTTCATCAGGGTCTTACCTGCTTGTCACGACAGGTCGTGCGCAGGGCCCCTCGAAAAGAGCGCTGCTTTATATCAGAGCAGCCCTGGCAAAGCAAGGCGCAACGCATGTTGCGGGCGTCTGGCGACGGACGGCTCAGAGGCTCAGGGTCCAGTCGTAGTCAATGATCAACGGCGCATGCTGGGAGAAGCGCGGCTGGCGTGGCAGGCGTGCGCTGCGTACCGAACGGCGCATGCCGGGCGTGAGAATCTGGTAGTCGAAACGCCAGCCGAGGTTCAGCGTCTGCGCCTGCTCGCTATCCGGCCACCAGCTGTACTGCTCGCCTTCGCGGCTGACTTCACGCAGGGCATCGACATAGCCGAGGTTGCCGAACACTTCATCGAGCCAGGCGCGCTCGGGGGCGAGAAAGCCCGGCAGTTGCTGGCAGTCGCGCCAGTTCTTCACGTCCAGCTTGTTCTGTGCCGCATACAGCGAACCGCAATAGATGTATTCACGGCGTTTGCGGCGCTGCTTGTTCAGGTAGTGGGTGAAGTCGTCGATGAACTTGAACTTCTGGTTCAGGTCCTCGTCGCCGCGCTGCCCGGAAGGCAGCAGCAGGCTGGCGATACTCACCTTGTCGAAGTCGGCCTGCAGGTAGCGTCCATAGCGATCGGCCAGCTCGAAGCCCAGGCCGCTGATCACCGCCTTGGGCTGCAGGCGCGAGTACAGTGCCACGCCGCCCTGCTCGGGTACTTCGGCTGCACTGGCATACAGGTAATAACCATCCAGCTGGAAGGCCTGGTCATCCATCTCGTCCAGGCTGGCCCGGGTGTCCTGCAGGCAGATCACGTCGGCATTCTGGGCTTGCAGCCAACTGAGGAGACCTCGTTCGGCGGCAGCCTGAATACCATTCACGTTCACACTGATGATCCGCATAAATGGCCCCTAAAAACTCGTCTGTGTATGATACCCGAGCTCAGCGCTTCTTGGCCAAATCCGTGGCCCGGAGCCGTTTTCGACAGGATTATCCATGCAGGCCTACCAGCGCGAATTCATTCAGTTTGCCATTGAGCGCGGGGTTCTGCGCTTTGGCGAGTTCACCCTCAAGTCCGGACGCACCAGTCCCTACTTCTTCAATGCCGGGTTGTTCAACTCGGGGCTGGCGCTGGCCCGCCTGGGGCGTTTCTATGCGGCGGCACTGGTCGACAGCGGGATTCCCTTCGACGTGCTGTTTGGCCCGGCCTACAAGGGTATTCCCCTGGCGGCCGCTACCGCGGTGGCGCTGGCCGAACAGCATGGCCAGGACCTGCCCTGGTGTTTCAACCGCAAGGAGGCCAAGGATCATGGTGAGGGCGGTACGCTGGTTGGCGCGCCGCTGGCTGGCCGGGTGCTGATCGTTGATGATGTGATTACCGCGGGTACGGCGATCCGCGAAGTGATGCAGATCATCCATGGGCAAGCCGCCCAGGCGGCCGGCGTACTGATCGCCCTGAACCGTCAGGAGCGCGGCCAGGGTGAGCTGTCGGCCATCCAGGAAGTGGAACGCGATTTCCAGATTCCCGTGGTGAGCATTGTCGCCCTTGATCAGGTATTGGAATATCTGGCCGAGGATGCTGAACTGAAGCGTCACCTGCCGGCGGTGGAGGCCTATCGCGGGCAATTTGGAATCTGAATAACAACAAGGGACAGCCGGGTGCGGCCTGTCCCGACAGGGAATGCCTATGTCGAAGCTGCGCGTGATGCCTCTGTTGTGCCTGGCGGCCTGGTTACCTTCGTTGGCGATGGCGACCGAGCTGTATCGCTACGTCAACGACAAGGGGGTGGTGGTCATCGATCGTCAGGGCGTGCCGCCTGAACACATTCACCGTGGCTACGAAGTGCTCAACGAGCAGGGTCGGGTAACCCGCGTGGTGCCAGCGGCACCGCCGCTGGAGGAGCGCCAGCGCCTGCTGGAGGAAAAGAATCGCGCCAAGAGCGACGCCCAGTTGTTGCGGCTGTACGGTACGCCGGAGGACATCGAGCGTGCGCGTGCGCGCAAGCTGCAGGAACTGGATGGGGTGATCAGCGTGGCGCGCGCCAACTTGCAGTCGCTGCGCACCCAGCAGGCCAACCTGCAGAGCCAGGCAGCTGATCATGAGCGGGCGGGCCGGGCTGTGCCGGAGCACTTGCTGGCGCAGATCGACAATCTCAAGGCAGAACAGCGTCGTGTGCGCAGCGACATCCAGCGCTTCAGAGACAATCGCCGCCAGGTAGACGCCGAGTTCCTGCGCGACAAGGCTCGTCTGGTCGAGCTCTGGTCGCGCTGAACCCGGCGCGCGCTCAGGCGCGCTGGTTGCTGATCAGGGTGCCGACACCGCTGTCGGTGAAGATTTCCAGTAGCACGGCGTGCGGCACGCGGCCGTCGATGATGTGCGAGCTGGTCACGCCGGCCTGCACGGCCTCCAGCGCGCAGCGGATTTTCGGCAGCATGCCGCCATAGATGGTGCCGTCGGCAATTAGCGCATCCACCTGTTCGGTGCTCAGCCCGGTGAGCACCTGACCCTGCTTGTCGAGCAGGCCGGCGATATTGGTCAGCAGCATCAGTTTTTCCGCCTTGAGTGCCTCGGCCACCTTGCCGGCCACCAGGTCGGCGTTGATGTTGTAGGACTCGCCCTGCTCGCCGACCCCGATGGGCGCGATGACCGGGATGAAGTCGCCGGAGACCAGCATGTTGATCAGTTCGACGTTGACGCCGATGACCTCGCCGACATGGCCGATATCGATGATTTCCGGCTGGGTCATTTCCGGCGTCTGGCGGCTGACCTTGAGCTTCTTGGCACGGATCAGCTGGGCATCCTTGCCGGTCAGGCCAATCGCCTTGCCGCCATGGCTGTTGATCAGGTTGACGATACTCTTGTTGACCTGGCCGCCCAGAACCATTTCCACCACGTCCATGGTTTGTGCATCGGTCACGCGCATGCCGTCGATGAAGTGACTTTCAATGGCCAGACGCTTGAGCAGATCGCCAATCTGCGGGCCGCCACCGTGCACCACCACCGGGTTGATACCCACTGCCTTCATCAGCACGATGTCACGGGCGAAGCCGGTCTTCAGCTCTTCGCTTTCCATGGCGTTGCCGCCGTACTTGATGACCAGGGTCTTGCCGACAAAACGGCGGATATAGGGCAGTGCCTCGGAGAGAACCTGGGCAACTTCGGTGGCAGCGGCGCGGCTGAGGGTCATGGATAACTCCGGTTAAGCGGTAAGGCACCGGGGCGGATGGCCCCGGCAGGTGGTTCAGAACGGTAGTTGCAGGTCCGGGGCAATGCTGTACAGCTGGGCGCGGAACAGCTCCTGAATGCGCGAGAGCTCTTCGGCAGTCTCGGCTTCGAAGCGCAGCACCAGCACCGGCGTGGTGTTGGAGGCGCGTACCAGGCCCCAGCCCTTGGCGTAGTCGACGCGCACGCCGTCGAGGGTGGTCAGGCTGCCCTCGCCCCAGCTGCCGTCGCGCTGCAGGCGTTCGATCAGGCGGAACTTGTTGTCGTCGGTGACCTCGATGTTCAGCTCCGGCGTGCACAGGTCGTTGGGGAAGGCGCTGAACACCTGCTCGACGCTGCGTCGCTCCTGGCTGAGGATTTCCAGCAGGCGCGCGGCGCTGTAGATGCCATCGTCGAAGCCGTACCAGCGCTCCTTGAAGAAGATATGCCCGCTCATCTCGCCAGCCAGCAGGGCGCCGGTTTCCTTCATTTTCTTCTTGATCAGCGAGTGGCCGGTCTTCCACATCACCGGTCGGCCGCCGTAGCCGCTGATCAGTGCGGTCAGGCGGCGGGTGCACTTGACGTCGAAGATCACGTCGGCACCCGGATTGCGTGTGACCACATCCTTGGCGAACAGCATGAGCAGACGATCCGGGTAGACGATGGTGCCGGTATTGGTCACTACGCCGACGCGATCACCGTCGCCGTCGAAAGCCAGGCCGAGGTCGGCTTCTTCGGCCTTGACCCGGGCGATCAGATCCTTGAGGTTCTCTGGCTTGCCGGGATCCGGGTGATGGTTGGGGAAGTTGCCATCGACCTCACAGTACAGCGGAATCACGCTGCAGCCGAGCGCCTCGAGCAGTTGCGGGGCAATCACCCCGGCTACGCCATTGCCACAGTCGACCACCACGCGCATGGGTTTGGCCATGGCGATGTCGTCGCGGATTTCGCGGAAGTAGCGATCGAGGATTTCCACCGCCTCGACACTGCCCACGCCGCTGGCCAGGTCGTTATTTTGCAGGCGCTGATGCAGGGCGGTGATGCGCTCGTTGGCTAGCGTCTCGCCAGCGATGACGATCTTGAAGCCGTTGTAGTCCGGTGGGTTATGGCTGCCGGTGAGCATGACGCCGGAGCGGGCCTGCAATACGTTGGCGGCGTAGTAGAGCACCGGGGTGGGCACCATGCCGATATCGATGACCTGGCAGCCGCAGTCGATCAACCCCTGAATCAGTCCTTGTACCAGCTCTGGACCGGACAGCCGGCCGTCACGGCCGACCACCACGCCGGGCTCGCCACAGGCCAGGCTTTCCGAGCCGATGGCGCGGCCGATCCAGTAGGCATTCTCACGGGTCAGGCTACTGCCGACCACGCCACGGATGTCGTAGGCGCGGAAGATGCTGGCTGGCAGCGTGGCTGGCAGGCTGCTCGCCGGGCGAGAGCTGGCGGATGGCTGGTCGAGGCCGAGCAGATCCTGGTCTTCATCGAGGATGTCGATGTCGAGAATGTCGGTGTCCTGGAACAAGGGGTTGACCAGCTCTTCGTCGAGGATGCTTTTCTCCAGTGGGCCGGGTGCGGAACTGGTCGCCGGCTTGACGGCAACGCTGGGTGCTTCGCTGCGGCGCGGCAGGCGCACCAGCTGGCGGGCCAGGCTGTCGAGTTCGGCAAGGCTGAGCGAAAAGCCCTTGGGGCTTTTCCCGGCGGCAACTTCCTGGAGTAGCTGGCTGAGCTGCGCGCTGTCTTCCTGCAGGCGCTTGTTCCAGGCGCGTTGCAGCAGCAGCAGCCCGGCGAAGGCACCTGCCAGGCCCAGCAGCAGGGCCAGGCCCAGCATGGGCAACGGGTTGCCGCCGGCCTGCGGATAGAGCGCCGGGCTAAAGCGCAGGCGCCAGTGCGGGTTGCTGGTGGTCAGCAGCAGCGCCGGCTGGCCGCTGTCCTGTCCCTGGCTGGCGAGCAGTTGTTCGGGGGTGTTGCTGAATTGCTGGAGCAGCTGCAGCTGGCCGACCTGGCCGTCCAGGCGTGGCCACAGGTCGAGCAGGCGCTGCAGGTCGACTACCAGGAGCAGTGAGCCCTGCACCAGGCCGCTCTTGCCGCGAATGCTGGTGGCGCTGTAGACCAGCCAGCGCTCGCCGACGCGGAAGGCTTCCGGGGAGGGGTTCTGCCCGCTTTCCGCACGGCGGATCAGGTCCAGCGCGGCAAAGCTGATGGGAGCCGCTGCCTGGGCATTCAGCTCGGCCTGTCCGGGCAGGTTGACGGTAACGCTGACCACCTGTGCCCAGTGCTGGTACTGCGCCTGCAGGGCCTGGATGCGTGGCGTATCGCCAGCGAGCAGGGCTTCAAGCCATTGCGGATTGCTGGCGGCGGCCTGGGTATCGGCCTGCAGTTGGCGCAGGCCAGCGTCGATACTCTGCGTCAGCTGCTCGGCGTGCAGTTGGGCCAGCTGTTGCTGGTGCTGTTCGGCAGAGCTGTTGAGGTTGACCAGCCAGAGCAGGGCCAGGCCGAGCAGCAAGCCGCAGGCTGCCACGGCGAGGCCGGGCAGCAGGGCCTGCAGGGGCGGGCGTTGCTCCTGGGCGGGCTGCTCGGGAAGGCCGACAGGGGTTTCCTGGCTATCTTTTTTCTTTTTGCCAATCAGGCCTTTCACTGCGGCTCTCCTTGTTACGCGGCGAGATGGAAATGGAGCGAGTTCAATGGCTGCCCGAGTGGCCAAAGCCACCGGCGCCGCGCTGGCTGTCGTCGAACTGTTCGACCAGTTCGAAATGTGCCTGTACCACGGGCACCAGCACCAGCTGGGCCAGGCGTTCGCCGACAGCCAGGGTGAAGGCGTGCTGACCGCGGTTCCAGCAGGACACCATCAGTTCGCCCTGGTAGTCGGAGTCGATCAGACCGACTAGATTGCCCAGCACGATGCCATGCTTATGACCCAGTCCGGAGCGCGGCAGGATCAGCGCCGCCAGGCCGGGATCGGCGATGTGGATGGCCAGGCCGGTAGGAATCAGCACGGTTTCCCCAGGTTGCAGGGTCAGATCTTCCTGCAGCATGGCACGCAGGTCGAGCCCGGCCGAGCCCGGCGTGGCGTAGCTGGGCAGGGGAAACTGGCTGCCCAGGCGGGGGTCGAGAATCTTGGCTTGCAGGCTGTGCATGTCAGGCTCGCTGGAGTCGGTCGGCAATGAAGGCAATCAGCTGGCGGGCGATCTTGCCCTTGCTGGTCTGTGCGAAGGCGGTGGGCTGCAACTGGCGATCGATCACGGTGATGGCGTTGTCTTCGCTGTTGAAGCCGATATTCGGGTTGGCGACGTCATTGGCGACGATCAGGTCGAGGTTCTTGTCGCGCAGCTTGCGTGAGGCGTAGTCCAGCAGGTTCTCGGTTTCTGCGGCGAAGCCGACGCTGAACGGCCGGTCGCTGCGCCCCGCTAGGGTGGCGAGGATGTCCGGGTTGCGCACCAGTTGCAACAGCAGCCCGTCCTCGCGGGTGGGGTCTTTCTTCAATTTGTGCGAAGCCACCACTTGCGGTCGGTAGTCGGCCACGGCCGCCGCGGCGATGAGCAGCTCGCAGGGCATGGCCGCTTCACAGGCCGCCAGCATGTCGCGGGCGCTGCTGACGTCGATGCGCTGCACCCGCTGCGGTGTGGGCAGGTGGACCGGGCCGCAGACCAGGGTGACTTGTGCGCCGGCTTCGGCGGCAGCCTCGGCGAGGGCAAAGCCCATCTTGCCGGAGCTGTGGTTGGTGATGTAGCGCACCGGGTCGATCGCTTCGCGGGTCGGGCCGGCGGTGATCAGCACGCGCACGCCGTCCAGCAGGCCCGCCTGGAAGCAGTCGGCGGCGCGCTGGGCGAGTTCTTCGGCTTCCAGCATGCGCCCGGCGCCTGTGTCGCCGCAGGCCTGGCTACCTACCCCTGGTCCGAACAGGCGCATACCGCGCTGCTCCAGCAGCTGGGCGTTGGCCTGGGTGGCGGGGTCGCGCCACATGGCCTGGTTCATCGCCGGGGCCAGGGCTACCGGCGCATCGGTGGCCAGCACCAGGGTAGTCAGCAGGTCGTTGGCCACGCCCTGGGCGAGGCGCGCCATGAGGTCGGCGGTGGCTGGGGCGATCAGGACCAGATCGGCCCAGCGGGCCAGTTCGATATGCCCCATGGCGGCTTCTGCCGCCGGGTCGAGCAGATCCAGGCCGACCGGATGCCCGGACAGCGCCTGCAGGGTCAGCGGGGTAATGAATTCACAGCTGGCGCGGGTCATTACCACGCGGACTTCCGCGCCCTGATCGCGCAGGCGCCGAACCAGTTCGGCGCTCTTGTAGGCGGCAATGCCGCCGCCCACGCCAAGGACGATGCGTTTCCGGAACAGCCGCTGCATAGGCCTGCCTTGTCTGAATCTGCGGGAAGCTGCAGGGTCGGCGTACCTCCCCGGTCGCTGGCCCTGCAAAAAATCTGCGCTACGATAGCACAGGGTCTGGCGTGGAGCAGCGCCGGCCGGCCGCCACGGACTGGCGGGACACTGGACAGGGAGTCAACTCATGAGTATCCGCGACTGGCCGGCCGCCGAACGGCCGCGTGAGCGTTTGCTGCAACGCGGCCCGGCGGCGCTTACCGATGCCGAATTGCTGGCGATTTTCCTGCGCACCGGGGTGGCCGGGTGTAGCGCGGTGGAGCTGGCGCGGCGTCTGCTGGCCGACTTTGGCAGCCTGCGCGCGTTGCTCGAGGCCGACTTGCCGGCCTTTTCCGCGCACCTGGGTCTGGGCCCGGCGAAGTTTGCGCAACTGCAGGCGGTGCTGGAGATGGCCCGCCGCCACCTGGCCGAGCGTCTGCGTCGTGACTCGGCGCTGGAAAGCCCGCAGGCGGTGCGGGATTACCTGAAAGCGCAGCTACGCCACGAGCCACATGAAGTGTTTGGCTGCCTGTTTCTGGATACCCGTCACCGTGTGCTGGCTTTCGAGGCGCTGTTCCAGGGCAGCATAGACGGTGCCAGCGTTTACCCGCGGCAGGTCGTCAAACGCGCACTGGCACACAATGCCGCAGCACTGATCCTGGTGCATAACCATCCGTCCGGAGTGGCCGAGCCCAGCCAGGCTGATCGCCTGCTGACCGAGCGCCTCAAGGAGGCCTTGGGGCTGATCGAGGTGCGCGTGCTCGATCACTTCGTGGTGGGTGAGGGTGAGCCGCAATCCCTGGCCGAGCTCGGCTGGCTGTGATCAGAGAATCGGCCGCCAGCAGAACGGATAGCGGTAGGCCTGGCCTTCATTGGCCTTGATGCCGGCGATGATCGTCAGCACCAGGGCGCCGATGGTAACCAGCGCCAGCAAGGGGAAACCGATGAGGATCAGCATCAGCGGCACGCAGACCAGGCCGGCCAGGGTTACGCTGATCTGGAAGTTCACCGCTTCCTTGCCCTGCGCGTCGACAAAGGGGTCGAGGTCGCGCTTGATCTGCCAGACCACCAGCGGGCCGAGCAGATTGCCGAAGGGGAAGACCAGGCCGAAGAAGGCCGCGAAGTGACACAGCATGGCCCATTGCCGGGCTTCGGCGCTGGGCGGTGTTTGCAGGTCTTGCATGGCGGCTTCTCCGTTGAGGGTAGCTCAGTCGTTATGCAGGGCAGCCTGCTGGGCCTCGAATAGCTGCTGCAGGCCCTGGCGGGCGAGCAGCAGCATGGCATTGAGCTGCTCGGGCTGGAAGGGCTCGCCTTCGGCAGTGCCTTGCACCTCGATGAAGCCTCCCTGGCTGGTCATTACCACATTGAGGTCGGTTTCTGCGGCAGAGTCTTCCGGGTAGTCGAGGTCGAGCACGGCCTCGCCCTGGTACATGCCCACGGAAACGGCAGCGATCATCTGCTTGAGCGGTTCGCCCTTGAGCGCGCCGCGCTTCTTCATCACGGCCAGCGCGTCCACCAGGGCAACCATGGCGCCGGTGATCGACGCGGTGCGGGTGCCGCCATCGGCCTGAATCACGTCGCAGTCGACGTACAGAGTGTTCTCGCCCAGTTTGCTCATATCCAGTGCGGCGCGTAGCGAACGGCCGATCAGGCGCTGGATTTCCAGGGTGCGGCCGCCCTGCTTGCCGCGGCTGGCTTCGCGCTGGGTGCGCTCGCCGGTGGCGCGCGGCAGCATGCCGTACTCGGCGGTCAGCCAGCCTTGACCTTTGCCCTTGAGGAAGCGCGGTACACCGCTTTCCACGCTGACCGTGCAGATCACCTGGGTATCGCCAAACTCCACCAGCACCGAGCCCTCGGCGTGCTTGGTGTAGCGACGGGTGATACGGATCGGGCGCAGCTGATCGGCGGCGCGGCCACTGGGACGCTTCATGGGAATACCTTGTCTTGGGGGATTAACTGCCGGTCATTATAGGGCCTGGCGGGCGGCGCGGCATGTCCGATTGGGCGGCATGCGACGGGTGCGCTACAATCGCCCGTTCATTGATTGCCTGCCGAGGTTTGCCCCATGGTGCACAGCATGACCGCCTTCGCCCGCTGCGAGCAGGCCGGCCCCTTTGGCACCCTGTGCTGGGAGCTGCGTTCGGTCAATCATCGCTATCTGGAGCCGCATCTGCGCCTGCCGGAGAGCTTCCGCGAGCTGGAGGGCGCGGTGCGCGAAGCCCTGCGCCAGGGGCTGTCACGGGGTAAGGTGGAGTGCACCCTGCGTTTTGTCGAGGAAGGCGCCGGGCAACGTCTGCAAGTGGATGAAGCGCGCACCCGTCAGTTGCTGGCAGCGGCGCGCCAGGTGGCTGCACTGATTGCCCAACCGGCGCCGCTCAACCCCCTGGATGTGCTGGCCTGGCCTGGCGTGCTGGTTGCCGATGTGGCTGATCCGCAGGCGCTCAATGCCGCGGCGCTGGCGTTGTTCCAGGAGGCTTTGCAGCAGCTGCGCGAAGGCCGGCAGCGCGAAGGTGGCGAGCTGGCGCGGCTGCTTGGCGAGCGCCTGGATGCCATGCAGGATGAGGTCGCCGCCCTGCGCGAGCAGGTGCCGCACATGCTCGCCAACCAGCGGCAGAAGATTCTTGATCGCTGCGCCGAGCTGCAGGTCGAGCTGGATGCGCAGCGCCTCGAACAGGAACTGGTGTTGCTGGCGCAGAAGAGCGATGTGGCCGAGGAGCTGGATCGTCTGATCACGCACATCGGCGAAGTGCGGCGGGTGCTCAAGGCGGGTGGCGCCGCCGGTCGGCGTCTGGATTTCCTCATGCAGGAGCTCAACCGCGAAGCCAATACCCTGGGTTCCAAGGCGTTCGACCCGCGCTCCACGCAATGCGCGGTCAACCTTAAGGTGCTGATCGAACAGATGCGCGAGCAGGTTCAGAACATCGAATAAGCGGTGGCTGCGCACCGCCCAGACTGATTCCGGAGTATTTGCATGGCCAGCACAGGCACCCTGTACATCGTTTCCGCACCGTCCGGCGCCGGCAAGACCAGTCTGGTCAAGGCGCTGCTCGACAGCCAGGCCAACCTGCGCGTGTCGGTATCGCACACCACGCGGGCCATGCGCCCCGGCGAGGTCGATGGGGTCAACTACCACTTCGTCAGCCGCGAAGCTTTCACGGCGATGCTCGAGCGCAACGAGTTCCTCGAACATGCCCAGGTATTCGACAACCTCTACGGAACCTCCCAGGTATGGGTCGAACAGACCCTCGCCGAAGGCTTCGATCTGATTCTGGAAATTGACTGGCAGGGCGCGGAACAGGTGCGTCGTCTGATGCCGCAGGCCAAGTCGATCTTTATCCTGCCGCCGACCCAAGAGGCCTTGCGCCATCGCCTGACCCATCGTGGCCAGGACAGCGGCGAGATCATTGAACGGCGCATGCGCGATGCGGTCAGCGAGATGGCTCACTATGTCGAGTACGATTACCTGGTGATCAACGACGACTTTGCTCATGCCCTGGATGATCTCAAGGCCATCCTGCGCGCCAATCAGTTGCTCCAGCAGCCGCAACAGCAGCGGCATGCCGGCCTGCTCGGCGAGTTGCTGGCCTGAAGCGGAAGGCTCGCCACGGCCGCCTGTAGCCTGTGGCGCAAAGCTGCTTTAGACTATTCAGTCCGATCGCCCACCCGGGCGTCCCCGTTTTAGATGCAGAGGAACACCATGGCCCGCGTTACCGTTGAAGATTGCCTGGACAATGTCGACAACCGCTTCGAGTTGGTGATGCTGGCCACCAAGCGTGCCCGCCAGCTGGCAACCGGCGGCAAAGAGCCGAAAGTAGCCTGGGAAAACGACAAGCCCACCGTGGTCGCGCTGCGCGAAATTGCCGGTGGCCTGGTAGATGCCGAGTATGTTGCCCAGGAAGAGCTGATCGAAGAAGAACCGCTGTTCGTCAGCTTCGAGGACGAGTCCAGCGAGGCACTCTGATTCATGCCGGCTGAAGGTCATGTGCCGCGAGGACGACCTGGCTGGTCGGGGGTAGCCCCATGTCCGGCATAGACGGTCTCGCCACACGACTTTCCAGCTATCTGGGCGCGGATCAGGTCAACCTGGTCCGTCGCGCCTATTTCTACGCCGAACAAGCACATGATGGGCAGCGCCGCCGCAGTGGCGAAGCCTACGTGACTCATCCGCTGGCGGTTGCCAGCATTCTCGCCGACATGCACATGGATCATCAGAGCCTGATGGCCGCCATGCTGCACGATGTCATCGAAGACACCGGCGTTCCCAAGGAAGCCTTGCAGGCACAGTTTGGCGAAACCGTCGCCGAGCTGGTCGACGGGGTCAGCAAGCTGACCCAGATGGACTTCCAGAGCAAGGCCGAGGCGCAGGCTGAAAACTTCCAGAAAATGGCCATGGCCATGGCCCGCGATATCCGGGTAATCCTGGTAAAGCTGGCCGACCGTCTGCACAACATGCGCACCCTGGATGCCATGCCGCATGACAAGAGCCGGCGTATCGCCAAGGAAACCCTGGAGATCTACGCGCCCATCGCCAACCGCCTGGGCATGCACAGCATGTATGCCGAGTTCGAGGACCTGGGCTTCAAGGCCATGTACCCGATGCGCTCGGCGCACATCCGCCAGGCGGTCAAGCGCGCGCGCGGCAATCGCAAGGAAATTGTCGCCAAAATCGAGGAATCGATTCGCCATTGCCTGGAGCGTGAAGGCCTGCAGGGCGAGGTGAGTGGTCGCGAGAAACACCTGTACAGCATCTACCAGAAGATGCGTGGCAAGCGCCGGGCATTCAACGAGATCATGGATGTCTATGCCTTCCGCATCGTGGTCGACAAGGTGGATACCTGCTATCGCGTGCTCGGTGCGGTGCACAACCTCTACAAGCCCTTGCCGGGGCGTTTCAAGGACTACATCGCGATTCCCAAGGCCAATGGCTACCAGTCGCTGCATACCACGCTGTTCGGCATGCATGGTGTACCCATCGAGATCCAGATCCGTACCCATGAGATGGAAGAGCTGGCCAAGCACGGTATCGCCGCCCATTGGCTGTACAAGTCCAGTGAAGAGGATGCGCCGCGTGGCAACCATGCGCGTGCCCGGCAGTGGGTGAAGGGCATTCTCGAGCTGCAGCAGCGTGCCGGCAACTCGCTGGAATTCATCGAGAGCGTGAAGATCGACCTGTTCCCGGACGAGGTCTACGTGTTCACGCCCAAGGGCCGCATCATGGAGTTGCCGAAAGGCTCCACGGCGGTCGATTTTGCCTACGCGGTGCACACCGACGTCGGCAACAGCTGTATCGCCTGCCGTATCAACCGTCGCCTCGCGCCGCTGTCGCAGCCGTTGCAGAGCGGCTGTACGGTCGAGATCGTCACGGCGCCGGGGACCCGCCCGAATCCGGCCTGGTTGAATTTCGTGGTCAGTGGCAAGGCACGTACGCATATTCGCCACGCCCTCAAGCAGCAGCGCCGCTCCGAGTCGGTGAGTCTGGGCGAGCGCCTGCTCAACAAGGTACTGGCCAGCTTCGACAGCCAACTGGAGCGTGTGCCGGCCGAGCGTATCGAGCAGGTGCTGGGCGAGTATCGTTTCGCCAGCCTGGACGACCTGCTGGAAGACATCGGCCTGGGTAATCGCATGGCCTATGTGGTGGCGCGGCGCCTGCTGACCGAGTCCGGCGAAGGTGGCGAGCTGCCGACCAGCGAGGGCCCGCTGGCCATTCGCGGTACCGAGGGGCTGGTGCTCAGCTATGCCAAGTGCTGCACGCCGATCCCGGGTGATCCGATCATCGGTCACCTGTCCGCCGGCAAGGGCATGGTGGTGCACCTGGATAGCTGTCGCAACATCAGCGATATCCGCCATAACCCGGAGAAGTGCCTGCCGTTGACCTGGGCCAAGGATGTGCAGGGCGAGTTCAATGTCGAGCTGCGTGTCGAGCTGGAGCATCAGCGTGGGTTGATCGCCATGCTGGCCGGCACCGTGGCAATGGCCGACGGCAATATCGAGAAGATCGGCATGGACGAGCGCGATGGGCGGACCAGCGTGGTCCAGTTGATCATCAGTGTGCATGACCGCGTGCATCTGGCGCGGGTCATCAAGAAACTGCGCGCCCTCAAGGGGGTGATTCGTATTACCCGGGCCAAGGCGTAACGCCGCCAGCCTAACGGCGCAGGTCAAAGGCCAAGCCGGCTTATTGAGCCGGCCTGTAGCCTGTCCCCCGCTTTTACTTGCAGCTTGCAGCGCACCGCTTGAAGCTGCGTCTTTCCAAGGAGCGACCCATGAGCAAGACCGTCATCAGCAGCGACAAGGCCCCCGCCGCCATCGGTACCTATTCGCAAGCCATCAAGGCCGGCAACACCGTCTACCTGTCCGGGCAGATCCCTCTCGACCCGCAGACCATGAATCTGGTCTCCGATGATTTCGAGGCACAGACCGTGCAGGTCTTCGAGAACCTCAAGGCGGTGATCGAGGCCGCTGGTGGCGGCTTCCAGGATGTGGTCAAGCTGAACATCTTCCTCACTGACCTGGCGCACTTTGCCAAGGTCAATGAAATCATGGGGCGCTACTTCCAGCAGCCCTACCCGGCCCGTGCGGCGATTGGCGTGGCGGCCCTGCCGCGTGGTGCACAGGTGGAAATGGATGGCATCCTGGTTCTTTCCTGAACCACTGCGCCTGGCCCTGGCTGGGCTGGCGCTGAGCAGCCTGCTGCTGGCTGGCTGCAGTGGACGCAGCGTGGACGGCATCTGGATCAACCAGGCGGCGATTGATGCCGCGGTGGCCGACGATTCGCTGCGCGAGGCGCTGCTGGCCTATGGCCCCAACCTGGAGTGGCGCGTGCAGGCAGCGCGTGGCCTGGCCCGCTTCAGCAATGGCTTCGAACAGGGCGAAGGGCGCCTGCAGGCGCTGGCCGAGGGGGGCTGGCAGGTCGACTTTGGCCTCGATGAGCATGAGCAGCTGCGTCGTTCAGGGGCTGAGTTGCTGCAGGGCGAGGGGCCGTCGTGGCCAGCGCAGCGCTTCCGTCGATACGCGGCCAGCGTTGATGACAGCCCGCTGGGCAGCCATTTCGAGGCTGCGCTGTACCGTGCCTACCTGGGGGGCAGCTGGCTCATTACCCAGGGGCTGGGTGAGCGAGGGCTAGTGCTGTTCCATGCCGATGGCCGCGTCGAGGGCCTGCCGGGTGCCGAACGCTATGCCTTGTGCCTGGCGGGTGACTGCGCGGCCATGGCCGGTGAACACGATAGCCTGTGGCTGCAGCAGGGGGCGCAGGGGCAAACCTGGTTGTTTCGCCGCGAAGGCGAGCAATTGCGGATCTTCCAGGCGATCAACCAGTCGGCCGCCGATGAAATGCCCAGCTACCAGCCGGGCGCCGAGGTTTGGCGCTTGCAGCGCGACTGAGTCAGTCGCCCTGCAGGAGGGCGGTATAGCCCTCGCGATAACTGGGGTAGCGCGGCTGCCAGCCGAGCGCGCGCAAGCGCTGATTGCTGCAGCGTTTGTTGCCGGCACGGCGCATCAGGCCGGCGGGTAGCTGCGTGCTGACCTGCAGCTGCGCGCGTAGCCAGTCGACGACCTCGTGTAGCGGCGCCGGCTGGTCGTCGACGCCGAGGTAGCAGTCCGCCAAAGGCAGCCCGCGCCAATCCGCCTGCAGCAGGAAAGCCAGCAGGCCGGCCGCGTCGTCGGCATGGATGCGATTGCCATACAGCGCCGGCTGGCTGGGCGCACGATAGCCCTGGCGAACCTGATTGAGCAGCCAGTGGCGCCCCGGCCCATAGATGCCGGCAAGGCGTACGCAGGTGGCCGGCAAGCCGCTGCGCCAGGCCAGCTGTTCGGCTTCGCGGAGGATTTGCCCGCTGAAGCTGTCGGCGAGCGCCGGACTCTGCTCGTCGACCCACTCACCGTCGCTCTGTCCGTACACCCCGGTGCTGGATACGAACAGCAGGCGGCGTGGCCGTTGGCCGCGGCTGGCCAGCCAGGCGAGCACCTGTTGCAGGCCATCCACATAGGTGGCCCGATAACCCGCTTCGTCGCCGCGACTTGGCGCGGCGCAGAACACCAGGTAATCGAGCTGTACCGGCCAGGCGGCGGGACAGTCGTGCTGGGCAAGGTCGCCTGGCACTGGCAGGGCTGCGACAGATAGTCGCGAGACATCGCGGCGCAGGCCGTGGACTATCCACTGGCAGGCGTGCAGCTGGCTGGCGAGGCGGTTGCCGACATCGCCGCAACCGGCGATCAGCAGGCTGGGATGCTGCATGGCGGGGGCTCCTGAGGTGGGATGCTGCAGTATGGCGTGCACTTCGGCGGATTGTCCGGCTTACCCCAGGGGCTGTGCAACAATGTTACATGGCAGCTTTATCAAACAAGAATTGTTTGCAATAATGCCGGCAATTTGTGTCGAGCCGCGGGCTCGCATGCGGTTTACCCTACTCTTTAGGTTCGGTGCTATGTCTTGCTCTTCCCTTCGTGTCACGCCCAATGCCCTGCTGCGCCTGGCTGCGCGGGTTACCCTGCTGCTGGGGCTGAGCCTGGGCGGCGTGTCGCAGGCCGAACCACTGGCCACGCCGTTGCCGGGTGCGCCCGTCCTGCAGGAAGCCGTCCCGGCAGCTACTAGCACGGCGCCGACGCCGGGCGACGGCGTTGTACCAGCACCCGTCGATGCGCAGCTGCAAGCGCTGCGCGAGCGCCTGCAGGCGTTGCCGGCGGAGGCCGATGAGAGCCAGCGTCTGGCGGCTCGCGAAGCCTTCTATGCCGAGCAGAATCTCACCGCCGAAGGGCGTGCCGAGCTCGAGGCCCGTGAGCAGGCAGCCCTGGCCGCCGAAGAGGCTGCGTTGGCCGGGCAACCGGTAGTCCACGACCTGTCGCCCATGGGCATGTACAACCAGGCCGATGTGGTGGTGAAGGGGGTAATGATCGGGCTGATCATCGCCTCGATCATCACCTGGACCATCTGGATCGGCAAAGGTATCGAGCTGCTGCTGGCCAAGCGCCGTCTGCACCGCGAGTTGCGCCAGCTCAAGGGCGCGCGGACCCTGCTGCAGGCTGCCGAGCAGGCGCGTGCCCAGCACAGCTTTAGCAGCTTGTTGATCGATGACGCCCGCGAAGAGCTGCAGCTTTCGGCCAACAGCCTGGATCGCGAAGCCATCAAGGAGCGTGTCAGCTTCCGCCTCGAGCGCCTGGTGGCAGCCAGTGGTCGCAAGATGAGTCAGGGCACCGGCGTACTGGCCACCATTGGTTCGACGGCGCCGTTCGTCGGGCTGTTCGGCACGGTATGGGGCATCATGAACAGCTTCATCGGCATCGCCAAATCGCAAACCACCAACCTCGCAGTGGTCGCTCCCGGCATTGCCGAGGCCCTGCTGGCCACGGCCCTGGGGCTGGTGGCAGCGATTCCTGCGGTGGTCATCTACAACGTATTTGCCCGTTCCATTGCCGGCTACAAGGCGCAGGTGGCGGATGCCTCGGCCCAGGTGTTGCTGCTGGTCAGTCGTGATCTCGACCCGCAAGCCAGCCCGGCCCAGGCCGAGCGCAAGATGGTCAAGGTAGGTTGAGCGCCGATGGGCATGCACCTCAACGAAGGCGGCGACGAGCTGCAGGAAAACCACGAGATCAACGTCACGCCCTTCATCGATGTGATGCTGGTGCTGTTGATCATCTTCATGGTGGCCGCGCCCCTGGCCACGGTAGACGTGAAGATCGACCTGCCGGCCTCCAGTGCGCAGCCTACGCCGCGTCCTGACAAACCGATCTACCTGAGCATCAAGGAAGACGGCAGTCTCTTTCTGGGTGACGAAGCCATACAGCTGGCTGCGCTGGGCCAGGCGTTGGACCAGGCCAGTGGCCGCGACAAGGACAAGACCATCTTCGTGCGCGGTGACAAGAGCGTTGAATACGCCGAGCTGATGCAGGTCATGGATGGTCTGCGTGCCGCGGGTTACCTCAAGGTTGGATTGGTCGGCCTGGAAACGGTTGGCGCGCAATGACCATGCGCGTGAGTTCACTGGCGCGCTGGGGGCTGGCGCTCTTGCTGGTGCTGGCACTGCACCTCGGGCTGTTGCTCTGGTCGTTGTACTGGAAGCCGCAGGCCATGCCCGCGCTGCTGGCGCCACCGGCCATGCTGGTGGAGCTGGCGCCCTTGCCGGAGGTTGCGCCAGCACCTGCGCCAGCGCAAGCGGCACCGCCGCCTGAGCCGGAGCCGCAGGTCGAGCCCGAAGTGGTGCCAGAACCGCAGCCGCGCCTGGTCGAGGCCCCCAAGCCGAAGTTGGCGCTGGCCCCGCCCAAGCCAAAACCCAAGCCGCGTCCGCCCAAGGCCAAGCCACGCCCGCCCGAGCCCAAGCCCGTGCAGCCGCCCAGTCGGCAGGTTAGTGAAACCGTTAGCAGCGTGCCCAGCCAGGGTGAGCCGGCAGCTGTCCCGAGTCGTTCGCAGCAGGCGGCCGGCGGAGCGCCGAGCCGCGCGCAGATCAATTGGCAGACGCGTTTGCTCAGTCACCTGGGGCGCTACAAACGTTACCCGGAAGACGCCCGGCGCCGGGGCATCGAGGGCGTCAACAAGCTGCGCTTCGTGGTCGATGCGCAGGGGCGCGTGCTGGACTTCGAACTGGTGGGCCGCTCCGGCAATGCCTCGCTGGATCGTGCGACCTTGCAGATGATTCGCCGTGCCCAGCCGCTACCCAAGCCGCCGCAGGATATGCTCAAGGATGGCCGCCTGGAGATCGTCGCGCCCTTCGTGTTTTCCCTGGATCGGCGCCGCTGAGTTTAGCGCGGCGTACTGGTTGGTTCCCTTGAAGACAGCGGCTATGCTTGGCCGCATCTCAATGGACACAGACTATGACCCTCACAGAACTGCGCTACATCGTTACCCTCGCCCAGGAACAGCATTTTGGTCGTGCCGCCGAGCGCTGCCATGTCAGCCAGCCGACCCTGTCGGTGGGAGTGAAGAAGCTGGAGGACGAGCTCGGCGTGCTGATCTTCGAGCGCAGCAAAAGCGCGGTGCGCCTGACGCCCGTTGGTGAAGGCATCGTCGCCCAGGCACAGAAGGTGCTCGAACAGGCCCAGGGCATCCGCGAGCTGGCCCAGGCGGGCAAGAACCAGCTGGCCGCGCCGCTCAAGGTGGGGGCTATCTACACCGTGGGGCCCTACCTGTTCCCGCACCTGATCCCGCAGCTGCACAAAGTGGCGCCTGATATGCCGCTGTATATCGAGGAGAATTTCACCCATGTGCTGCGTGACAAGCTGCGCACCGGGGAGCTCGATGCGATCATCATTGCCCTGCCGTTCCACGAGGCGGATGTGCTGACCAAGCCGTTGTATGACGAGCCGTTCTATGTGCTGATGCCGGCTGGCCATCCGTGGAGCGAGCTGCAGTCGATCGATGCCGGCCTGCTCAATGACAAGAGTCTGCTGTTGCTCGGCGAGGGACACTGCTTCCGTGATCAGGTCCTTGAGGCGTGCCCGACCACACGCAAGGCCGATGAGCAGCGTCACACCACCATCGAGTCGAGTTCGCTGGAAACCATCCGTCACATGGTGGCGTCCGGCCTGGGCATTTCCGTGCTGCCGCTGTCCGCCGTGGATAGCCACCACTATGCGCCGGGCGTCATCGATATTCGTCCGCTGACCCCGCCGGTGCCGTTCCGCACCGTGGCGATTGCCTGGCGAGCCAGCTTCCCGCGGCCCAACGCCATTGAAGTGCTGGCTGATTCGATTCGTCTGTGCTCGGTGGGGCGTCCACCGCAGGCTGTCGCCAAGCCGTGAGCGAGCTGGCCCAGGTCAGCGTTACGGCGCTCAAGGGGGTGGGTGCGGCACTGGCGGAAAAACTCGCCAAGGTCGGCCTGGAAACCCTGCAGGACGTGCTGTTCCACCTGCCGTTGCGCTATCAGGATCGCACGCGTATTACTCCGATCGGTGCGTTGCGGCCGGGGCAGGATGCGGTCGTCGAAGGCGTCGTAGCGGGTGCCGATGTGGTCATGGGGCGGCGGCGCAGCCTGCTGGTACGCCTGCAGGATGGCAGCGGTACGCTCAGCCTGCGTTTCTTCCATTTCAGCCAGGCGCAGAAGGATGGTCTTAAGCGCGGTACGGCCTTGCGCTGCTATGGCGAGGTGCGTCCCGGCGCCACCGGCCTGGAAATCTACCACCCGGAATACCGTGCGCAGAGCGGCGACGAGCCGGCTCCGGTAGAGCAGAGCCTGACGCCCATCTACCCGACGACCGAGGGGCTGACCCAGCAGCGCCTGCGCCAGCTCAGCCAGCAGGCCCTGGCACGCCTGGGCCCGCACAGCCTGCCGGACTGGCTGCCGGCGCAGCTGGCTGAACAGTATCGACTCGGGCCACTGGCCGAGGCCTTGCGCTATCTGCACCGGCCGCCGCCGGATGCCGACCTGGCGGAGCTGGCCGAGGGGCAGCACTGGGCGCAGCAGCGTCTGGTCTTCGAGGAGCTGCTCACCCATCAGCTGTCCCTGCAACGCCTGCGCCAGCAGGTGCGTGCCCAGCAGGCGCCGGTCCTGGCCAAGGCGCAGCGCCTGCCGCAGCAGTTTCTCGGCAACCTCGGCTTTACGCCTACGGGGGCGCAGCGCCGTGTGGCGGCGGAAATCGCCTATGACCTCAGCCAGAGCGAGCCGATGCTGCGTCTGGTGCAGGGCGATGTGGGCGCGGGAAAGACCGTGGTAGCGGCCCTGGCCGCCTTGCAGGCACTGGAAGCCGGTTACCAGGTGGCTTTGATGGCACCTACGGAAATCCTCGCCGAGCAGCACTTTCGCAACTTCACGCAGTGGCTGCAGCCACTCGGCATCGAGGTGGCCTGGCTGGCCGGCAAGCTCAAGGGCAAGGCCCGTGCGGCCGCGCTGGAACAGATTGCCGCCGGTTGCCCGATGGTGGTGGGCACCCATGCGTTGTTTCAGGACGAGGTGCAGTTCAAGCGCCTGGCGCTGGTGATCATCGACGAGCAGCACCGCTTCGGCGTGCAGCAGCGCCTGGCCCTGCGCCAGAAGGGTGTCGACGGTCGGCTGTGCCCGCACCAGCTGATCATGACGGCCACGCCGATCCCGCGAACCCTGGCGATGAGCGCCTACGCCGACCTGGATACGTCGATTCTCGACGAGCTGCCGCCGGGACGCACCCCGGTCAATACCCTGGTGATCGCCGATAGCCGGCGTGCCGAGGTGATCGAACGGGTGCGCGCCGCCTGCCGCGAGGGCCGCCAGGCCTACTGGGTGTGCACGCTGATCGAGGAATCCGAGGAACTCACCTGCCAGGCCGCCGAGACCAGCTACGAGGAGCTCTCCGCGGCGCTCGGCGAGCTGCGCGTCGGGCTGATCCACGGGCGCATGAAGCCGGCCGAGAAGGCCGCGGTGATGGACCAGTTCAAGCGCGGCGAGCTGCAGCTGCTGGTGGCCACCACGGTGATCGAGGTCGGCGTCGACGTGCCCAACGCCAGCCTGATGATCATCGAGAACCCCGAGCGCCTGGGCCTGGCTCAGCTACACCAGCTGCGCGGACGGGTTGGTCGAGGGAGTGCCGCCAGCCACTGCGTACTGCTCTACCATGCGCCGCTGTCGCAGCTCGGCCGCGAACGTCTGGCGATCATGCGCGAGACGTGCGACGGCTTCATCATTGCCGAGAAAGACCTCGAACTGCGCGGTCCCGGCGAAATGCTCGGTACCCGGCAGACCGGCCTGCTGCAGTTCAAGGTGGCCGACCTGATGCGCGATGCCGACCTGTTGCCGGCGGTGCGTGACGCCGCGCAGGAGTTGTTGCAGCGCTGGCCGCAGCATGTCGCGCCGCTGCTTGAGCGTTGGCTGCGGCATGGTCAGCAATATGGCCAGGTGTGAACGGATGCGCAGCCGTGCATAGCAGCCTGCGCCGTGCTGGTTATACTGCAGGCATTTCCACCTGGCAGGACTCTGGGCGATGACCGAACCCGCAGAACACCCTACCCCGCGTGCGCCGCTGCTCATTGAACAGTTGCTCGGCAAACTGGGCGTACCTTTCCAGCTGGCCGACAGCACGTGCGTGCTGCCGGCGGTGAGCCGCCTGCAGGCCGTCTTGCTGGATGATGCGGTGGGGGCCTTGCTGGTGCTGTTCAGCCAGGACCAGTTGCTGGACCTCAAGCGCCTGGCCGAGCTCACCGGCCGGCAGTTGCAGGCGGTCAAGCCGGAACGCCTGGAACGCATGCTCGGCAAGCATCAGCTGCATACCCTGCCGGCGCTGCCGCCGCTGACCAGCTCGCCCTGTCTGTACGATGAACGCATTCTCCAGCAGCCCATGCTCTGGCTGGATTCGGGCGATCCGCAGGTGCTCCTGGGGATTGCCAGCAGCGATTTCCGCAGCCTGCTGGGCAAGGCCAGCGCGGCGCACTTCGCAGAGCCGCTGGCGGCGATCCAGCCGAACCTGCGGCGTCCCGAGGATGACCGCGCGGAGATCACCCTGGCGGTACACACCTTCACCGCGCGGCGCATCCAGCAGCGGCTGGAGGAAACCATCGAGATCCCCCCGCTACCGGAAACCGCGCAGAAGATCATCAAGTTGCGTGTCGACCCGAATGCCACGGTGGACGACATTACCGGCGTGGTGGAAACCGATCCGGCACTGGCCGCGCAGGTGGTCAGCTGGGCGGCGTCACCCTACTACGCGGCGCCGGGCAAGATCCGCTCCGTGGAAGATGCCATTGTCCGGGTGCTGGGCTTCGATCTGGTGATCAACCTGGCGCTGGGCCTGGCCTTGGGCAAGACCCTCAGCCTGCCCCGCGACCGTGCCCAGCACAGTACACCCTACTGGCAGCAGGCGATCTATACCGCCGCGGTCATCGAGGGGCTGACCCGCGCCATGCCCCGGGCCGAGCGGCCTGAGGCGGGCCTGGCCTACCTGGCGGGGCTGCTGCACAACTTCGGCTACCTGGTGCTGGCGCACATCTTCCCGCCGCATTTTTCGCTGATCTGCCGGCACCAGGAGGTCAATCCGCACCTTGGACACAGCCATATCGAGCAGCACCTGCTGGGGATTACCCGTGAGCAGATCGGCAGCTGGCTGATGCGTTTCTGGGATATGCCGGAGGAGCTGGCGGTGGCCCTGCGCTTCCAGGAAGACCCGGACTACGACGGCCCGCTGGCGGTGTATGCCAACCTGCTGTGCCTGACCCTGCGCCTGCTGCGCCAGCGGCAGATCGGCAGCGGCCCCAGTCAGGAGATTCCCGACAGCCTGCTGGCGCGCCTGCAGATCAGTCGCGACAAGGCCGAAGAAGCGTTGGACAAGGTGTTGGAAGCCGAGGCCGCGCTGCGTGAGCTGGCCGCTCAGTTCCAGGGGCACTGAGCGGCGCCTGGGCACCCGGGCGGGCAGTTCAGTGCAGCAGTTCGCTGCGTCGCTCGCGAAACAGCTGCAGCAGCTCTTCCTGGCTGGCCTGCAGCAGCGCTTGCAGCGGCGGTTGGCGATACAGGTCCAGATAGCTCTGTAGCTGCTCGCTAGGCATGCGCCGGTAGGCATACAGCATGAAGCCCTGCACCGCCTGTTGGCTGGCCTGTTGCAGGCGTTGCTGTTGTTCGACGGTGGCGCTGGCCAGTTGTTGCTCGTCGATGCTTTCGCCACGGCTGTGCACGGTCAGCCAGGCCTGGCTCTTGCCGATTTCATAGCGCAGCAGGCTGGCCAGCGCGCTGGTGTGCGCTGCTGCATCGAGTTGCTGGATCAGTTCGACCCGCGCGCCGAGCGGCGGTTGCTCGGCCAGGCGCTGGCGGTAGGCGGCCAGTTGCGGATCGCTGGCCGCGCTGCGTTCGGCTTCGCTGAAAAAGCGCGCCAGCTCGCCACCCAGCAGCACCTGAGCCTGCTCCTGTTGCTCGCGACTCAGCCGCTTGGCGAGGCGCTGCTGCAAGTCATGGCACAACCGCTCGCCGTCAAAGGCCTTGGCCAGGCGTGCTTGCTGTTCAGTGGGCATGCCCTGCTGGGCCAGTGCGCCAGTCTGCAGGCACAACTGCTGGATGCCGATCAGCTCCAGGCTGTCCTGCAGGGGCGTGGCGGCCTGGCTGGCCAGGCTGCACAACAGCAGGGCGAAAAGGCTGATCAGGCGCATGGCAAACATCCTTGTGCCGCAAGGCTCAGGCGGCCTTGCTGGCCGGCTTGGACTTTTTCGGGGCGAGGTACTTGGTCAGGCCCTGGAACCACATGACCAGGGCCGGGTTGCCCTGGATCTGGATGTCCTTGTTCTGGATGCCCTGCATGAAGGCCAGTTGCTTGTTCTTGGCGGTCATGGTGGCGAAGCCGTAGGCACTGTCCTTGAAACCCAGGGCAAAGGCGGGTGCCTCGACACGACCGGACTTGCTGGTGATGCGCTGCTGGCTGACGATGAAGTGACGGGCGACCTTGCCGTCCAGGGTGTGCAGCTGGAAGACCAGGTCCTTGCCGTCGAGTTGCTTCTGGAAGTCGGGATTGCTGCGGCTGGCTTTGGCCATCAGGCGGCCCATCATCCACAGGAGAAAACGGAATTTCATGCGCGAGGCCTCGGCGGTTGGATACAAATGGCCGCGCATTGTAGTGCTTTTCGCCGCAGACTACAGCTGCTTTGCCGGTTGCCGGCGCCACCCTGTGACGCCGGTCAGGCTCTGGGGACATCCTTGTCCCCGCAGGACTCAGTTGACCGCGTCCTTGAGGGCCTTGCCCGGCTTGAAGGCGACGGTATTACTGGCCTTGATGGTAACCGGCTGGCCGGTTTGCGGGTTTTTCCCGGTGCGTGCGCCGCGATGGCGCTGAACGAAAGTGCCGAAGCCAACCAGGGTCACGCTGTCCTTGCGGTTCAGGGCGTTGCTGATTTCTTCGAGCAGGGCGTTGAGTACGCGATTGGCCTGGTCCTTGGTGAGGTCGGCTTTTTCCGCGATAGCGGCGGCAAGTTCGGGTTTACGCATAAATGCCTCTTTGACGGTTTGTTGTTGTTGTGTCCGTGCTGACCGGGGCTGACCCCGATCCCGCGGCAACCGCTCTGCGCGGCGGTAGACCGACGGGAGAATGGCATGCTGGCCTAGGCTGCGCCAGTCTTGTCAGACAGTTTGTCGGCAGCTTAGCCGGGCATATTGGCCATAAGCCACGCTGTTCACGCCAAAAGCGCGGGTAGTTCTCGATTCAGCGTCAGTTTGTCCTGCACCGCGCTGCCGCTCAGTGCATAGCCGAGCAGGCGCCCATCACGGCTGCGGTATTCGCCGCGCAGGTCAGGCGCCTGGCCGGTGAACTGCCATTGGCCGGGCTGCTCGCCGGACGGCGGGGCGACCAGCAGGGGGCACGCCGGTGTCTTCACGGTGATCGGCATGGCGCCGTAGCTGACCTGTGTCGGCTCGCCGGCCAGGGTGCGCGCCAGGGCGCGTGCCGCGGCCATCAGTGGCATGACGTAGAGCAGGCTGTGGCCGGCCACCTCGGCACAGTCGCCGAGGGCGTAGATATGTGGCTGCGAACTACGCAGCAGGCGGTCGACCTGAATGCCGCGGCCCACGGCCAGGCCTGCCTGGCTGGCCAGTCGGGTACGTGGGCGCAGGCCGATGGCTGCGAGGAGCAGGTCGGCATGCAGTTGCCGGCCATCATCCAGGCTGGCGCACAGGCCGCTGCGGGCGTGCTCGAGCCGAACCAGTTGACGTCCCAGGTGGAACTCGGCGCCGGCTGCCGCCAGGGCCTCCTGCACGCAGCTGGCGCTGGGCGCGGGCAGCAGGCCGGGCATGACCTGCGGGGCGGGCGCCACCAGGCAGGGCTGGTAGCCGCCGAGCAGCAGGTCGTTGGCAAATTCGCAGCCGATCAGTCCGGCGCCGAGGATCAGCACCCGCTGCTTGCCGTGCAGGGCCTGGCGAAAGCGTGCGTAGTCCTGCAGGTCGTTGACCGTGAACAGGCAATCGGCGGCATCGCCCGGCAGGTCGGGCCGGAGTGCCTCGGCGCCACAGGCCAGCACCAGGTCACGGTAGGTCAGGCACTCGTTGCCCAGCCACAACTGGCGCTGGGCCGGGTCGATGGCCGTGACCTGTGTATGGCTGCGAATTTGCGCCTGGAGTTGCTCGGCCATCGCGCCGGCCTCGGCCTGCACCAGTTGATCGGCGCTTTTGTCCTTGGCCAGTCCGGTGGACAGCATGGGCTTGGCGTAGGCGCGGGCGTCATCCTGGCTGATGATCAGCAAGGGTGTCTGGCTGTCCAGCTTGCGCCATTCGCGGGCCAGCTGGTAGCCCGCCAGGCCGCTGCCGACAATCACCAGCGGGGCATGGGCGGGCACTGTTGCCGTCATGACAGCAGGACCATCTCAAAGTCATCCTTGCTCACGCCGCAGTCGGGGCACAGCCAGTCTGCCGGGACATCTTCCCAGCGGGTACCCGGGGCGATGCCGTCATCCGGCCAGCCCAGGCGTTCGTCGTAGATCAGGCCACACACTATGCATTGCCATTGTTTCATGCCGGGCAGTCTCATCGGGGGGAGGTGCTGTCGTTTGTACTGCGTGTGTCGCCTGCCGGCAATAGCCGGCACGCACAGGGGGGCGGGCGCGATGGTAAGCTTGCCGCGCTTTTAGCTGCGGAATGAGTTGCCGTGTCCGATACGCCGATTGCCACGCCGGCCTGGCTGAGTGTGGCGCACATGCCTGCCGAGCTGCCGGCCAGCTGGCGCGACTGGCTGTTTTCCTGTGATTCGCTGACCCGTCGGTTGAGCGCATTGGCGGGCGGTCAGTTCAGCGTGCAGCCGCTCCAGGAAGGTTGGCAGAGCCTGCGCGCCGATGAGTGCCGGGCGTTGGGCTTGCCACCTGCGGCACGCGGCTGGGTGCGTGAGGTGTACCTGCGCGGGGCGGGCCAGGCCTGGGTGTTTGCCCGCAGTGTGGCCGCGCACAGCCAGGGCGAAGGACTCGACCTGGCCCAACTGGGTTGTCGCTCGCTGGGCGAGTTGCTGTTCAGCGATCAGGCTTTCCAGCGCGGTGCCATCGAAGCCTGTCGCTATCCGTCGGCCTGGTTGCCGCCGGCCATGCAGGCCGATGGGCTGTGGGCGCGGCGCTCCTGCTTCAGCCGCGGAGCCTTGCAGGTGCTGGTGGCCGAGGTGTTCCTGCCGCGCTTCTGGCAGGATGCCGGCCTATAATCGCCGCCTCGCCCGGAGAACGCGCATGTATCTGAAGCTGCTGCAATCGCTCAATCGCCTGCACCCGCGGGCTTTCGACTTTATCCAGTTGATGCGCCTGGATCGCCCGATTGGCATCTACCTGCTGCTCTGGCCGACCCTCTGGGCGCTGTGGGTGGCGGCCGAGGGTGTGCCCAGCTGGGGCAATCTGCTGATTTTCGTCAGCGGCGTGGTATTGATGCGTTCGGCGGGTTGCGTGATCAACGACTATGCCGACCGGCACTTCGACGGGCATGTCACGCGTACGCACCAGCGCCCGCTGGTGCGTGGGCGGGTCAGCGAGCGCGAGGCGCTGGGCCTGTTCGCCGGACTGTTGCTGCTCAGCCTGCTGCTGGTGCTGTGCACCAACCTGGCGACCTTCTACCTGTCGTTTGGCGCGTTGGCCCTGGCGGCCTGCTACCCCTTCATGAAGCGCCATACCTACTACCCGCAGGTGGTGCTGGGGGCGGCCTATTCCTGGGGGATTCCCATGGCGTTCATGGCCGAGACCGGTGAGGTGCCGCTGGCCGCCTGGCTGTTGTACTTCGCCAACCTGCTGTGGACGGTGGCCTACGACACCTACTATGCGATGACCGACCGCGAGGACGACCTGCAGATTGGCGTGAAGTCCACGGCCATCCTGTTCGGCGATGCCGACCGCGCGATCATCCTTACCCTGCAGGGGCTGGCGCTGTTCTGCCTGTTGCTGGCCGGGGCACAGTTCAAGCTCGGCCTGGCTTTTCATGGCGGCTTGCTGGTAGCGGCGTTGTGTTTTGCCTGGGAGTTCTGGCAGACCCGCTCGCGCGAGCCACAGGCTTGCTTTCAGGCGTTCCTGCACAGCCACTGGGCCGGACTGGCGATTCTCCTGGGGCTGGTCGCGGATTATGCGGGACGGGTGCCGGCGGCGGGTTAGCCGGTGCGTGCCGCAGGCGGCGTGCGCTTACAGTTGCTCCAGGCAGCCGGCCAGGTTGTCGGCGAGATTTTCCAGCAGGCGCGGGTAGCCCTCGGCATCGGCGGCCAGCGCATAGCCCAGGGCGTCCAGTTCGGCCATGCGTACCGGCAGGCCCTCGCCGAGGGTTTGTAGCAGGCGCGGACGCAGCGGCGGTTCGCTGAACAGGCAGCTGGGGCCGGTGCTCTGCAGTTGCTGGCGGATCAGGGCGACATGCCGGGCGCCGGGCTGCACTTCACCGAGCAGGTTGAATACTCCGCGATGTTGCAGGCCATAGGCCTGTTCGAAGTAGTCGAACGCCTGGTGGAAGACGAAGAACGGCTTGCCCTGCAGCGGCGCCAGGCGTGCCTGCAGGTGCTGGTCGAGTGTGCTCAGGCGTTGCGCGAAGGCGTCGGCATTGGCCTGGTAGCGTGCGGCCTGTTGCGGGTCCAGGGCGGCCAGGTCGCTGGCCATGCGCTGGGCGATGCGCTGGGCATTGGCCGGCAACAGCCAGAGGTGGGCGTCCAGGGTGCCGGGCTGATGCTGGTGGTCGTCATGTTCGTCGTGGGCAGACTCATGCTGGTCATGGTCATGGTCATGGTCATGGTCATGGTCATGGTCATGGTCATGGTCATGGTCATGGTCAGCGGGACGGGCAGGCTCGCCAAAGTGGCGCAGCTGCAGGCCATCGAGCTGTTGTACGGCCAGTGTCGTGGCCGTGCGACTGGCCAGCGGCTTGGCGAGGAAGCCTTCCAGGTCCGGGCCGATCCAGTAGAACAGCTCGGCCTGCTGCAGCTTGCGCATGTCCGAGGGGCGCAGGGCAAAGTGGTGCGGCGAGGCGCCCGGCGGCAGCAGCACCTCGGGCTGCCCGAGGCCGTCCTGTACGGCGGCGGCAATCAGCTGCAGTGGCTTGATGCTGGTCAGTACGCGCACGTCAGCCAGTGCCTGGCTGCTGGCGAAAAGGAGGGCGGCAAGGGCAAGGAAGCAACGCACGATGGCAACACCTGGGCTGTAAAGCGTAATAGAATAACGTCTCTTCGCCATTGCCGTCGCCCCCATCGCCCATGACTGCTTCTGCCCATCCCGAGCTGGCTTGCCAGCCGCATGACCATAGCCATTGTGTCAGCCACGCGCTTGAGCAGGCCGAGCAGCTCTGCCTGCAGCAGGGGGTGCGCCTGACTACCCTGCGCAAGCGTGTGCTGGAGCTGGTCTGGCAAAGCCACCGGCCGTTGGGCGCCTATGACATCCTCGGCGTGCTCAGTGAAGTGGACGGCCGGCGTGCTGCACCGCCGACCGTCTACCGGGCGCTGGACTTTCTGCTGGAACACGGCCTGGTGCACCGCATTGCTTCGCTGAATGCCTTTGTCGGCTGCAGCCATCCCGGGCATGTGCATCAGGGGCAGTTCCTCATTTGCCGGCAGTGCCATGCCGCCATCGAGCTGCAGCAACCCGCGATCAGCCAGGCGATCGTCAGCAGTGCGGCGGCCCTGGGCTTTGCCGTGGAGGGGCAGACCGTCGAGGTGCTGGGGCGTTGTCGGGCCTGTCAGGAGTCGCCATGTCCGACAGCCTGATTCGTTTGCATGATGTCACCGTGCAGTTTGCCGGCCAGGCGGTGCTGGAGGGCGTCAACCTGGATCTGCAGGCCGGGGAGATCGTCACCCTGATCGGCCCCAACGGTGCCGGCAAGACCACCCTGGTGCGCGTCGTGCTAGGGCTGTTGCGGCCCAGCCAGGGCAGCGTCTGGCGCCAGTCGCGCCTGCGTATTGGCTATATGCCGCAAAAACTCTCGGTGGAGGCGACCCTGCCGCTCAGCGTGCTGCGCTTCCTGCGCCTGGTGGCCGGGGTCGGTCGTGCCGAGGCCGAGGCGGCGCTGGCCGAGGTAGGTGCCGAGCAGGTACTCAACAGCCCGCTGCAGGCCATATCCGGCGGGGAGCTGCAGCGCGTGCTGCTGGCCCGCGCACTGCTGCGCAAGCCGCAGCTGCTGGTGCTCGACGAGCCGGTGCAGGGCGTCGATGTGGCAGGCCAGGCCGAGCTGTACCGGCTGATCGGCCGCCTGCGCGAACGCTACGGCTGCGGCGTATTGATGGTCTCGCATGACCTGCATCTGGTGATGAGTGCCACTGACCAGGTGATCTGCCTGAACCGGCATGTCTGCTGCTCCGGGCATCCCGAGCAGGTTGGCGCCGACCCGGCCTTTCATGCGCTGTTTGGCCAGGATGCGCGCAGCCTGGCGGTCTACCAGCATCACCATGACCACCAGCACGACCTGCATGGCGGCGTGGTGCTCACCCCCCATGTTCACGGCCCCCACTGCAAGCACTGATGACCATGCCCGACTTTCTCCTGCATGCCCTGTTCGCCGGCCTGGCGCTGGCGCTGGTGGCTGGCCCGCTGGGCTCCTTCGTGGTCTGGCGGCGCATGGCCTATTTTGGCGACACGCTGTCGCACGCGGCGCTGTTTGGCGTGGCCATCGGCCTGCTGCTGGATATCAGCCCGACCCTGGCGGTCACCGTCGGTTGCCTGCTGCTGGCGCTGTTGTTGGTGACCCTGCAGCAGCGCCAGCCACTGGCCTCCGATACGCTGCTGGGCATCCTCGCGCACAGCACCCTGTCGCTGGGTCTGGTGACCCTGAGCTTCATGCCCGAAGTGCGTATCGATCTGATGAGTTATCTGTTCGGTGACCTGCTGGCAGTGAGCCGCGAGGACCTGTATTGGATCGTCGCGGGCAGTGCGCTGGTGCTGCTGATCCTCGTGCCGCTGTGGCGACCGCTGCTGGCGATTACCGTGCATGAGGAGCTGGCGCGGGTCGAAGGGCTGCCGGTGGCGGCCATTCGTCTGGCGCTGATGCTGCTGATTGCCCTGGTTATCGCGGTGGCCATGAAGATCGTCGGGGTGCTGCTGATCACCTCGCTGCTGATCATTCCGGCCGCCGCCGCGCAGCGCCATGCGCGCACCCCGGAACAGATGGCGCTGGGCGCCAGCCTGCTCGGCCTGCTCGCGGTGTGTGGCGGGCTCAGTCTGTCGTGGTTCCAGGACACCCCGGCCGGCCCATCGATTGTGGTCTGTGCCGCAGCACTGTTTTTGCTCAGCTTTCTGCTGCGTCGGCGCGCAGTGTAGAATTTGCCGCGCCATGCGGGTGCGACCCATGAGTCAGCTTTTGACGAGCGGTCCGCCGGGCGCGTGATCATTTCCCCCACTGCGCTGCCCGGTCTGCCTGTCATGAACCTGTCCCGCCTGCTGCTTGTGTCTTTGCTGATCTGCCCGTCGTTGCAGGCGGACAACCTGCCGCCGGTGGATGAAAACGTGCAGGCCCTGCGTGTGCTGGAGCAGCAGCTGGGGGCCGGTCGCCTGGCCGATGCCGAGCGTCAGCTGCAGGGCCTGCAGCAGCGCATTCCCGGGGATACCCGCTTGCAGGGTGCGCGCCGCCTGCTGGCCGCCGCCTATCTGGCGCAGGGCCGCCGCCACCTGGCCTCGGGGGATCTGGCGGCTGCCGGGCAAGCCCTGCAGCAGGCGCGTCGTCACCTGCCCAACGCCGATGAGGATGCCGCCCTGGAGCGCGATATCGGCGCTGCCCGAGCAGCTGCCGAGGCGCGTGCGCAGGCCCAGGCGCTGGCCGCGCAACAGGCCGAGGCGCAGCGTCTACAGGCCTTGCGCCAGGCCGAGCAGGCCCGCGCTGCACAGGCGCAGGCACTGGCTGCCGAACAGGCCCGTGCAGCCGCAGCGGCTGCGGCCGAAGCGGCGCGTCGTGAACCGCAACATATTGACCTGAGCAAGCCGCTGAACCAGATTGCCCTGCCCATGCTGGATCAGCAGGACAACCAGGCGCTGCGTGAGCTGCTCGATGGCGTGGCCGCCGATCTGGTGCAGTTCGACTGCCGCTTGCAGATCCAGGTGCGCCAGGTGCGTGACTACGCCTGGGTGGCGGCCCTGCTGGCGGCGCGGGTTAAGAAGCTGGACAGCCACTATGAGCTGCAGCCCCGGCAGTTGCTGGTGCCCGAGCAGGCCCCGCAGCTGCTGCTGGATCACTGTCGACAGGGTTGATCGGGCAGACAGTTTTCCGACAAAAGGCTATAAGCATAGGTCTATAAAGATTTTTGCGACCTATGCCGCTGCGGGTAGACTTCCCCGCCTGCATCCGTCTATCCGGCTGTCACGTCGCCATCCGCGCTGTGTCTGCCTGCAAGCCCAAAAGGTTTATCCGTGATCGAACTGCACCAGGTGCACAAGGCCTACCAGGTCAATGGCCGAGACATTCCCGCGCTGCACCCCTGCGACCTGCACATTGGCCGGGGCGAGGTGTTCGGCCTGATTGGCCACTCCGGCGCCGGCAAGAGCACCCTGCTGCGCCTGCTCAATCGCCTGGAGCAGCCCAGTGGCGGGCGCATCGTCATCGATGGCGAGGACGTCACCGCACTGGACAGCCAGGGCCTGCGGCGTTTCCGCCAGCGCCTGGGCATGATCTTCCAGCACTTCAACCTGCTGTCCTCGAAGACCGTGGCGGAAAACGTCGGCATGCCATTGCAGCTGGCCGGCGAATTGTCGCGCCGGGCCATCGCCCAGCGTGTCGATGAGCTGCTGCAGCGCGTCGGCCTGGCCGAGCAGGCGCACAAGTATCCGGCACAGCTGTCCGGCGGGCAGAAGCAGCGGGTCGGCATTGCCCGCGCCCTGGCGACGGCACCGAAGATCCTGCTGTGCGACGAGGCGACCAGTGCGCTCGATCCGCAGACTACCGGGCAGGTCCTGCAGCTGCTGGCCGAGCTCAACCGCGAGCTGGGCCTGACCATCGTGCTGATCACCCACGAGATGGACGTGATCCGCCGGGTCTGTGACCGCGTGGCGGTCATGGACGCCGGGCGCATCGTCGAGCAGGGCGCGGTGGCCCAGGTATTCCTGCACCCGCAGCATCCCACCACGCAGCGCTTCGTCCAGGAAGATGAGGCCGTGGACGCCGACGCGCAGCACGCCGACTTCGCCCATGTGCCGGGACGTATCCTGCGTCTGACCTTCCAGGGTGAGGCGACCTATGCACCGCTGCTTGGTCAGGTGGCACGCCGCAGCGGCGTTGATTACAGCATCCTGGCCGGGCGCATCGACCGCATCAAGGACGTGCCCTATGGCCAGTTGACCCTGGCCCTGACCGGCGGCGACATCGACGCCGCGCTGGCCTGCTTCCAGGCCGCCGACGTGCATCTGGAGGTGCTGCGCTGATGGACGCCTTCTTCAGCCATATCGACTGGTACGAGATTGGCCTGGCCAGTCTGGATACCCTGCTCATGCTCGGCGGTTCGCTGCTGTTCACCGTGCTGCTCGGCCTGCCGCTGGGCGTGCTGCTGTTCCTCTGCGGGCCGCGCCAGCTGTTCGATAACCGCGGCCTGTATGCGCTGCTCTCGCTGCTGGTCAACGTGCTGCGCTCGCTGCCATTCATCATCCTGCTGATCGTGATGATTCCGCTGACCCTGCTGCTGACCGGCACTTCGCTGGGCGTGGCCGGGGCCATTCCGCCGCTGGTGGCCGGTGCCACGCCGTTCTTCGCACGGCTGGTGGAAACCGCGCTGCGCGAAGTCGATCGCGGCATCATCGAGGCCACCCAGGCGATGGGCGCCAGCACCCGGCAGATCATCTTCCGCGCGCTGCTCCCGGAGGCGCGTCCGGGCATCATCGCGGCCATCACGGTTACCGCCATCACCCTGGTGTCCTACACGGCGATGGCCGGCGTGGTGGGGGCGGGCGGCCTCGGCGACCTGGCCATCCGTTTCGGCTACCAGCGTTTCCAGACCGACGTGATGCTGGTTACCGTGGTGCTCATGCTGCTCCTCGTGCAGCTGCTGCAGAGCCTGGGTGATCGCCTGGTGCAGCACTACTCGCGCAAATGATCCGGGGCTACCCGCCCTTTTACCGACTGTCCCAAAAGGAAGCCTTGTCATGAAAAAACTGCTGCTCAGCCTTGCCGCCGTTGCCACCTTCGCGGTGCAGGCAGAAACCCTGCAAGTGGCCGCCACGCCGGTGCCGCACGCGGAAATCCTCGAGTTCATCAAGCCCAAGCTGGCTGCCGAAGGCATCGAGCTGCAGGTCAAGGTGTTCACCGACTATGTGCAGCCGAACATCCAGGTGGCGGAGAAGCGTCTGGATGCCAACTTCTTCCAGCACCAGCCGTATCTGGATGAGTTCAACAAGACCAAGGGCACCGAACTGGTCAGCGTGGCCGGCGTGCACATCGAGCCGTTCGGTGTTTACTCGGCGCGCCTGAAGAGCCTCGATGCGCTGCCCGAGGGCGCCAGCGTGGTGATCCCCAACGACGCCACCAACGGTGGCCGCGCGCTGCTGCTGCTGGCCAAGGCCGGGGTGCTCAGCCTCAAGCCGGAAGCCGGCATCACCGCGTCGGCGCGTGACATTCTCGACAACCCCAAGCGCCTCAAGGTGCGTGAGCTGGAAGCGGCGACCCTGCCGCGCGTGCTCAACCAGGTCGACCTGGCGCTGATCAACACCAACTACGCGCTGGAAGCCGGCCTCAAGCCGACCCAGGACGCGCTGCTGATCGAAGGCAGCGACTCGCCCTACGTGAACATCCTGGTGGCGCGTGCCGACAACCAGCACAGTGCGGCCATGCACAAGCTGGTCGAACACCTGCACAGCGAGGCAGTGCGTAGCTTCATTCAGGAGAAGTACCAGGGCGCCGTGGTTCCGGCTTTCTGAGCCCAGCCGACCCCTGAGTTGTCCCACAGAGCCCGCCCAGTGCGGGCTCTGTGCTGTGCGCCGGTGAATCTTGATTCTAATCAAATGATAAAGATTGTTATTTAGATTAGTATCAGTTCACACATCGCACGTCCTCAGGTGTCTCATGCGCTTTCTTCTCCACCCGCTTGCCCTTGCCTGCCTGAGTGCCGCCAGCCTGGCGGCGCAGGCCAATACGCTGAGCCTCGACAGCACCGTAGTGACCGCACGCGGCTATGCCAGCGAAAGTTTCGACACGCCGCAGGCCATCGAAGTACTGCAGCCGGCACCTGGCAGCAGCGCGCCGGCCGGCAGCCTGCTGCGTGGCCAGCCGGGCCTGGCGGTGCAGAGCGATGGCGCCTGGGGGCAAAACCCGGTGCTGCGCGGCCTGAAGAAGGAAAGCGTGGTGGTGATGGTCGACGGCATTCGCGTCAACTCGGCACAGCCGCAGGGGGCGCTGGCCTCCTTCCTCGATCTCGGCCTGCTCGAGCGCATGGAGGTGGTCAAGGGGCCGGGTTCGGTGCTGTATGGCAGCGGTGCGATGGGCGGGGTGGTCAACCTGCTGACCCCGCAAGCCGAGTTCTCCGCGCAGCGTGAACAGGGCGGGCGCTTCGGCGTGGCGGCCAGCAGTGTCGACAAGGGCTTCAGCGGCGCACTGACCGTGCATGACAGCAGCAGCGAGCATGCCGTGTTGCTGGGCCTGGCCGGGCGTGACGTCGGCGACTACAAAAGCCCGCAGGGTCGGGAAAAGAACACCGGTTACCAGTCGGACAGCCTGCTGCTCAAGTATCAGCAGAAAATCGCCGAGGACTATGTGGCGCGGCTCAACCTGCAGCGGCATGTCGACGAGGATGTCTGGTATCCCGGCTCCACCCGTCCGGTGGCGATGCCGCCGACGGTGGGCATCGCCACCATCCACTCGCCCCGCCAGGAGCGCGAACTGTACAGCCTGGGCCTGGATGCGCCGCTGGGCGAGGGAACCCTGTCCAGCGAGGTGTACCGCCAGGAAGTGTTCCGGCAGATTCGTGCCTATTCCAGCCGTCTGCAGCGCAACTACGTGGAGAACGACGTCAGCTTCATCACCCATGGCCTGCGCAGTGCCTGGACGACCCCGCTGGGCGACAACCACCGGCTGACCCTGGGCGCGGAAACCTGGAAGATGACCGGTGACCCGCAGCGCTTCATGTCGCCGCTGCCGAGTGGCGTGCGGATTCTCAACAACCCCTTCGAGGACGGCGAGCTGCGCTCCAGCGGGCTGTTCCTGCAGGATGAGTTCAGCCTGGGGCAGAGCCAGTTCACCGCCGGCCTGCGCTATGACCGCAACCGCGGTGATGCCAGGGTCAAGGGCGGCACGCAGACCAGCGGGCTGGACAACACCGACCACAACCTGTCCTGGTCGCTGGGCGTGGTACAGCCGCTGAGCGCCACGCTCAACCTGTATGCCAACCTCGGCCAGGCCTACCGCACCCCGGACATGCGTGAACGCTTCGAGGACTCGGCGCGCGGTGATGGCTACTACCATGTTGGCAACCCGCAGCTGGAGGCCGAGCGTTCCAGCAGCTTCGAGCTGGGCCTGAAGGGCCGTGACGCCGGGCTGAGCTACCAGCTGGCGGCGTTCCATACGCGCATCGACGATTACATCGCCGGCCGGGTGACCGGGCAGGTTACCCCGCAGGGGCCGGTCAAGCGCACCGAGAACCTCGACCAGGTGGTGATCTACGGCCTGGAAGGCGGCCTGCAGCTGCCGCTGGGCGCCTTCACCGTGGATGCCGGCTTTACCTGGCTGCGCGGCAACAACCAGCAGGATGACGAGCCGCTCTACCAGATGCCGGCCAGCGAGTTGCGCCTGGGCATCGGCCAGCCTGCCGAGCAGGGCCTGTACTGGCACGCCGGATTGCGTGCGGTGGCGGCGCAGAACCGCGTCGCCACGCGCTTCAGCAATGGCACGGAGAACAAGACCGACGGCTTCGTCACGGCCGACGCCAGCCTGGGCTACGGCTTCGGCGCGCTGGGCGTGCTGAAGACCGCCAACCTCGACCTGCGCCTGAGCAACCTGGCCAACAAGCAGTACCACGAGCACCTCACCGACGGTGTCAGCGGCCAGGAGCTGGCGGCTCCCGGACGTGGCGCGATGCTGGCCTTCAGCGGCAGCTTCTGAGTGCCCGACCGCCCCGGGCCTGGCTGTGCAGGCAGCCCGGGGCGGTATGCACGGCATCGATAGTTGCCATCACGGCATTCGAATTACCCTCGCAGGCCCGGCTGGCTAACATGCCGCCTCGTCGTTCGCTGCCCGGTGTGGTGGCGAACCTGCTCTGTGCTTGCCCGCGAGGAATCCGCATGTCTGCCCTGTTCAGCCCGTTGCAGGTAAAAAGTCTCACCCTGCGCAACCGTATTGCCGTGGCCCCCATGTGCCAGTACTCGGCCAGCGAAGGCCTGGCCAATGACTGGCACCTGCATCATTACGCCGGTCTGGCCCGCGGAGGGGCCGGCCTGGTAGTGGTCGAGGCTACGGCGGTGGCGGCGGAGGGGCGTATCAGTCCGGCTTGTCTCGGCCTGTGGAACGACCAGCAGGCGCAGGCCCTGGCCGGTGTGGCCCGAGCCATCAAGGCGGGTGGCGCCGTGGCGGGCATCCAGATCGCCCATGCCGGGCGCAAGGCCAGCGCCAACCGCCCGTGGGAAGGCGATGACCACATCGCTGAAGATGATCCGCGCGGCTGGCCGACCCTGTCGCCTTCGCCGCTGGCGTTTGGTGGTCATCTGTCGCGCCAGCCACAGGCCATGCAGCTGGAAGATATCGCCCGCGTCCAGGCAGATTTCGTGGCAGCCGCGCAGCGTGCCCTGGCGGCGGGTTTCGAGTGGCTGGAGCTGCATTTTGCGCATGGCTACCTGGCACAGAGCTTCTTCTCGCGGCATGCCAACCAGCGTACCGATCAGTACGGTGGCAGCCTGGAGAAGCGCAGCCGCTTTCTCCTGGAAACCCTCGCGGCGGTGCGTGAGGTCTGGCCGCAGCACCTGCCGCTGACGGCACGCTTCGGGGTGATCGAATATGACGGTGATGATGAGCGCACCCTCAACGAATCCATCGCGCTGGCCAGGGCGCTGCGTCAGGGCGGGCTGGATCTGCTCAGCGTAAGCATCGGCTTCTCCACCCCGCAGGCGGACATTCCCTGGGCGCCGGCTTTCCTCGCCCCGCTGGCCGAACGGGTACGGCGCGAGGCCGACATGCCGGTGGCCTCTTCCTGGATGCTCGACAATCCGCATGACGCCGAACGGGTGATCGCCAGCGGGCAGATGGACCTGGTGATGATCGGCCGCGCCCTGCTGGCCAATCCCCACTGGCCGTTGCAGGCGGCCCGCGCACTGGGTATCGAACGGCCCACCTGGGTATTGCCGGCGCCCTATGCGCACTGGCTGGAACGCTACCAGAGCGCCTGAGCGGGTCGACAAAAAACGCCGATCTTGATTTGAGTCGCTGCAGCGAATTTGAGAAGCGTTACCATGTACACAAACGCCGCCTGGCCTGCGCGAGGCGGCGTGGTCCTTGTCCATGGGAGCTTTCCTCATGCCGCGACACGCGCTTCTCGCCGGATTGATTCTGGCGCTGTTTTCCAGCCTGCTGCCGGCTGCCGACAAGCTGCCGCGCCTGGTGCTGGCCGGCCCCTACTCGGCGGTGTCCAATCCGCTGGTGCATATGGTCGACTCCGGTGCGCTGGCCGACCTGGCCGAGCAGGTTGAGTTCGTCAGCTGGCGCGACCCCGATCAGCTGCGCCTGATGGCACTGGACGGGCAGGCTGATGTGCTGGCCATGCCGGTCAACGTGGCGGCCAACCTGTACAACCGCGGAGCGTCGCTGCGCTTGCTCAACGTGTCGACCTGGGGCCTGTTGTGGATGGTCTCGCGTGAGCCGGGGCTGACCCGTATCGAAGACTTCAAGGGCCGCGAAGTGGCCATGCCGTTCCGTGGCGACATGCCCGACGTGCTGTTCGGCCTGCTTGCCGAACGCGCCGGGCTCAACCTGCGCGAGGACGTGCGCCTGCGCTACGTGGCCAATCCGCTGGACGCCATGCAGCTGCTGCTGATGCGCCGCGTCGACCATGCCCTGCTGGCCGAGCCGGCGGTATCCATGGCGCTGCGCAAGAGCGGCTCGTTTCCCCTCGGGCTGATCGCCCCGGAGCTCTATCGCAGCCTGGATATCCAGCAGGCCTGGGGGGTGAGCTTTGCCCGTCAGCCACGCATCGCCCAGGCCGGTATCGCCCTGGTTGGCGCGCAGCGTGACAACCCGCAGTTGGCCGCGCGCATCGCCAGCGCCTATGCCGAGTCGCTGAACTGGTGCCAGGTCAACGCCCAGGCCTGTGGCGAACTGGTGGCCGCGCGTGTGCCGGCGCTGAGTGCCGAGGCGGTGGCCGATGCCATGGCGGTCAGCCAGATGCAGGCGGTGCCGGCCCGCGAGGCCCGTGAGGAGGTGGAGTTTCTCCTTGAGCAACTGCTGCAGCGCAACCCCGCGCTGATCGGCGGACGCCTGCCGGATGCGGCCTTCTACCTGGATGGAGGCGCCCAGCCATGAGGCTGTTGCGCAGCGTGCTCGGCGAACTGCCGGCCTACCTGTGGAGTGGCTGGGGCGCGTTGTGCAGCCTGTTGTTGTTGCTGGCCGCCTGGCAGCTGGCCAGCGAGCACTATGGTTCGCTGGTGCTGGCGCAGCCGCTGGAAACCTTTGCCGCACTGGGCCGTTTCGCCGCGGACGGCAGCCTCTGGCAGGAGCTGCTGGTCACCGGGCGCCGCGCCCTCAGTGGCCTGGCCCTGGCGCTGCTGGCCGGCAGCCTGCTGGGCCTGGCGGCCGGGGTGTCGATGACCGCTTCGATGATGTCGCGGCCGCTGGTCACCGTGCTGATGGGCATGCCGCCGATCGCCTGGCTGGTGCTGGCCATGCTGTGGTTCGGTGCCAGCGACGGTACGCCGGTGTTCACCGTGTTCGTCGCGGCGTTTCCGGTGGTGTTCGTCGGTGCGCTGCAGGGCACCCGCACGCTGGACAACCAGCTGCGCGAGATGGCCCTGGCCATGCGCCTGCCGGCGCGCCTCAAGCTGTTCGATCTGTACCTGCCGCACGTGTTTTCCTACCTGTTCCCGGCATGGATCGCCGCGCTGGGCATGTCCTGGAAGATTGTCGTGATGGCCGAGCTGCTGGCCACCCAGGATGGCGTGGGCGCCGCCCTGGCGGTGAGCCGTGCACACCTCGACAGCGCCGCCAGCATGGCCTGGATCTGTGCTGTGGTGGTGTTGCTGCTGGGCCTGGAGTACCTGTTCCTCGAACCGCTCAAGCGCGAAGTGGAACGCTGGCGGGAGAGTGGCGCATGAATAACCCTTCGTCTGCGGCGCGCCTGCGGGTGCGCGGCCTGGGCCACGAATTCGTGCGTACCCGGGTACTCGATGACATCCACTTTGAACTGGCGGCCGGCGAGCTGTGCGCGCTGGTCGGCCCCTCGGGGTGCGGCAAGACCACCCTGCTGCACCTGTGCAACGGCCTGCTGGACGTGCAGGACGGGGTAATCGACAACGACTTCGCCAGCCAGGCGAGCATGTTCCAGCAGCCGCGCCTGCTGCCCTGGCAGAGCACCCTGGACAATATTGCCCTGGGCCTCAAGGCGGCCGGTGTCGCGCGCCGCGAGCGGCAGCAGCGGGCGCGTGCCTTGGCCCTGCGCCTGGGCCTGGCGGCCAGTGACATGGACAAGTTTCCGCGCCAGCTGTCCGGCGGCATGCAGAGCCGCGTGGCGCTGGCCCGCGCGCTGCTCCTGCAACCGCAGCTGCTGCTGCTCGACGAACCCTTCTCGGCGCTGGACATCGGCCTCAAGGCGGAGCTGTACCAGTTGCTGCTCAACGAACAGGCCGAGCGCGGCATGGCGGTGCTGATGATTACCCACGACCTGATGGAAGCGGTGCGCCTGTGCGACAGCATCCTGCTGATGGCCGCCGAGCCGGGGCGTATCGTCGCCCGCTACCAGCTGGCCTTGCCGGCCCTGCAGCGTGACGATGCCTGGGTCTACCAGCACACCGCCGAGCTGCTCCAGCAGCCGGCGGTGCGCGCCAGCTTCGGTCTGCCGGAACACCCTGCCCGGCCGCCGGCCGACGGCCTGGCCGGCGGTCTGCAGGTGCAGGCGCTGCCCACCTCGCCGGGACTACCGAGGGCTGGCCGATGCTGAGCTCGCGTTTGCTGGCGCCGCCGTTGCTGCTCTGCGCGTTCCGCCCGTTCTTTCTGTTCAGCCTGCTCTGCGCGTTGCTGGCGCTGCTGCCGTGGCTGGCGTTTCTCGCCGGCTGGGGCTGGCTGCCGGCGGTGCCGGGTGGCGCGCTGGTCTGGCATGCCCACGAACTGCTGTTCGGCTTTGCCATGGCGGCGGTGGCCGGTTTCGTGCTTACCGCGGTGCCGGAGTTCACCCGCAGTGCGCCGGTGCCGCGCCGGCTGTTCGTGGCCCTGGGCCTGCTCTGGCTGCTCGGTCGTCTGTGCTTCTGGGCCAGCGGCTGGCTGGGCGTGTGGCCCAGCGCCCTGAGCAATGCCGGCTTCGGTCTGCTCCTGCTTGGTCTGCTGACGCGCCGCCTGCTCGGCGATGCGCCGCGGCGCCAGTGGCCATTCTTCTTCGGTCTGCTGGCCATGGCCTTGCTCGGTGTGGGTTTCTACAGCGACCTGTTGCGCGGGCTGTACCCGATGCGCTGGCTGTATGCGGCCATCGGCGCCCTGATGGCGCTGGTGGTGGTGGCCATGAGCCGGATCTCCATGCGCATCGTCAACGATGCGCTGGAAGCCCTACCCCTGGCCGAGGATGGCGAGCGGCGCGTTTATCGCAGCCTGCCGCCACGCCGCAACCTGGCGCTGTTCTGCATTGCCCTGTACAGCCTGGTCGAGTTCTACCTGCCGCACAGCGCGGTCAGTGGCTGGCTGGCGCTGGCGACGGCCGCCAGCCTGTGCAACCTGCTCAATGACTGGCATGTCGGGCGGGCGCTGTTCACGCGCTGGGCGTTGCTGCTGTACACGGTGTACTGGCTGATGGCGCTGGGTTACCTGCTGCTGGGTCTGCACGGACTGGGCATAGCGCTGCCAGCGAGCAGCGGTCGGCACCTGCTGACCATTGGCGGTATGGGCTTGTCGATCCTTGCCGTGCTGTGCATTGCCGGGCGCACGCACAGTGGTCATGCCCTCGATGAACGTCCCTGGGTGCCGCTGGCTGCCGGCCTGCTGGTGCTTTCTGCGCTGCTGCGTGCCCTGGCCGGTTGGCCGGGAATGCCGCTGGCGGCGCTGCAGCTGCTCAGCGGCCTGGCCTGGCTGGCGGCCTTCGGCCTGGCGCTGGCCTACCTTGGCCCGGTCTTCCTCGGCCCGCGTCCCGACGCGGGGCAGGGTTGCGAGGAGCCGCTGGATGCCCGCGGCGAGGAGCCGCCGGCGCGCTGTGGCTAATGCGGCGCTGAGTCCGTTTCCTGGTCGGCGGCGGGCAGCGGAGGTGGTGGCAGCAGCAACAGGCGTGGGGCGCTGCGGACCTGCTGGATGAAGCTGGTGAGCAGCGTACCCAGGCTGCCGACCTGTACCTGGCGCGCCTTGAGCGCTACGCGCAAGGCCAGGGTGAAGCTCACCAGCAGGTTGACCAGGCCGATCAGCAGGACCATGCCCAGCGCCTGCGCGCACAGCGCCACGCTGAGTGAACCGCTGGCGGCGCTATAGCCGATGTTCGCCGAGGAAAACGCCACGTGGCGAATATCCAGCGGTAGCCCCGTGCTATGACCGATATAGCCGGTCATGCCAAGCATCACGCCAAACAGGAAATTGCCCATCAGCGCGCCGTAGTTGTCATGCAGGTAGTCGGCAAGCCGGCCGCGCAGCGTCGCGGAAGGTAGCAGGCGCTTCAGCAGGGGATGCTGCAGCAGGCGGGCGCGCAGGTCCAGGCAGGCCGCGCGGTTGTCGAAATAGCCCGCCAGCAGTCCGGAACAGAACAGCCAGACCCCGGCAATCGCGGCATACCACAGGGCCAGACCATCGATGGGCGCCACGGCCTTGAGCTGGTAGGCGACCTGTGCGCTGGACAGCAGGGCCTGGCCCTGCCACAGGGCATACAGCCAGGCCAGGGCAAAGGCCAGGCTGACCGCCACCAGCACGTTGCCCAGTACGGCGGCGAGCTGCGAGCGCGTCAGGTCCACCAGCATCATGGCCAGGCGTTTCTGGTTGGCCTTGCCGCGCTCGCCACGCTCGATGTCCTGGGCCAGGCGCGCGGCGGTCATCGCCGGCTGCTTGGTGGCAATGGTGAAGTGCAGCAGGTGCACTAGGACAAAGCCCAGCCCGTAGTTGAGGCTGACCAGCACGGCGCTGCTCAGCGGTGCCAGGCCCAGGTTGCCGATCTGGATCTTGATCAGGGCGAGCAGGGCAATGATGATCCCGGCGCCGCCGGCCGAGCGCAGCAAGGCCAGGTAGCCGCTGCGGTCGCGGGTGATGTAGTGCTCGCCATGATCACTGGTGTTTTCCGTGATGCTGCGTGCCAGCAGGCGTGTATTGCGCCGCCACAGCGCGCGAATGCCGCGCCGCTCATGGCCAGCCTGGACCAGTTCGAGGAACAGTTGCGCGGCCTGCCCGGCGGCCTGCTCGCGGTGTTCGGCGAAGAGGATGTCGAGCAACTGCTGCAGGCGCGCCAGGGTCTGCTCCAGGCGCTCGAGCAGGTGTGTTAGGGCAATGCTGCTGCCGCGGCTGACCATGCGTCGGCGCAGGCGCTGGATTTGCTCGGCGCACTGGGTCAGCAATACCTCGATATGTGCCAGGTCGCAGGGTGGCGGGCTGGGCTCGTGCAATGCCTGCATCTGCTGGGCGATGCACTGGGCGATTTCCCGCTGCAGGGCGACGAATGCCGAGTCGCGCTCTACCAGGCTGGGCTCCAGGCGCATGAGGTCGCGGTCCAGCTCCTCGGCAGCCACCCAGATGGCCAGCATTTCCAGGGCGTACAGGCATTCGGCACGCGCATGGCGGCGCAGGCTGGCCAGCGACTCCGCGCTGAGGGCGCGGCACAGTGCCTGGAACAGCGCAGCCCAGCGGCTGCCGCCGAGGGCCTCCAGCCAGTCCAGATCGCTGGCTCTGGGCAGCAACAGGCGTAGCACGTCGCGGGCATCCTGCAGGTTGAGGGGGGCAGGATTGAGGCGCTCGTAACAGCGTTCGATGCACTCGCGGGCAAAGCCGCGCCGGGAGAACAGGCCCAACTCGACCAGCGCCGGATACAACTGCAGGCGGCACAGCCAGGCGTGCAGGCGTTCGGCAAATGGGGCGATCAGCGCGGCCTGCTCTGGCAACACGGCGATCAGGCTGTCCATGCGCTGGGCCGTGCTGAAGCGGCTGCGGTTGGGACGCAGCCAGGCCACCAGCTGTTGCAGGGCGGGCAGGCAGTCGTCGCTGTCGGCCTGGACCAGCGATTGCAGCAGGGCAATGGCCAGGTGGTGTTCGGCGCTGGTCTGGTCGGTCACGCGGAGACTCCCGGGCGGGCAGGGGGCGGCTGGGCGCTATTCCTGCAGTGTGCCCAACGCCAGGCTGGTCGGGCAATCGTCCATTGACTCAGCGGGCGGGCAGCGCTTGGCTGCTCAGGCGCAGCTGCAGGCTGTGTTGCGCGCCGGGGGCGAGGTGCAGGCAGTCGTCCCAGACATTCGCGGTTTCGATGCAGAGCATCTGCTGCCAGGCCTCTGCGGGGAACTGGCTGAGTCGCTGGGCCTTGTCCTGCCAGGGGTTCCAGAGGATCGCCGAGCGTGAGCCCTGGCTTTCCAGGCACAGGCGGCGCTGCCAGAGCGGGTCGTCGAGGTACAGGCAGTCCGGCAGGCCCAGGTAGATACGGTCGGTTTCCCCGCTGAAGCGCAGCGCACCCTGCTGCTGGCGCAGTTGCCAGTCGTCGAGGGTTTCCAGGTAGTGGCAGTCGTGCAGGCCGCTGACCTGTACCTGCTGGATGTCGCTGACCGCAAAGTAGCTGTGCAGGGCCTGGCTGATGGCCAGTGGCTGTGCGCCATGGTTGTGGTTGTGCAGGCGCAGGGTCAGGGCGTCGTCGAGCTGCAGGTGCAGGCTCAGGCTGGCGGCATGCGCCCAGCCCGGCAACGGCCCGCTCAGCTGCAAGCTCAGGCTAACGCCGCGCTCATCGCAAGCGCTGTCGAGCAGTTGCCAGTCACGGCTACGCGCCAGGCCGTGAAAGGGCGCACTGCCTTCGACCATGGCCTGTACGTCTGGCGGGTTGCGGCCCAGATCGCCGAACCAGGGCCAGCACACCGGCACACCACCGCGCACACTCTGCCCGGCCTGGTAGCTGGCCTGCGGGCTGCACCACAGCAGTGGTGGCTCGCCAGCACGCTGGTAGCGGAGGATTTGCGCACCCTGGGCGAGGATGTCCAGTTCGGCACCGGCATGCTGCAGGCGCCAGCCGGGCAGGTCGCCGAAGCGCCAGGCCTGCAGGCGAGTCATTTCAGCGCCGTGGCGGCAGCGGGCGGGTACGGCCGCTGCTGTCGATGGCGACGAATACCAGCATGGCCTCGGTGACCTTGCGCCATTCGCTGGAGTGCAGTTCATCGCTCCACACTTCGACGCGCATCTTGATCGAGCTGCGGCCGATCTCCAGGGTCTGGGTATAGAACGACAGCTGGGCGCCCACCGCTACCGGTACCAGGAAGGCCATGCGGTCGATGGCCACGGTAGCCACCCGGCCGCCGGCAATGCGACTGGCCATGGCGGTGCCGGCGAGGTCCATTTGCGAAACCAGCCAGCCGCCGTAGATATCACCGAAACCATTGCTTTCACGGGGCAGGGCGGTCAGTTGCAGGGCCAGGTCACCCTGGGGTGTGGGGTCTTCCTGTTCGAAGTCGTTCATCAGTACGGCATGCTCACGGCGCGTTGTTGTTATGGGCGCTACCACCGCCTGCCGGCGGCGCGTGGCGAGTATACGCGACCCATGGGTCGCACGGCGACCGTGCGTGCGGCTCAGGGTTGTTCGACCCAGATCAGCTGTTCGGTGGCGAAGCCGTGCGCGCGGGCCACCGCGACAAAACGCTCGCGCAGGGCTGGGGATACCTGCGGGGTGCGTGCCAGCAGCCACAGGTAGTCGCGGTTTGGCCCGGCGACGAAGGCGTATTGGTAGTCCTGCTGGTCCAACTCGAAGATCACGTAGCTGCCGTAGAAGGGCCCGAAGAACGAAACCTTGAGGTAACCCTGGTCGCTGCTTTCGACGAAGCGCGCCTTACCCACGGCCTCGCGCCAGCGGCCGCTGGCCGCGTCATAGCCGCGGTTGACCACCTGCACCTGGCCGTTGGCCTGCAGGCTGTAGTCGGCACTGACCCGGCTCAGGCCGCGCTCGAACGAGTGGTCGAGCCGCGCCACTTCGTACCACTGGCCGAGGTAGCGTGGCAGCTCGAAGGGCTGCACCGGCTGCATGCCCGCCGGCATGCCCAGGCAGCCAGTGAGTAACAGGGTGCAGCAGGTGATCAGCAGCAATTGACGCATGCTGGCGTTCCTCGTCAGTGGGCGTGTACGGGCTGAGCGCGTCACGCAATTGTCATAATCGCTTCATAGAGTGTTCACACCGGCTGCCGATACTGGCCACCGAACCAACCAACCTCGATCCGTTCCAGGAGTAAGGCATGAAACTCAAGCGTTTGATGGCGGCCATGACCTTTGTCGCCGCTGGCGTTAGCGCCGTAAGTGCGGTAGCTGCTGTCGATCCGGCCCTGCCGAGCTACAGCAAGGTCTCTGGTGTGTCCGGCAACCTGTCCAGCGTCGGTTCCGACTCGCTGGCCAACCTGATGACCCTGTGGGCTGAAGAGTTCAAGAAGAACTACCCCAACGTCAATATCCAGATCCAGGCCGCCGGTTCCTCTACTGCGCCGCCCGCGATGACCGAAGGCACTGCCAACATGGGGCCGATGAGCCGCCCGATGAAGGATAGCGAGATCCAGGCCTTCGAAGAAAAGTATGGCTACAAGCCGACCGCCGTGCCGGTGGCTATCGATGCCCTGGCGGTGTTCGTGCACAAGGACAACCCGATCCAGAGCCTGTCGATCGAGCAGGTCGATGCGATCTTCTCCAGCACCCGCCTGTGCGGTGGCGAGAAAGACATCACGACCTGGGGTGACGTTGGCCTGACCGGCGAGTGGGCCGCCAAGCCGTTGCAGCTGTTCGGCCGTAACTCGGTATCCGGTACTTACGGTTACTTCAAGGAAGAAGCCCTGTGCAAAGGTGACTTCAAGGCCAACGTCAACGAGCAGCCGGGTTCGGCCTCGGTGGTGCAGTCGATTTCCAGCACCCTGAACGCCATCGGCTACTCGGGCATCGGTTACCGGACCTCCAGCGTGCGTGCCGTGCCGCTGTCCAAGAAAGGTGGCGAGGCCTTTGAGGCCAACGAGCAAAATGCTCTGGCCGGCAAGTTCCCGCTGTCGCGTTTCTTCTATGTGTATGTCAACAAGGCGCCGAACAAGCCGCTGAGCCCGCTGGATGCCGAGTTCATCAAGCTGATGCTGTCCAAGCAGGGCCAGGAAGTGGTGATGAAGGACGGTTACATTCCGCTGCCTTCCAAAGTGGCTGAGAAAACCCTGAAAGAACTGGGCCTGTAAGCCATTCGAAAAAACGCTGGAAGCTGGACGACGTTCAGCCTTCCAGCGCTTTTTTCGACTTTTGGCTACGCCGAAGCCCGGTGCTCGCCTGAGCGCCGGGCTTCGTCATGTCAGCCGCTTGTAATCTTTCTGTCATACAAGCTCGCTAGATTGGCAATCCTGAGCAGCCGTGTGCGCTGCATCTGTAGGTAGCGCAGAGACCTTCCGCATGAATGACCTGGCAAAAGATCGCCTGCACAGCCCGGGCAACCCCCTGGGACTGGACTTCAACACGCCGGCGCTGCAGCGCAAGCGCCGCCTGCGTGCGCTCAAGGACCGTTTGGCACGCTGGTACGTGTCCATCGGTGGCCTGGCGGTGTTGGCCGCCATCACCCTGATCTTCTTCTACCTGGCGCATGTGGTGCTGCCGCTGTTCCAGGGCGCCGAGTTGCAGGCGCGCGACGTGCAGCAGCCGGCCTGGCTGGCGGAGGCAGACAAGCCGCTGCTGTTGGCCATGGAGGAACAAAACCAGGTGGCCATGCGTCTGGCCGCGGATGGTCGGGTGCAGTTTTTCCAGGTGAAGACCGGCGAAGCGCTGCAGGCCCTTGACCTGCCGTTGCCGCAGGGCGTGGCCATTCGTACGCTGGCCGAGGACCAGCCGGGTAGCCGCCGCGTGGCGCTCGGCCTGGACAACGGTCAGGTGCTGGTACTGCAGCACAACTACAAGGTCAGCTACCCGGACAATGTGCGAACCATTGCACCGATCATCGAATACCCCTTCGGTGACACGCCGATCAGCCTGGACCCGCAAGGCCGGCCGATCGAGCACCTGGCGATCAACCTGAACAGTGGCACCCTGCTGCTGGCCGGCGCCACCGGGCGCGAATTGCACGTGCTGAGTTCCTCCCGCGAAGAGAACCTGTTCACCGGCGAAGTCAGCCTGGAGCAGCAGCGTATCGAGTTGCCGGCGGTATCCGAGGAAGTCCACGGGCTGTTGCTGGATCCGCGTCAGCTGTGGCTGTACGCCCGCAACGGGCGGGCCATGGTGGATGTCTTCGATCTGCGCAAGGCCAACCTGAACGGTCGCTATGAGCTGCTCAAAGATGCCGACAACCGCATCACCACGGCCACCAGCCTGTTGGGTGGCATCTCCATCCTGTTTGGTGATGCCAAGGGTGGCATCCAGCAGTGGTTCATGGTGCGCGGTAACGAAGGTAGCCCGAGCTTCCAGAAGGTGCGCAGCTTCCAGCTGGACAACGCGCCGGTGCTGCAGATTCTCCCGGAAGAGCGCCGCAAGGGCTTTATTGCGGTGGATGCCGCAGGCACGCTGGGTATCTTCCACAGTACCGCACAGCGCACCCTGCTCAAGCAGTCGGTAGCCGACAGTGCCACGCTGGCTGCGCTGTCGCCGCGCGCCAGCCGGGTGCTGCTGGAGCATGCCGGCGGCTTGCAGAGTTTCCTCATCGACAACCCGCATCCGGAAGTGTCGTGGAGCGCGCTGTGGGGCAAGGTCTGGTACGAAAGCTACCAGGAGCCTGATTATGTCTGGCAGTCCACCTCGGCGAATACCGACTTCGAGCCCAAGCTGAGCCTCTCGCCGCTGGCGTTCGGCACCCTCAAGGCGGCTTTCTACGCCATGCTCCTGGCGGCGCCACTGGCGATTGCCGCAGCCATCTATACCGCCTACTTCATGGCGCCGCGCATGCGTACCAAGGTCAAGCCGGTGATCGAGCTGATGGAGGCGCTGCCCACGGTGATCCTCGGTTTCTTCGCTGGCCTGTTCCTCGCGCCGTTTTTGGAGAACCACCTGCCGGGCATCTTCAGCCTGCTGCTGTTGACGCCGATCGGCATCCTGCTGTTCGGCTTTGCCTGGACCAAGCTGCCGGCCAGCCTGCGCCATCGTGTGCCGGAGGGTTGGGAAGCCGCCCTGTTGATCCCGGTCATCCTGCTGGTGGGCTGGTTGTCGCTGGGCCTGAGCGGGCACCTGGAAAACCTGCTGTTCGACGGCAACATGCGCCAGTGGCTGACCAATGACCTAGGCATTCCCTTCGATCAGCGCAACGCCCTGGTGGTTGGCCTGGCCATGGGCTTCGCGGTGATTCCGAACATCTATTCGATCGCCGAGGACGCGGTGTTCAGTGTGCCGAAAAGCCTGACCTTCGGCTCCCTGGCCCTGGGCGCCACGCCCTGGCAGACCCTGACCCGCGTGGTGATCCTCACCGCCAGCCCGGGCATTTTCTCCGCGCTGATGATCGGTATGGGACGCGCGGTGGGCGAAACCATGATCGTGCTGATGGCTACCGGCAATACGCCGATCATGGATATCAACATCTTCGAGGGCATGCGCACCCTGGCGGCCAACGTGGCGGTGGAAATGCCCGAGTCGGAGGTCGGTGGAACCCACTACCGGGTGCTGTTCCTCGCGGCGCTGGTGCTGCTGCTGTTCACCTTCGTGATGAACACCCTGGCCGAGCTGATCCGCCAGCGCCTGCGCACCAAGTATTCGTCGCTCTAAGGTTTTGGAAGGTATATGTCCGTGAAACAGAACAACCTGAAATCCTGGTACAAGAGCGGCGCGCCGGGCGTGTGGATGAGCGGTGGCGCCGTGGCGATTGCCATCATCATGACCCTCGGCCTGCTGGCGGTGATCGCCACCCGTGGCCTGGGCCATTTCTGGCCGGCCGATGTGCTGGAGGCCGACTACCAGGTGCCGGGCGAAGCGCCCCGGGTACTGGCTGGCGAAGTGGTACAGGTCGAAGAAGTGCCGCGTGCACGGCTGGCCGCGGCAGGCCTGCCGGTGGCCGCCGAGGGTGGCGAATTCATGACCCGCGAGCTGTTCAAGGTAGGTAACCGTGAACTACTCGGTGCCGACTTCAGTTGGATCGTCGGCGAATGGTTGAGTAACCCGCGCACCCCGGAAGACATGATGGTGGTCGAGCGTCGCGAGTGGGGCAACCTGTACGGCTACCTGTTGCGTGTCGAGGAGCAGGGTCGCCTGGTGGCCGAGGGCGCCGATGCCTGGCCGGTGTTGCAGCAGCGTATCGCGCGGGTCGAACAGCTACACGGACAGCTGGCGCGCCTGGAGAAGAAGGAAGTCGGGCGGATCAACCACGGCCTGGAGCGCCTGCGCCTGGAAGCCCGCAAGCTGGAGCTGCAGGGTCAGCTGGATGCCGCCGCCCAGGCCGCACTGGATGCCCGGCGTGCCGAACTGGACGCCGAGTACAAGGTGCTGGAAGGGCAGATCGTCGAGCTGTACCAGCAGTTCAACCGTGACAGCATGGTGGTGCGGGTCAGTGATGGCCGGGAAACCCGCATTGAGCTGGGCAAGGTGGTGCGTGCCTACCGACCCAATGCCATGGGACCGCTGGACAAGCTGGGCTTCTATGGCCTCAAGCTGTGGGAGTTCGTCAGTGACGAGCCGCGCGAGGCCAACACCGAGGGCGGTATCTTCCCGGCCATTTTCGGTACCGTGCTGATGGTGATGATCATGGCGGTGATCGTTACCCCGTTCGGCGTGATCGCCGCGGTCTACCTGCGCGAATACGCCAAGCAGGGGCCGTTGACCCGGGTGATCCGCATCGCGGTGAACAACCTGGCCGGCGTGCCGTCGATCGTCTACGGCGTATTCGGCCTGGGCTTCTTCGTCTACGTGCTGGGCGGCTCCATCGACCAGCTGTTCTTCCCCGAGTCGGCCCCAGCACCGACCTTTGGTACGCCGGGCCTGATGTGGGCTTCGCTGACCCTGGCCATCCTCACCCTGCCGGTGGTCATCGTGGCCACCGAGGAAGGTCTGGCGCGTATTCCGCGTGCGGTGCGCGAAGGCTCGCTGGCCCTCGGCGCGACCAAGGCCGAGACACTGTGGAAGGTGGTGATCCCCATGGCCAGCCCGGCGATGATGACCGGTCTGATCCTCGCCGTGGCGCGAGCCGCCGGCGAAGTGGCGCCGCTGATGCTGGTGGGTGTGGTCAAGCTGGCGCCCAATCTACCGCTGAATGGCAACTACCCGTACCTGCACCTTGACCAGAAGATCATGCACCTGGGCTTCCATATCTATGATGTCGGCTTCCAGAGTCCCAATGTCGAAGCGGCGCGGCCACTGGTCTACGCCACCGCACTGCTGCTGGTGCTGGTGATCGCCCTGCTCAACTTTGCTGCGGTGTATATCCGCAATCACCTGCGCGAGAAATACAAGGCGCTGGATCATTAACACCCGATAAAAGCGCTTGAGGCTGCATGCTGGACGATTTTGTCCAGCCTCTGGCCTGAAGCCTCCAGCGGATCACGGAGAATTTTATGCAACATGACACCCATACCCACGGCATCGACATGGCGGCCCTCGGTCGCAGCAAGCAGGGCCTGAGCCTGGCGGACGAGACCACGGCGATCGAAGTGCCGGGCCTTAACCTGTACTACGGCGACAAGCAGGCGTTGTTCGATGTCCAGCTGAATATTCCCAAGCAGCGGGTGACCGCTTTCATCGGCCCGTCCGGCTGCGGCAAGTCGACCCTGCTGCGTACCTTCAACCGCATGAACGACCTGGTCGATGGTTGCCGCGTGGAAGGTGCGATCAACATCGATGGTCGGGATATCTACCGCAAGGGCGAGGACGTCGCCGAGCTGCGCCGCCGCGTGGGCATGGTGTTCCAGAAGCCCAATCCGTTCCCCAAGAGCATCTACGAGAACGTGGTCTATGGCCTGCGTATCCAGGGCATCAAGCAGAAGCGCGTGCTCGACGAGGCGGTGGAGTGGGCACTGAAGAGCGCGGCGCTGTGGGACGAAGTGAAGGACCGCCTGCATGACTCGGCCCTCGGCCTGTCCGGTGGCCAGCAGCAGCGTCTGGTGATCGCGCGTACCGTGGCGGTGCAGCCGGAAGTGTTGCTGCTCGACGAACCCTGCTCGGCGCTGGACCCGATCTCCACCCTCAAGGTGGAAGAGCTGATCTACGAGCTGAAGAGCAAGTACACCATCGTCATCGTTACCCACAACATGCAGCAGGCCGCGCGGGTTTCCGACTACACCGCCTTCATGTACATGGGCAAACTGATCGAATTTGGCGACACCGACACGTTGTTCACCAACCCGGCGAAGAAGCAGACCGAGGACTACATTACCGGTCGTTACGGCTAAACAGCGGAAAAGACGATTGACAGTGCTGGAGGCTGAAGGCTGAACGAGCGGCCTTTTCGTCCAGCCTTCAGCCTTCAGCGGTTTTTCGGAGCTTTTACATGATCAACAAAGACAACCTCACGCAACACATCTCCGCCCAGTTCAACGCCGAGCTGGAAGAGGTACGCAGCCACCTGCTGGCCATGGGCGGGCTGGTGGAAAAACAGGTGAATGACGCGGTGACCTCGCTGATCGAGGCTGACTCCGGCCTGGCCCAGCAGGTGCGCGAAATCGACCAGCAGATCAACCAGATGGAATCGTCGATTGACGAGGAATGCGTGCGCATTCTTGCCCGTCGCCAGCCGGCCGCCTCCGACCTGCGGCTGATCATCAGCATCTCCAAGTCGGTGATCGATATCGAGCGCATCGGTGATGAAGCCACCAAGATCGCCAAGCGCGCCATCCAGTTGTGCGAGGAAGGCGAGGCCCCCAAAGGCTATGTCGAAGTGCGGCATATCGGTGACCAGGTGCGCAAGATGGTTCGTGAGGCACTGGATGCCTTTGCCCGCTTCGATGCCGACCTGGCCCTGTCGGTGGCGCAATACGACAAGCAGATCGACCGCGAGTACAAGAGTGCGCTGCGTGAGCTGGTCACCTATATGATGGAAGACCCGCGCTCGATCTCCCGTGTGCTCAGTGTGATCTGGGCGCTGCGTTCGCTGGAGCGTATCGGCGACCATGCGCGCAATATCGCCGAGCTGGTGATCTATCTGGTACGCGGCACCGATGTACGGCACAGCGGCCTGGCACGCCGCGGCAGCGACGCGGCCGAGTAATCCGTGCGCCCGGCAGACTGGGCGCACGACAATTTGCCCAAGCGGGGCGTGGGCCGGCTATGCTTAGAGGCATTCTGCAAGGAGTGATCGATGAGCAAAGTCAGTGTGCTGGTGGTAGACGATGCCACCTTTATCCGCGACCTGGTGAAGAAAGGTCTGCGTGATCACTTCCCTGGCATCCAGCTGGAGGAGGCGGTGAACGGGCGCAAGGCCCAGCAGCTGCTCAATCGCCAGGCGGTCGACCTGATCCTTTGTGACTGGGAAATGCCGGAGATGTCCGGCCTCGAGCTGCTTAGCTGGTGCCGTGGCGAGGAGGCTCACAAGGGCACGCCCTTCATCATGGTGACCAGCCGCGGCGACAAGGAAAACGTGGTGCAGGCCATCCAGGCTGGGGTCTCTGACTATATCGGCAAGCCCTTTTCCAACGACCAGTTGGTGACCAAGGTCAAGAAGGCGTTGAGCCGTACCGGCAAGCTCGCCCAGCTCAGTGCGCCGACGCCACAGCGCATCAACAGCGCCGGCGCCTTTGCCAATGACTCATTGAATGCACTGACCGGCGGCAAGGCCGAGGTGGTCAAGTCGGCGCCAGCAGCAGCGCCTGCGCCTGCGCCGGCGAGTCGCCCAGCAGCCGCGCCACGCGCCGCTGCGCAGGCGCCTGGCGGACGTGGCCAGGGCCAGCTGCGCCTGGCCAATGGCAGCATGGGTTGTGTGATCAAGGCGCTCAGCCTCAAGGATGCACAGCTGGTGGTGCGCCGTGCCGAGCTGCTGCCGCAGGTGCTGGAAAGCGCCGTGCTCGATCTGGAGCAGGGCGAAGGCGGCGAAGTGGCCCGCCTCAATGGCTACCTGCATTCGATCGCAGCCATGGAGGCCAAGCCGGACAGCGACTGGTTGGTGCTGGTCTTTCGTTTCGTCGACCGCGATCCGCAGAAGCTCGACTACCTGTCACGCCTGATTGCCCGCGGCACTGCACAAAAGCATTTCGTCCCGGGCGCCTGACTCAGGCGCGGCGACGGCTGTTGTCCAGGTAGTGGCTGGCCAGCTGCTCCGCGTCGAGGCTGTATTCGGCGGCCAGTCGGCGACTTTCCGAGCGTTCCTCGATGGCTCTGCGAAAAGCCATGCGGCGCTGGTCTTCCAGTTTGCGGCGGGTCTTGCTGTCGAGCGGCGGGTTTGCCTGCGGATCGTTCATCATGCGGCTCCATGGCGTGTGGCAGGAGCCTGTAGCCTGTCGCATTGGCCATGACAGTTTGGCAACGCGCTGATGAATTTGCCGTGAAGCGGGTTGCTTCAATCCTCGTTGTGCTTGTGCGCCTTGGGTGACAGACGCAGGCTGCGCAGGCTGCGCTTGACGCTCTTGAGGTGGTTGACCAGGTCCGGGCCACGCGCCATGGCGACGCCCATGGCCAGCACGTCGATGACCACTAGATGGGCAATCCGCGAGGTCAGCGGGGTGTAGATCTCGGTGTCTTCCTGCACGTCGATGGCCAGGTTGATGTCGGCCAGGTCAGCCAGCGGGGTTTGCCCTGGACACAGGGTGATCAGTGTGGCGCCGGAATCGCGTACCAGATTGGCGGTGATCAGCAGGTCCTTGGAGCGCCCCGACTGGGAGATGCAGATGGCGACGTCGCCCGGTTGCAGGGTGACCGCGGACATCGCCTGCATGTGCGGGTCGGAATAGGCGGCGGCGCTGAGCAGCAGGCGGAAGAACTTGTGCTGCGCATCGGCAGCCACTGCCCCGGACGCGCCGAAGCCGTAGAACTCCACCCGCTTGGCCGCCGCCACGGCATTGATGGCCCGGCTCAGTGCGGCGCTGTCCAGGCGCTCGCGGACCTCCATCAGGGTGTGCAGGGTGGTGTCGAAGATCTTCAGGCTGAAGTCGGCCACCGAATCTTCTTCGCTGATCGCGAACTGGCCAAAACTGGCCCCGGCAGCCAGGCTCTGGGCCAGCTTGAGCTTGAGGTCCTGGAAACCGCTGCAGCCGATGGCCCGGCAGAAGCGTACGATGGTCGGCTCGCTGATGCCCACCGCGCCGGCCAGGTCGGCCATGGAGCTGTGCATCACCGCGGCCGGATCGGCCAGCACATGATCGGCCACCTTGAGCTCCGACTTGCGCAGCAGATGGCGGGATTGGGCGATGTGTTGCAACAGGTTCACAGGCGGCGGCTCGGCTAAAGGAGGGGCAGGAATGTAGTGTTCATGTAGTTATACTACATAGCAGCTGCCAGCGCACCGGCCGCTGCTCCCAGGGTGTGCGCTGGCCACCTTTTATGTCGTGATTGCGTAATTTCTTGTGGAGATCGGCCTTGACCCTTTCCTGCGACATGCTGGTATTTGGCGGTAGTGGTGACCTGGCCCTGCACAAGTTGCTGCCGGCGCTGTACCACCTGCATCGTGATGGCCGCCTGGCCGCCGACATGCGCATCATCGCGGTGGCGCGCAGCCCGCTGCAGCGTAGCCAGTACCAGGCACTGGCCGAACGGCATTGCCGGGCGCAGGTGGCGCGGGCCGATTTCACCAGTGACAGCTGGCAAGGCTTTGCCGAGCGTCTCGACTACCTGGCCATGGATGCCGCGCAAAGTGCCGAGTATGGCCGCCTGGCGCGTCTGCTCGGCAACCCGGCGGGACGTCTGCGCATCTTCTACCTGGCTACCGCCCCGGCGCTGTTTGCGGCGATTGCCGAGCACCTGGCCACGGCCGGGCTGGCCGACGCGCGGAGCCGCATCGTGCTGGAAAAACCCATCGGCCATTCGCTGGCTTCGGCTCAGGCGATCAACGCGACCATCGGCCGGGTGTTCAGCGAAGCACAGGTGTTTCGTATCGACCATTACCTGGGCAAGGAGACCGTGCAGAACCTGATGGCGCTGCGTTTTGCCAATGCGCTGTTCGAGCCGGTGTGGCGCAGCGGGCACATCGAGCACGTGCAGATCAGCGTCAACGAAACCCTCGGTGTGGAAAACCGTGGTGCCTATTACGACCGCGCCGGCGCCATGCGCGACATGCTGCAGAATCATTTGCTGCAGTTGCTTTGCCTAGTGGCCATGGAAGCGCCGATGCGCTTTGACGCGGAATCGGTGCGCAACGAGAAGGTGCGCATCCTCCAGGCATTGCGGCCGATCAGCGGCCTGGATGTGCAGGATCGTACGGTGCGTGGCCAGTATGTCGCCGGGCAGATCGCCGGCCAGGACGTGCCGGCCTATTACTTCGAGAAGCAGGTGGACAACGACAGCGACACCGAGACGTTCGTCGCGCTGCGCGCGGAGATCGACAACTGGCGCTGGGCGGGCGTGCCCTTCTACTTGCGCACCGGCAAGCGCATGGCCAGAAAGTGCTCGCAGATCGTCATCCAGTTCAAGCCGGTGCCGCCGCGCCTGTTCGACAATGACCAGGCCAACTGCCTGGTCATCCGCCTGCAACCGGAGGAGCGCATCAGCCTGCAGCTGATGGGCAAGAGCCCCGGCAAGGGCATGCGCCTGACGGCCATGGAGCTGGATCTCAACCTGGCCCAGGTATTTCCGCAGAAGCGTCGCTGGGATGCCTATGAGCGCCTGCTGCTGGACGTCATCGAAGGTGACTCGACGCTGTTCATGCGCCGTGACGAGGTTGAAGCGGCCTGGGCCTGGGTCGATCCGATCCTGGATGGCTGGCAGCAGTACTACCAGAGCCCGCGTCCCTATCCGGCTGGTCGCAACGGCCCGGAGCAGGCCGACAGCCTGCTCGAGCGCAGCGGTCACCAGTGGTTCGAGGGCTGAGCGTTACCGGCCGTTGCAAAGCGCCGGTAGCTTTTCAACGCCCTGTTAGCGCTGCGCGCTGAACTGCCGGCAGGCCTGGCCAAACGCCTGGAAGATGGCCACGGATTGCGGGTTGCTGGCAGCCTGCCATTCCGGGTGCCATTGCACGCCCAGGGTGAACTGCGCCTGCTCCGGCAGGTGAATGGCCTCGATCACGCCGTCCGGGGCATGGGCCAGCGGCGCGACGCCGCGCCCCAGGGTACGGATGCCCTGGCCATGCAGGGAGTTGACGGCAATCTCCTCCTCGCCCAGCAGTTCGGCCAGCCAGCTCCCCGGCACGCAGTGGATGGCGTGGCTGGCAGCGTATTGCACGGCCACCGGGTCTTCCGGGTTTTCCCGATGATCGTTGCAGCCCGGCACGCTGTAGAGCTTCTGGTGGATATCGCCGCCGAGCGCCACATTGAGCTCCTGCATGCCACGGCAGATGGCGAACAGCGGCAGGCCACGGCGCAGGGCCGCATGGATCAGCGGCAGGTCGAACAGGTCGCGGTCGCGGTCTTGCGGCTTTTCCGGGGTTAGGTTGTCTTGCCCATACAGGCTGGGGTCGATGTTTGAGCCGGCACCGGTCAGGTAGACGCCGTCGACCATGTCCAGGTACTGCTCGATGTCATCGCTGCCGCAACAGGTCGGCGTCAGCAGGGGGATGCAGCCGGCGATTTCCACCAGCGGCATGATGTATTTGTGGGTCATCACCTGGTAGGCGTGGCCTTTGCGTTCCTGAGCGCCCATGGACATCAGCACCACCGGCTTGCGGGCGCTGGTGGAGCTGTTTGCGATCTTGTTATTGGACATACATCACCTTGGGGCAGCGGGTAGCTGCCGTTGCTTGTGCAGGCCGACCGCAGGGTAGCGATGCCGTGCCTGTAACGGGCGTGCCAGCCCCTCTGGCCATGACACTGCCCTGTGGCCAGTCTGCCAGTGATGTAAAAAATGTCAAACAATGTGAGGGGTTGTCGCGCTCGTGCACCCCGCATAGCGGGGCGCCTGGTTAGTGGGGTGGCCTGCTCAGGGGGACTTCTGTGCAATAAATTGCAAACTTCAGGGCTGGCGCTGCAGCAATTTGGGCAGTTGCTGCTGCAGCTGGGCGAGGTTTAGCGGCGCCCGGATGAAGCCCTGCTGGCGGCCGTCCGGGCCGAGCAAGGCCAGGTTGCCGCTGTGGTCCACGGTGTAGTTTTCCTGGCTGCTGTCGCCGGGAATGAAGGGAATGCTCAAGGCGTTGGCCAGTTGCTGGATATCGTCGAGCTGGCCGGTCAGGCCGATATAGTCGGGATCGAAATAGGCCAGGTAGTCGCGCAGCTGCTGGGGGGTATCACGCTGCGGATCGACGCTGACCATCAGCACCTGAACCTGCTGGCGCTGCTCGGCGGGCAGGCTGCCGAGCAGCTGGCGCAACTCGGCCAGGGTGGTCGGGCAGATATCCGGGCAGAAGGTGTAGCCAAAGAACACCAGGGTCCATTTGCCCTGCAGGCGGCTGACCGGCAGCACTTCGCCGTGCTGGTCGAGCAGCGGCAGGTTCGGCCAGGCGCGACTTTGCGGCAGCAGGATGATCCCCGCCGCATTCAGTGCGCCCTTGTCAGGGTGACTGGCGGCCTGGCGGGCGGCCTGAAACAGGGCCAAACCGACCAGCAGGGTCAGCGTGGCGGCAATCACGAGGGCGATCTTATGGGTGCGGGTCATGGTCTGGCTGCGTAATGAACAGGGAAAGTGGCACTTTACCAGCCGACCGGGCTTTGTGCCTGTGGCCTGCTGTCACTGGCCTGATGGCGCGAGCAGGTTATAGCCAGCGCACGCCAGGATAGCGGGCAATTATGACAAAGCTGTCTTTGTCGGCAGGAAAAACCGGCTAAGGTTTAGGGCGACTGCCTATGGTTGGGAGACATGATGAATACCGCTGCCTTGCGTTCGCTGATTGAACAGGCCCTGCTGCTGGAGCAGCGGGATGGCCTGTTGGCCGCTCACCTGCAGGCCTTGCCAGGCCTGCACCGTAGCCTGCGCTGCACGGGCGGCACCGTTCAGGCCCTGCAGGGCTTTGTCGAAGGTTACGTACGCGCAGTACCCGAGCTGCTCGACAGCGTCGCCGAGATGGCCCGGCGGACGGGGCGCAGCGCCGCGCTGGCGCCGCTGTTGTGTGCGGCCAGCCAGTTCTTTGTGCGCCCGCCCGCCTTGATGCAAGGCCAGTCGTTGCTCGCCGAACTGCTCGACGAAGCCTACCTGGCCCATCGGCTGGTCGAAGAGCTGAATGACCGTTACATCGCCTGCTTTGCTGAGCCGTTGCTGACCCTCGATACCACCCGCGCCAACCTGCTGGCCCACCAGTTGATCGGCGAGTCCTTCGCCAACCAGCTGGATGCCTTGCTCGACGAAGTCTTGCCAGGCGTGTTGGCTGGTGCCTTCAGCGCCGCCAGTGAGCCGGGCACGGCACAGGTGGAGTCGGTCTGGCGGCAGTGGCCCTGTTTGCTCCAGCAGCTGGGGCTGGAGATGCAGCTGGCTGCCGCCTGAGCGATCAGCCAGGCTTGTTCAGCTTGGGGTTGGGGAAGAACTGCAGGGTCTGTCCCTGGCTCAAGGGTTTGCTGGGTGCCGGACGACTGACCCGGGTGGGCAGCTCGTTGGGTACCGAATTGCCCTGGGCATCCAGGGTGTCGCTGAAGCCACAGGCCACGCATTCACGGTGCGGTGTGTCGTCCAGCGTCCACATCTTGATGGTGTCCATGGCGCTACAGGCCGGGCATACCGCCCCGGCGATGAACTGTTTCTTGATCTGCGGCTCGTTCATGCGGCTTGCTCCTCCAGCCCACTGTGGCGCAGCAACGCATCGATGCTCGGCTCGCGGCCGCGGAAGTCGACGAACAGCTGCATGGCTTCCCGGGAGCCGCCACGCGCCAGGATCGCCTCGCGGAAGGCGCGACCGGTCTCGGGGTTGAGCACGCCCTGTTCCTCGAACAGCGAGAAGGCGTCGGCCGAGAGCACCTCGGCCCATTTGTAGCTGTAGTAACCCGCCGCGTAACCGCCGGCGAAGATATGCGCGAAGCTGTTGGCGAAGCGGTTGAAGGCCGGCGGGCGCATCACCGCTACCTGATCACGTACGCTCTCCAGCACCTGCAGTACGCTGCGGCCATCGCCGTGCGTGGCATGCAACTCGAAGTCGAACAGCGAGAACTCCAGCTGGCGCACCATCATCAGCCCGGACTGGAAGTTCTTCGCCGCCAGCATTTTGTCCAGCAGGTCCTTGGGCAGCGGCTCGCCCGTTTCGAAGTGGCCGGAGATCAGCGCCAGGCCCTCGGGCTCCCAGCACCAGTTCTCCATGAACTGACTGGGCAACTCGACGGCATCCCAGGCCACGCCGTTGATGCCGGACACACCGGCATGTTCGATACGGGTCAGCAGGTGGTGCAGGCCGTGACCGAACTCATGGAACAGCGTGGTGACCTCGTCGTGGGTCAGCAGCGCCGGCTGGCCTTGCACCGCAGGCGTGAAGTTGCACACCAGGTTGGCCACCGGGCTGATCAGCTCGCCAGCGGCCGAGCGGCGCTTGTCGCGCGCGCCATCCATCCAGGCGCCGCCGCGCTTGTTGGCGCGGGCGTAGAGGTCGAAGAAGAAGCGTCCGACGTGCGCACCGTTCTCGCGGATCTCGAACAGCCGTACATCCGGGTGCCAGCTGTCGAAATCCTTAAGTTCATGAATCTCGATGCCATAGAGCTTCTGCACGATGGCGAACAGGCCGGAGAGTACCTTGTCGATCGGGAACCAGGCGCGCACCTGCTCCTGGGAAAGGCTGTAGCGACTCTGGCGCAGCTTCTCGGCGTAGTAGCCGGTGTCCCAGCTTGCAAGGTCCGCGCAGCCCTGTTCGGCGGCGAAGGCGCGCAGTTCATCGAGGTCGCGCTGGGCGAAGGGCTTGCTGCGCACCGCCAGGTCACGCAGGAAGTGCAGCACCTGCTCGGTGGAGTCGGCCATCTTGCTGGCCAGGGACAGCTCGCCGTAGTGGGCGAAGCCGAGCAGATGCGCCAGCTCCTGGCGCAGGTCGAGGATCTGTTCCATCAGCGGGCCGTTGTCGAACTGCCCGGCATGCGGCCCCTGGTCGGAGGCGCGGGTGCAGTAGGCGGTGTAGACCTCTTCGCGCAGGGCACGGTCGTCGGCGTAGGTCATCACCGCGTAGTAGCTGGGGAATTCCAGGCTGATCAGCCAGCCGTCCAGGCCCTTGGCCTTGGCCGCCTGGGCCATCTGCGCCTTGGCCGAGTCCGGCAGGCCGGCCAGCTGGGCTTCATCGGCGACTGCCTTGGTCCAGGCCTGGGTAGCGTCGAGCAGCTGGTTGGAGAAGCGGCTGGTCAGCTCGGAGAGCTTCATCTGGATCTCGCCGTAGCGCTGCTGTTCGGCCGGCGGTAGGTCGATGCCGGACAGGCGGAAGTCGCGCAGCGTATGTTCGAGGATGGTCTTCTGCGCCACCTCGAAGCCGACTGCCGCGGGGCTGCTCGCCAGTGCCTTGTAGGCTTGGCAGAGCGCCTGGTTCTGGCCCAGCTCGGTCCAGTACTCGGACAGCTTGGGCAGGCAGGCCTCGTAGGCGGCGCGCAGCTCGGCACTGTTGCATACGGCATTGAGGTGGCTGACCGGGCTCCAGGCGCGGCCCAGGCGCGCATGCAGCTCGTCCAGCGCCAGCACCAGGCCGTCCCAGCTCGGCTGGGCCTGCTGGGTTTGCAGCAGGCTGGTGATGGCGGCGCGGTTGTCGGCGAGGATCTGCTCGATGGCCGGCTCGACGTGCTCGGGCTTGATCTGGGAATAGGGCGGCAGGTCGAAGTCTTGCAGCAGCGGGTTGGTCGCAGTCACGATGGCACCTTGAATCGTATCGGCGCAGGGACGCCGGAATCACCGGGAGTTGCCGACAGGCGGCGACAACCGGCCCTGGGAATGCCAGCATCTTATTACAAACCCTGGGTCGACTGACTTTGGAGATCACTATCGTGGCCATCAGAACATTTCAGGACATGACCCCGCAGCTGGGCGAGCGGGTGTTCGTCGACCCCAGCGCGGTGGTGCTGGGCGACGTGGTAATGGGCGATGACTGCTCGGTCTGGCCGCAGGCGGTGATCCGTGGCGACATGCAGCCGATCCGCATTGGAGCGCGCAGCAGCGTGCAGGATGGCAGCGTGCTGCACATCACCCACGCCGGGCCATTCAATCCGCAGGGCTGGCCGCTGCAGGTCGGCGAGGACGTCACGGTCGGCCACAATGTCACCCTGCACGGCTGCACCCTGGGCGACCGGGTGCTGGTGGGCATGGGCGCGATCATCATGGACGGTGCGCAGGTCGAGGACGAGGTGATCATCGCCGCCGGCAGCCTGGTGCCGCCAGGCAAGCGTCTGGTCAGTGGCTTTTTGTACCTGGGTAACCCGGTACGCCAGGCCCGTGCGCTGACCGAGCAGGAGCGCGGCTTCTTCCGCTACAGCGCCAACAATTATGTACGTCTCAAGGACCAGTACCTGCTGGAAGACCTGGGGCGCTAAGGGAGGTGATACGCATGCGGCGTCTTGCCCGGCTGATTGTACCCGCCCTGCTGTTGCAGGCCTGTGCCGCCCCGCTGCCGCCGGCGCTGCCCGGCATGGCCTGGGTCAGCGTAGCGGCACGTCCGGGCGAAGTGCTGATGGCGCAACGCCTGGACGGCCAGCGGGTGGCGGATGGACGCTTTTTCCAACTGTCTCCGGGAGCGCACAGCCTGCTGCTGCGCTTTCAGTTTGAGCAGCACGGTGGCGGCGAGCTGCGTGAGCCACAGTGGCGAACCTGTGAATTGCAGCTGCGCTATGCCGACTTTGCCGCCGACCAGCGCTACCAGGTGCAGGCCTGGCAGCATGGCGGCTATCGCGTAGCCGGCCAGTTACGCGATGCCGATGGCCGGGTGCTGGCGAAGGCCCGCGTGCTGCGCTGCGGGACCTTCTGAGCCGGGGCGCCGCGTGCGTGCAAGCCTGGTCGCTTAGAAGGGCTGGTGGACGTAGAGGATTTCCTTGCTGCCCATTTCGCAGCGGCCGACCACCTGCGCGCCGATCACCGTGCCCTGTGCAACGATTTCCAGGCTGTAGCCGGTGACGCCCTTGGCATCCAGCTTGGCGGCGATTTCCGCCTTGAGTTCTTCGCAGTCCTTGCCGGCGGCGAGGGCCTGGCCAGCGAGCAGGCACAGGCTGCTGGCAATGATCAGTGTGCGCATCGGGTTGCTCCTTGGGTAGGTAATCAGCTGTCGGCCAGTCGGAAGCCAACCTTGAGGGTAACCTGATAATGGCCAACCTTGCCGTCAACGATATGACCGCGGGTTTCCACCACCTCGAACCAGTCCATGTGCCGCACGCTCTTGGCACACTCGGCGAGGGCATTGCCGATGGCGTCCTCGATGCTGAGCTTTGAGCTGCCAACCAGCTCGATCTTCTTGTAGGTGCGATGGTCGGACATGCGGGGCACTCCAGGTAAGGGTTTTTTCAGCGTAGTGGCCTGTGCGGCGAATTCAACCTGTGACAGGGCGTCGCATTCGAATGCATTGCAAATGAGAATAATTATATTTAATCTCGCCATCCGTTATTGATCCTGAAGCGATAACCGCATCCAGGTGCTTTCCCCCAGCCAGCCAGGGTCTGTTGCCCAAGCCAGCCGCGAATCAGTCCTCCCGAGGTTGGATATGCGTAAGCCGGCGTTAACTCTTGCTTGTCTGATGGCGTCCATGGCCCAGGCCGCCCCCGTTACTGAACTCAATCCCCTGGTCGTCACGGCTTCGCGCAGCGAGCACAGCCTGGCCGATGCTCCGGCCTCGGTGAGTGTGATCACCGCCGAGCAGATCAAGGCGCGTGGTGCCGGCAACCTGCTGGAAGCCCTGCGTGGCGTGCCTGGGTTGAGCCTCAACGGGCGCCAGGTGGGCGGGCGCAAGACCCTGAGCATCCGTGGTGCGGAAGACCGGCACACCCTGGTGCTGATCGATGGCCGGCGTATTTCCTCCACCGACGACACCATTGGTCATTCCGACTACCAGTACGGCTGGGTCGCCATGGAGCAGATCGAGCGTATCGAGGTGGTGCGCGGGCCGATGTCAGCGCTCTACGGTTCCGAGGCAGTGGGTGGGGTGATCAATATCATCACGCGCAAGGGTGGCCAGCAGTGGCATGGCGGCGCCAGCGTGCGAGGTGAGCTGGGCGAGGGGCCGGCCGGCGACGGCCATCAGATGTCGGCCAGCGCCAGTGGCCCGCTGGGCGAGTGGTTCGATCTGGCGCTGGGTGTGGAAGACCGACGTCGTGCGCCCACGCCGCGTCCGGAAAACAAGGCGACCAGCGATATCGAGGGGCAGGACCGACAGAGCGGCAACCTGCGCCTGGGCTTTACCCCCGGCGAAGGTCAGCGCCTGCAGCTGGACATGCTGCGCAGCGAGGAAACCCGTCGGCGTCACGAGCAGAATACCCGGCTGCCGGCTCGTCCCTACTACCTGGATACCTACGATCTGCAGCGGCGCCAGGATGCGCTGACCTGGCAGGCCGACTGGTCGCTACTGCGTAGCGAGCTGCGCTACAGCGAGGCGGAGTTCGAGGTGAACAACAAGCGCAGCAACAACATCGCGCCCACTCGCCCGCAGCGTCTGGAAGACCGGGTGTGGGACGGCAACCTGGCGTTTGCCCTGGGCGACAGCCACAGCCTGACGCTGGGTGCCGAGCGTCGCGAAGAGTTTCTGGAAAATGCCGGCCTGACGGGCGGCTCTGACAGCGCTCTGCACAAGGCGCTGTATGTGCAGGACGAAATCGCCCTGGCCGATGACTGGGCGCTGACCCTGGGTACGCGCCTCGATCACCACGCGATCTTTGGCAGCGAGTCCAGCCCGCGTGCTTACCTGGTATGGCGGGCCAGCCCCGAGCTGACTATCAAGGGTGGCTATGGTGAAGCCTTCCGTGCGCCCACCCTCAAGCAAATCTCCCCCAACTATGTCGGTGCCGAAGGCCCGCACACCTTCCTCGGCAATGCCGACATCCAGCCGGAAACCAGTCGCTCCTGGGAGATCGGCGCGGACTGGCGGGATGAGCAGAGTGCCTACACGGCTACGCTGTTCCGCAGCGAGATCAAGGACCTCATCTACTACAACCTGCTGCGTAGGGTCGGGCCGCGCAGCATCTATCAGTACGACAATATTTCCGAGGCGCGTATCGACGGGCTGGAGGTCGCCTTGCGCCGCGCGCTGGGTGGCGGTTTCAGCCTGGCCAGCAGCATGACCTGGCTGGATGCGCGAGATCGTGACAGCGATGACAAGCTCACCGGGCGTCCCGAGTTCAGTGCCACGCCGAGTCTGGCATGGCAGCAGGGGGCCTGGGGCGCCGAGCTGGAATGGCAATACATCGGCCAGCAGACGCTGCAGAATGCGGCCGGCCAGCTCAAGCGTGCTCCCGCCTACAGCCTGGTCAACCTGAGCGGCAGTTACCGGGTCGACGAGCACCTGACCCTGCGCGCCGGGCTGAACAATGCCGGCGACCTGCGCCTGGAGGACAAGTCCGAGCTGTTCGGCTATGTCGAAGACGGGCGTACCTTGTGGCTGGGGCTGGAGGCCAGTTTCTGATGAGCATCCGGCACAGACTTCCGTGGTACCGGGCGATCAGGCGTTCCTGGCTGTGCACGCCGCGCCGCCTCGCCCTGTGCTGGCTGTGCCTGCTGCTGTCCTGCGGGACAGCCGTAGCTGAACAGCGCCTGCTGTTTCTCGCCGCGGCTCCGGTGCAGGCCGGCAAGTTCGAGAAACTGCGCCCGCTGGCCGAGGCGGCGGGTTTGCAGCTCGACTACCGCATGCTCGACGCGCCCGGCCTGCTGCCCAGTCGCGAGGCGCTGGCCGAGTATGACCTGCTGATCATCGATGCGCCCTATGGTGCTTCTCAGGCCCTCGCCCAGCAGCGTGCCGCGCCGCTGCTGGAAGGGCAGGCCTTGCCCTGGCTGTGGTTGCGGCGTGATGGTAGCCGCAGCAACCAGCTGCCTGGCGAACTGGTTGAGCAGCTGGACCGTTACTACAGCAACGGCGGCCCCGGCAATTTTGCCGGCTTCTTCTGTCGCCTGGCGGCGCAGCTGCAGGCACGCACGGCACAGGACTGTGCCGCGCCGGAAATCCACCCGCCGTTTGCCATCTACCACCCGCAGGCCCAGGGACGCCTGTTCACTGACCTGGACAGCTATGCGCGCTGGAAGGGGGTTGGTCTGCAGCCTGCGACGCCGGTGATCGGCGTGCTGTTTCACAAGGCCTACATGGACGCCGGGCTGACCGGCTTCATTGATGCGACGATTGCCCGCCTGGAAGCCGCCGGTGCCCTGGCGGTGCCGATGTACACCAGCGCCATGGGCAATGGCGAGATCAGCCAGTTGCTGGCCTACCAGGGCAAGCCGCGCGGTGATGTGCTGATCAACATGCAGATCATGCTCAATGCCAACGGCCGCAAGGCCGAGTTCGACGCGCTGGGCATGCCGGTTCTGCAGGCCATGCCTTACCGGGCTGGCGAGGAAGCCGACTGGCAGGCCGATGCACAGGGCATCGAGGTGGTCGACATCCCCTTCTACCTGGCACAGGCTGAATACGCCGGGTTGATCGATCCGCTGGTGGCTGCCAGCACGCGCCAGGCGGATGGCGACATCCTGCCCATCGACCGCCAGCTGCAGGCGGTGGTGGACAAGGCGCTGCGCCTGGCACGCCTGCAGCGCCTGGCGCCGGCCGAGGTGCGCAGTGCGTTGTTGTTCTACAACTACCCGCCGGGGGAGAAGAACCTCGGGGCGTCCTTCCTCAATGTGCCGCGCAGCCTGGAGGCTTTGCTGGCCGCCTACGCCGAACGTGGCTACGACGTAAAAACGCTCGACGAGCAACAACTGATCGAAGAACTCAGCGGGTTGCTGGCACCCTTCTATCGCGATGACCAGTTGCCGGGTCTGCTGGCGCGCGACCGCGCCGGGCGCCTGCCGCTGGCCGATTATCGGGCCTGGTTCGCCAGCCTGCCGGCCGCGCTGCAGACGCAGATCGTGCAGCGCTGGGGCGAGCCGGAACAGGCCGGCCTGGTACTGCGCGAGGGCACGCAGGCCTTCTTTGTCATCCCCCGGCTGCAGTTGGGCAAGCACGTGCTGATGCCGCAACCGCCGCGGGGCGAGCGCCTCGACGACCGGGAGCGTGCGCTGTACCACGACACCAAGGCGCCGCCATCGCACAGCTACCTGGCGGCCTACCTGTGGCTGCGTGAGCAGCAGAAGGTCGATGCCCTGGTGCACTTCGGCACCCACGGCAGTGCCGAATGGCAACCGGGCAAGGAGCGCGGCCTGGATGTGCTGGACTATCCCTACCTGGTGCTCGGCGACATTCCGGTGCTCTACCCGTACATCGTCGACAACATCGGTGAGGCCTTGCAGGCCAAGCGCCGTGGGCGAGCGCTGATCCTCAGTCACAACACCCCGTCGTTCGGCCCGGCGGGCCTGCATGGCCGCCTCAACGAGCTGCACGACCTGCTGCACCAGTGGCTGACCATGACGCCGGGCGAAGTGCGTAGCGCCACGGCCGCGCGCATCCGTGCGCTGGCCGGCGAGCTCAAGCTGGACCTCGACCTGGGCGTCGAGCTGAGCGCACCGGGGCTGGACATGCAGGTGCTGGTCGACGATCTGCACCTGCACCTGCACGACCTGGCCCTGCAGCAGCAACCGCTTGGCCTGGCGCGCTTCGGCGTGCCGGCGGACAGCGACCTGCGCCTGTCCACCGTGCAGCAGATGCTCGGCAAGCCCTTGCTGCAGGCCCTGGCGCCAGATGATCCGGAAGAGTTGCTACTGGTCGACTATGCACAGCTCAAGAGCACGCCGCTCTGGCAGGTGTTGGATCGTCATGTGCGCCAGGGCCAGCCATGGACGGGTGACCCGGCGCTTGCTGAGTTGCTCGAGCAGGGCCGCAGGTATTGGCAGCAACTGGCCAACGACCAGGAGTTGCATGGCTACTTCCAGGCCTTGCAGGGCCGGCATATCGCCAGTTCCTATGGTGGCGACCCGATCAAGAACCCCGACAGCCTGCCTACCGGACGTAACCTGTATGGCTTCGATCCGTCGCGTATTCCCACCCGCGAGGCCTGGCAAGCGGGGCAGCTGGCGGCTCAGCGCCTGCTCGACCAGCACCGCCAGAGCCACGGGGAATATCCACGCAAGCTGGCCTTCACGCTGTGGTCGGTGGAAACCATGCGCCACTTCGGCCTGCTGGAAGCCCAGGTGCTGGCGCTGATGGGCTTCCGCCCGCAGTGGGATGCCGGCGGTCGGGTGATTGGTATCGAGCTGATTCCAGCCAGCGAGCTCAAGCGTCCGCGGGTGGATACGGTGATTTCCGCCACCGGCCTGTACCGCGACCAGTTCCCCCAGGTCATGCACTGGCTGGCTCAGGCGGCCGCCCAGGCCAGTGATCTGGACGAACCGGACAACGCCCTGGCAGCCAATAGCGCGGCGATCGAACAGCAGTTGCGCGCGGCCGGCCTGTCGGCCGAGGAAGCGCGCCTGGCGGCGCGTACGCGGATCTTCTCCTCGGAGTCCGGGGCCTATGGCACCGGCCTGGAGGAGGCGACCCTGGCCAGTGACAGCTTTGGCGAACAGTCCGGAGGCGGGCAGGATCGTGCCGGCGGCGACGCCAAGCTGGCGCAGCTGTATCTGGAGCGTATGCAGTTCGCCTACGGCCCGGACAGCGCGCGCTGGGGCGAAAAGGCCCAGGTCAATCTGTATGCCGAGCAGCTGCGCGGTGTCGAGGGCGCCGTGCTGTCACGTTCCTCCAACCTCTACGGCATGCTCACCACCGATGACCCCTTCCAGTACCTGGGCGGTATCGGCCTGGCGGTGCGTCATCTGGATGGCCGCTCACCCGAGCTGTACATCAGCAACCTGCGCGATGCCGACAACCCGCGCAGTGAAACCGCCGGCGCTTTCCTGGCCCGCGACCTGCGTACCCGCTACCTGCATCCCGGCTGGATCAAGCAGGTTCAGGCAGAGGGCTACAGCGGCACCCTGGAAGTGCTGGGCAGCGCCAACAACCTGTGGGGCTGGGAGGTGACGGCGCCGGAAACCGTGCGTGACGACCAGTGGCAGGCCTACAAGGAGGTCTATGTCGACGACACCTACCAGCTGCAGATCAATGAGTGGTTCGAACAGCACAACCCGCAGGCCCAGGCACAGTTGATCGAGCGCCTGCTGGAGGCCGCGCGCAAGGAGTACTGGAGTACCGACGCACAGACCCTGCAGGAACTCGCCGAGCGTTACCAGGCCTTGGCCGAGCGTTATGACGTACGTAGCGATAACGCGCGCTTCAAGGAATACCTCGGCGCGGCGGCCGCGGGTTTCGGCCTGCAGCCTGCGGCGGCTCCGGCAGCCGAGGTAAACGCTGGCGCACAGGCGGAGGCCACCTTGCAAACGGTGCAGGGACCGCGTCTGGAAGAACAGCCGGCTCCCCAGGCGTCGCCCAGTCCGCTGGATTTCACGGCGCTGCTCGGCCTGTTGCTGATTCTGCTGGCCATGGCCGGCGGCGCATTCCGTCAGGCGCACCGTCGCCTGCCAACCCTGACCTACTGACCCCCGGAGACTGTTTAGATGTCCCTGCAACTGATGATCGAGAGTGCGCTGTACAGTGCCAGCCAGCTGTTCATGCTGCCGGTGCTGCTGGCCGTGCTGCTGATGTTTTTCTACGCCTTCTATGCGCTGGGCGCCTTCCTCTGGCAGAGCCGTCAGCGGCGGCGCGGCCAGGCGCCGGCCTTCGACCTGCTGCAGAGCTGGCGAGCCGCACCGACGATGACCGCGGTGGAGCTGGAAACCCTGGCCTTCAAGCGCCTGGAAGCACCGCGTATCGTGACCCGCGTGACGCCGATGCTCGGTCTGGTGGCAACCATGATCCCCATGGGCCCGGCGCTCAAGTCGCTGGCCAGTGGCGAGCTGGCGCAGGTCAGCGACAACCTCACGGTGGCATTTTCCGCGGTGATCCTCTCGCTGCTGGCCGCGTCGCTCACCTACTGGGTCGTCAATGTGCGTCGGCGCTGGTACGCCGAGGAGCTGGTGCTGATCGGCCAGGCGCAGCGCAGCCAGGGCCTGGCCGCCAGCGAGCCGCTGGCCGCGGCAGCCCATGAGCTGGCTACGGAGGCTGCCTGATGAGCCTGCGCCTGCTGGAGGAGGCTGAAGCCGACGATCCGATTCTCTCGGTGGTCAACCTGATCGACGTATTCCTGGTGATCATCGCCGCACTGTTGCTGGCGGTGGCCAACAACCCGGTGAATGCCTTCAGCCAGGATGACTACACGCTGATCAAGAACCCCGGCGAGGCCAACATGGAAGTGCTGATCAAGCAGGGTGAAACCCTGCAGCACTACAAGGCCAGTGGCGAGATCGGCCAGGGCGAAGGTGCCAAGGCCGGGGTGGCCTATCGCCTCAAGGACGGCTCGATGATCTATGTCCCGGAATGACCTGAGGGAAGCCTGCATGCCCGTTACTCGCCAGCGACAACAGTCTACCGCGCTGCGTCAGGCCGAGCCTGTCAACAGCCTGCCGCGTTGCCTGAGCAGCCGTGAGCTGCTCGGCGCGGCGCAGGCGCTGTTGATCGAGCACAACGGCTGCTACTACAGCCTGCGCCTGACCCGGCAGAACAAGCTGATTCTCACCAAGTAGCCGGCGCTGTCAGGCAATGCGCAGCAGCGGCCAGATATCCTGGTAGCTGGGCCGCGGATTGCTGCTGGCCAGGCTCAGTGCCGGGGCTGCCGGGCTGCTCGGTGCGCGGCGGCCCTGGCTGGGCCAGACGCGGCGCGGCGGCTCGATGGCGCACAGGGTGGGCAGGGCGGGGTGCTGGGTTGCGTACATGGGGGTTCTCCTCGATCAGGCCTGCAGGGGTACCAGGCGTGGCGCGATCATGTTTTCCGGGCGCAGGATGTCGGCCAGGGTGGTGTCGTCCAGCAGTTGTTCTGCACGGACCAGTTCCAGCACGCCACGCCCGCTGTCCAGCGCGGTCTTGGCGATGCGTGTGGCGTTTTCATAGCCAATGTAGGGGTTCAGCGCGGTGACCAGGCCGATGGAGTTCTCCATCAGCTCGCGGCAGCGCTGCTCGTTGGCGCTGATGCCGTCGATGCACAGCTCGCGCAGCATGTCCATGGCGCGGGTCAGCAGGCGGATCGAGTCGAGCACCTTGTAGGCGATCAGCGGCTCCATCACGTTCAGCTGCAGCTGGCCGCCCTCGGCGGCCATGGTCAGCGCCAGGTCGTTGCCGATCACTTCGAAGGCGACCATGTTCACCGCCTCGGGGATCACCGGGTTGACCTTGCCGGGCATGATCGAGCTGCCCGGCTGGCGCGCCGGCAGGTTGATTTCGTTGATGCCGGTGCGCGGCCCGCTGGACAGCAGGCGCAGGTCGTTGCAGATCTTCGACAGCTTGACTGCGGTGCGCTTGAGCATGCCGGAGAACAGCACGAAGGCGCCCATGTCGCTGGTGGCTTCGATCAGGTCGGCGGCTGGCTTGACCGGGTGGCCGCTGATCACCGCGAGGCGTTCCACGGCGAGCTTCTGGTAGGCCGGGTCGGCGTTGATGCCGGTGCCGATGGCGGTGCCGCCGAGGTTGACCTCGTGGAGCAGGGTGGGGGCCAGCATCTTCAGGTGCTGCAGGTCTTCGCCAAGGGTGGTGGCAAAGGCGCGGAACTCCTGGCCGAGGGTCATCGGCACGGCGTCCTGCAGCTGGGTGCGGCCCATCTTCAGTACGTGGCCGAATTCCAGGCCCTTGGCGGCCAGTGCCTGGATCAGCTTGTCCAGTGCGTTGAGCAGGCTGTCGTGGCCGAGCAGCAGGCCGACACGAATGGCCGTGGGGTAGGCGTCGTTGGTCGACTGCGCCATGTTCACGTCGTTGTTCGGGTGCAGGTACTGGTATTCGCCCTTGTCATGGCCCATGGCTTCCAGGGCGATGTTGGCGATGACCTCGTTGGCGTTCATGTTGGTCGAGGTGCCGGCGCCGCCCTGGATCATGTCGACCACGAACTGGTCGTGGAACTCGCCCTGGATGATGCGCGCGCAGGCCGTGCTGATTGCCGTGTGCTTGGCCGCCGAAAGGTGGCCAAGGCTGCGGTTGGCGTCAGCGGCGGCCTGCTTGACCATGGCCAGGCCGATCACCAGTTTCGGGTAGTGCGACAGCGGCACGCCGGTCAGGCGGAAGTTGTGCAGGGCGCGCAGGGTCTGGATACCGTAGTAGGCGTCGGCGGGTACTTCGAGGGTGCCGAGCAGGTCTTTTTCAACCCGGCAGGATGCAGCAGAGGACATGATGAGCAAGGCTCTTGAGGGAACGGAAAATGCCGCGATGCCCCATAGGCTAGGGCCTGCAGCGATGCAGGGCCAATGCCGTTATCCGCTGACCCATGCCGAATCGGCATAACGCTGTTGTGACTTGCCGGTTCCCTGTAGCGTGCGCGCCCTGCCCGTGCCGTCCGGCCGCAGACGGGCGTCTACCAGCCACTATCCGGGCCAGCCGGCCGCCGTTGCGAGTGCTGCATGCAAGAGCTGCTCAATGACATTCTCGAGGAAGTCCGTCCGCTGCTTGGCCAGGGACGGGTTGCCGACTACATTCCGGCGCTGGCGGCGGTCGCACCCGGCCAGCTGGGGATTGCCGTGTACAGCAATGACGGCCAGCTGGCGTATGCCGGTGATGCGCAGACGCGCTTTTCCATCCAGAGCATTTCCAAGGTGTTCAGTCTGGTGCAGGCCATCCAGCACAGCGGCGAGGCGATCTGGCAGCGCCTCGGCCACGAACCGTCGGGGCAGCCCTTCAATTCGCTGGTGCAGCTGGAGTTCGAGCGCGGCAAGCCGCGCAATCCGTTCATCAATGCCGGCGCGCTGGTGATCTGCGACATCAACCAGTCGCGCTTTGCTGCGCCGGCGCTGTCCATGCGCGACTTCGTGCGGCGCCTGGCCGGTAACCCACTGGTGCAAGTCGACCCGCGCGTGGCCGAGTCGGAGTACCAGCATCGGGCCCGTAACGCCGCGGCGGCCTACCTGATGCAATCCTTCGGCAATTTTCACAACGAGGTCGAGGCGGTGCTGCGCAGTTACTTCAGCTGCTGTGCGCTAAGCATGAGCTGTGTCGATCTGGCCCGGGCCTTCTGCTTCCTGGCCAACCAGGGATTCTGCAAGCACAGCGGCGAGCAGATCCTCAGTGCCCGCCAGGCACGCCAGGTCAATGCACTGATGGCCACCAGCGGGCTGTACGACGAGGCCGGTAACTTTGCCTACCGCGTCGGCCTGCCCGGCAAGAGTGGGGTGGGTGGTGGTATCGTGGCGGTGGTGCCGGGGCGCTTCAGCGTGTGCGTGTGGTCGCCGGAGCTGAATGCAGCCGGCAACTCGCTGGCCGGCATGCGGGCGCTGGAGTTGCTCAGTGAGCGCATCGGCTGGTCGGTGTTCTAACTGGCCGTGTCGTCGAGGCGTTCGCCACACAGGTCGAGGCTCAGCCAGTGCTCCACGTCGGCCTGGCCGAGGCCGGCGCCGAGCAGGGCGAATAGCTTGCCGAGCGCAGCTTCACGGGTCATGCCGCCGCCGCTGAGCAGGCCGCAGGCGGCCAGCTGGCTGCCGGCGGCATACACGGCGAAGTCGATATGTCCGTGCAGGCACTGGCTGATGGCCAGCAGCACCACGCCGCGAGCGTGTGCTTCGCGCAGCACCTCTAGCAGCAGCGGATCGTCGGCCGGGCCGGTGCCGCTGCCATAGCACTCCAGCACCACGCCGCGCACGCCGTTCTCGAGCAGGGCGCGCAGCAGGCTGGCGTCGAAGCCGGGATGCAGCGGCAATACGGCCAGGCGCACCGGCTGGCGCGGCTGGCGATAACTCAGGCTGGCTGGCCAGGCACTGGCGTGTGCACCCTGGCGCAGGCGTGGCAGTTCGGCAAAGGCATCGAAGGCGTCACTGCTCAGTTTGCTGGCGCGTGCGCCATGCAGCAGGCGATCGTGGAAGTACAGGTAGACCCCTGGTGGGATACCCGCCTGCAGGCGGCGCAGCGCACCAAACAGATTGCCCCAGGCATCGCTGCCGCTGCTGCTGACCGGCAGCATGGCGCCAGTCAACAGCAGCGGTACCGGCAGGCCGAGCAGCAGGAAACTCAGGGCTGCCGCACTGTAGGCCAGGGTGTCGGTGCCGTGCAGCAGCAGCACGCCGTCGCAGCCGTCCTCATCCACCGCCTGGCGCACCGCGTCGGCCAGGGCCAGCCAGTTCGCCTGGGTCATGTTGGCGCTGTCCAGCAGCGGTTGCAGCTCGCGAAAGCGCCAGTGCGGCAACCCGTCATGCTGCTCGGCCAGCCGAGCGCGCAGCAGCGCTTCCAGGCCTGAGGCCGGGGCCAGCCCTTCGGCGGTCATCTGCATGCCGATCGTACCGCCGCTATACAGGACCATGAGATTGTTGCAGGCCATGCTGGATACTCTCTTGCCTTGGGTAATGAACGAAGGGGCCGCAGCCCCTTCGTGATCGCATCGTTTCAGTGTACTGCGCTATCAGTCGGCGTGCCGTGCCGGCCATGCCTGCGGATCGAGATCGAGGTCAGCGAACTGCCGGGGATCCAGCACGGGAGACGGGATGCCGGCACGGATCTGCTGGTCGTAGTCGCGCATCAGGCGCAGGCCGACCTTGAACAGCAGGGCCAGGGCCACCAGGTTGGCGATGGCCAACAGGCCCATGGTCACGTCGGCAAAGGCGAAGACTGTGCCGAGGTCCTGTACCGAGCCCCATAGCACCAGCAGCACGACCAGCACGCGATAAACGATGATGGGTGTGCGCTGCTGGCTGAAGAAACCCAGCGCGTTCTCGCCCAGGTAGTAGTTGTAGATCAGCGTGGTGAAGACGAACAGCAGCAGCGCCAGGCTGACGAATACCCGGCCCCACTCGCCGACCACACTGGCCATGGCGGTCTGCGTCAGGACCACGCCGGCGACCTCGGTACCTGGCTGGAACACCCCGGAGAGCAGGATGATCAGCGCCGTGCAGCTGCACAGCACGATGGTGTCGATGAAGACGCTGAGCGATTGCACGATGCCCTGGGCGACCGGGTGCTTGACCTCGGCCACGGCCGCCACGTTGGGCGCACTGCCCAGCCCGGCCTCATTGGAGAACAGCCCGCGCTTGACGCCCATCAGGATGGCCGCGCCAATGCCGCCGGCAAATGCCGGCTCCAGGCCAAAGGCACTGTTGAAGATCAGCGCGAAGGCCTGCGGAATGGCATCAAAGCGGCTGACGATGACGAACAGGGCCATGCCCAGGTAGGACAGTGCCATCAGCGGGACCAGTACGTCCGCCCATTTGGCGATGCGGCGAATGCCGCCGAAGATGATCAGACCGATCACGGCGGTCAGCGCCAGGCCGCTGGCCAGGGTCGGTACACCGAAGGTGTCGTGCAGCGAGGTAGCCACGGTATAGGACTGTACGGCGTTGAAGCCGAAGCCGAAGGTCACCAGCAGCAGGATCGACACCAGGATGCCCAGCCAGCGCTGACCCAGGCCGTGCTGGATGTAGAAAGCCGGGCCGCCGCGATAGGTGCCGTCTGCTTCGCGGCGCTTGTACAGCTGGGCCAGCGAACATTCGAAGTAGCTGGTGGCCATGCCCACCAGGGCGACCACCCACATCCAGAAGATGGCGCCCGGGCCGCCCAGCATGATGGCCACGGAAACGCCGGCAATGTTGCCGGCACCTACCCGTCCGGCGACCGAGAGCATCAGCGCCTGGAACGAGCTGAGCTGGCCACGCTGGCGCTGAAAGGCTTCGGCGAAGATATGAAACATGCTGCCGAAGTAGCGGAACTGTACGAAGCGTGAGGCGAGGGTGAAATACAGACCAAGGCCGATCAGCATGACGATCAGCAGCTTGCTCCAGATCAGGTCGTTGAGAATGTCGAGCATGGCGGGTGAGTCTCTCTTGTTGTTGTGTGGTAGGGCGTACGGCGCCAACCGCAATGGTTGGCCAGGCGGTGGGCGCCCGGCAATTTCGCGGGTTGCGGCGCGATGATGCGAGTTGATGCTAGAGTCGCATCATGTGCATCACTTTTCTGCCGCATGCCACGGGAGCCACGCCATGTCCGAATACCTGGGCAGCAATCTCAAGCTGTTGTGCAGCCACTACCGCTCGATTGCCGAGGTGTGCCGCAAGCTGGCCATCAATCGCGCCCAGTTCAATCGCTACCTGGCCGGACACAGCCAGCCGACGGCGCACAACCTCAAGCGTATCTGCGATTTCTTCGGCGTCGAGCCTTACGAGCTGGGGCTGCCGGGCGAGCAGTTCGCGGCGCTGCTCGGCGTGCGCCATGGCCAGGTCGGCAAGGCACCGCGCGACCCCCTGCTGGAGCTGCTGCAACCGTTGAGCGAACTGGGCGGCGACCTGTCGCGCTACTGTGGCTACTACTTCGAATACGCCCACTGCATGTCGGTGCCGGGACGCATCCTGCTGTCGCTGGTGCAGCTGCGCGAGGAGCGTGGGCGTTTCCTGTTCGAGCGCCAGGAGCGCCAGGCACCCTCGCGGGCCAGCGATGAGCAGAACGACGAGTGGGTGCGTTGTCGCTACCTGGGTGCCGCGTTCTACCTGCAGGACCGCCTGTTTCTCATGGACTACGAATCGCTGACTGGCAACGAAATGAGCCAGACCATCCTCATACCCAGCTTCAAGAGTCGGATCACCCGGCTCAATGGCCTGAAAACCGGCGTGTCCAGCGGCGACCGGCGTACCCCGGCCTGCACCCGGGTGGTCTGGGAGTACCTTGGGCCGCAGATCAACCGGGTCAATGCCTATCGCCAGGTGATGCTCTATGCGCCGGACGATCCACGCATCGACGACGACATCCGTCAGCGCCTGGCCGGTGCGCAGATCCGCCACGGGCTGTTCGAGATCGAATAGTGCTCTCGCGCCGTTTAACGGCGCAGGTATTCGCGCAGGCGGTACCAGCTCATGCCCAGCGCCAGCAGGGGCGAGCGCAGCAGCTTGCCGCCAGGGAAGGTGATGTGCGGTACCCGGTTGAACAGCTGGAAGTCGCTGTCGTCTTCGCCGGCGATCGCCTGGGCGAGCAGCTTGCCGGCCAGGTGGGTGGCGTTCAGGCCGTGCCCGGCATACGCCTGGGCGTAGAACAGGTTGCGCTGCTGCGGGTGGCAGCCGATCTGTGGCAGGCGGTTGGCGCCGATGCCGATCATGCCGCCCCAGTGGTAGTCGATGGCCACGTCGGCGAGCTGCGGGAAGACCTTGAGCATCTTCGGCCGCATGTAGTCGCTGAGGTTGGCCGGGTCGCGGCCGGAGTAGTGGCAGGCGCCGCCGAACAGCAGGCGGCGGTCGGCGGACAGCCGGTAATAGTCGAGGGCCACGCGCTGGTCGCACAACGCCATGTTCTGCGGGATCAGCTCGCGGGCCAGGGCTTCCGGCAGCGGCTCGGTGGCGATCACATAGCTGCCGGCGGGCAGCACCTTGCCGCCCAGGTAGGGTTCCAGGTCATTGAGGTAGGCATTGCAGGCAATGATCAGCTGGCGTGCGCGGACCTCGCCGCGGGTGCAGTGCACGCGTACCTCGCTGCCGGGCTCGATACGGGTTACCGGCGACTGCTCGAACAGGCGCACCCCCAGGCTGGCGGCAGCGGCGGCTTCGCCCAGGGCCAGGTTGAGCGGATGCAGATGGCCGGAGCCCATGTCGATCAGTCCGCCGCAGTAACGGGTCGAGCCGACCACCTCGTGCATCTCGTGCGCTTGCAGCAGGCGCAGGTTGTGCCGGTAGCCGAGGCTGTGCAGGTGTTCGTAGTCCTCGACGAAACCGGCCAGGTCGGCCGGGGTGTTGGCCAGGTCGCAATAGCCCCAGGTCAGGTCGCAGTCGATGGCAAACTCCGCGACCCGCTGGCGCACCAGCTCTACAGCCTCCAGACCGAGCTGCTGCAGGCGGCGCACACCGTCGCTGCCCAGCACATCGTTGAATTGTTCGAGGCCGTGGCCGACGCCGCGAATCAGCTGTCCACCGTTGCGTCCGCTGGCGCCCCAGCCGATCTGCCGGGCTTCCAGCAGCACCACCGAGAGGCCGCGCTTGGCCAGTTCGATGGCGCTGTTGAGGCCGGAGAAGCCACCGCCGATGATGCACACGTCGGCTTCTTCGCGACCTTCTAGTGTCGGCAATACCAGCTGGCGGTTGGCCGTGGCAGCGTAGTAGGAGGCGGCGTGGTGGGCGCTGTGCACGGGTTGCGGGGACGGCTGGCGAACGGGGCGCATGTGCATAATCCTGATTTTATTGTTTTGAAAAACGAACGAAGCATAGGCGCAGCCCGCCCTCCTCGACAAGCGGCCAGGGCAGGTAGTGCTTCAATGATCCTCTAGTCGGCAATCGGCAGGCTGAGCGACTCCTTGACCTCTTCCATGACGATGTAGCTCTTCGACTCGCGCACGTGCGGCAGCTTGAGCAGGATGTCGCCGAGCAGCTTGCGATAACTGGCCATCTCGTTGATACGCGCCTTGACCAGGTAATCGAAGTCGCCGGATACCAGGTGGCACTCCAGCACATGGGGCAGCTTGAGTACGGCGCGGCGGAACTCCTCGAAGGTGTCGCCGGACTTGTAGTCCAGGCTGATCTCCACGAACACCAGCAGGCTGGCCTTGAGCTGTTGCGGGTTGAGCCGGGCGTGGTAGCCCATGATGATGCCTTCGCGCTCCAGGCGGCGGACCCGCTCGGTGCAGGGGGTGGTGGACAGGCCGACCCGCTCGCCCAGCTCGGTGAAGCTGATGCGTCCGTCCTGCTGGAGAATGCGCAGGATGTTGCGGTCGATCTTGTCCAGTTCGCGGCGACTCTGGTGCTGGGTACGCATGGGCTCGTGCTCCTGGCCCTGCGACAGGCTGGCGCAGGGTGCTGTTTAAACAAGAAAATCCACTGGCTCGGAAGCCATTTTTACCGGAAATGGCCTGTTTCTGCTGAGGTGAAAAGGCTTATCTGGCGGATTTAATCGCAAAAGGCCCGCGTTAAACAGTGAAAATCCCTGCCTGCGCTTTCCTATACTGCCCTCACGTGCAAAATAACAAACGTCAGCCCGCACGCGGGGCCGACGGGGAGGCAGTCATGCGGGTGCTCGTTCTGGGTGGTGGAGTGATCGGTACGGCCAGCGCCTATTACCTGGCGCGTGCCGGGTTTCAGGTCAGCGTGCTGGAACGGCAGCCGGGGGTGGCGCTGGAGACCAGCTACGCCAACGCCGGCCAGGTATCGCCGGGCTATGCCTCGCCCTGGGCGGCCCCGGGTATTCCGCTGAAAGCCATCAAGTGGCTCCTGCAGCGCCACGCACCGCTGGCCATCAAGCTGACTGGCGATCCGCAGCAGTACTTCTGGATGCTGCAGATGCTGCGCAACTGCACGGCCGCCCGCTATGCGGTGAACAAGGAGCGCATGGTGCGTCTGTCCGAGTACAGCCGCGACTGCCTCGACGAACTGCGTGCCGATACCGGCATCGATTACGAAGGCCGCCAGCTGGGCACCACCCAGCTGTTCCGTACCCAGGCGCAACTGGATGCGGCGGCCAAGGACATCGCCGTGCTGGAGCGCTCCGGTGTGCCCTATGAGGTGCTGGACCGCGCTGGCATTGCCCGCGTCGAGCCGGCCCTGGCCGGTGTCGCAGACAAGCTGGCCGGAGCCTTGCGCCTGCCCAACGACCAGACCGGCGATTGCCAGCTGTTCACCAGCAAGCTGGCGCAGATGGCCAGGGAGCTCGGCGTGGAGTTTCGCTTTGGCTGCACGATCGAGCGCCTGGATATCGCCGGTGACCGTATCAACGGCGTGTGGGTGGATGGTCAGCTGGAAACCGCCGACCGCTACGTGATGGCGCTGGGCAGCTACAGCCCGCAACTGCTCAGGCCGCTGGGCATCAAGGCGCCGGTCTACCCGCTGAAGGGTTATTCGCTGACCGTACCAATCCGCAATCCGGCCATGGCCCCGACCTCGACCATCCTTGATGAAACCTACAAGGTAGCCATTACCCGCTTCGACCAGCGCATCCGTGTGGGTGGCATGGCCGAGATCGCTGGTTTCGACCTGTCGCTCAACCCGCGTCGTCGCGAAACCCTGGAGATGATCACCAACGATCTCTACCCGCAGGGCGGCGACCTGGCGCAAGCCGAGTTCTGGGCCGGCCTGCGCCCGGCGACCCCGGACGGCACGCCGATTGTTGGTGCCACGCCCTATCGCAACCTGTTCCTCAACACCGGACACGGTACCCTTGGCTGGACCATGGCCTGCGGCTGTGGACGCTTCCTCGCCGACCTGATGGCCAGCAAGCGTCCGCAAATCAGCCCCGACGGCCTGGATATCTTCCGTTACGGCCACAGCAAGGAGAACACCCGGCATGTCCATCCAGCGCCTGCACACTGAAAAGCGCTACAGCGAAATCGTCATCCACAACGGCACGGTGTACCTCGCCGGGCAACTGGCGGATGACTATGCCGGCGATATCCGCCAGCAAACCCGTGAAACCCTGGCCAACATCGACCGACTATTGGCCGAGGCTGGTAGCGACAAGTCGAAGATCCTCGGCCTGACCATCTTCCTGCGTGACATGGCCGACTATGCGGCGATGAACGAGGAGTGGGATGCCTGGGTGGCCGAAGGCGCCGCCCCGGCGCGTGCCTGTGTCGAGGCGCGGCTTTACGACCCGCGTGTGCGCGTGGAAATGACCCTGACCGCCGCGCTGTAGCGCGGCCCTGCCTGGAAAGCCTGCCGCCATGCGTCCCGCTCGTGCGCTGATCGATCTCCAAGCCCTGCGCCACAACTACCGGCTGGCCCGTGAACTGAGCGGTGCGCGGGCCCTGGCGGTGATCAAGGCCGATGCCTATGGGCATGGCGCGTTGCGTTGTGCCGAGGCGCTGGCCGGGTTGGCCGACGGCTATGCGGTGGCCTGTATTGAAGAAGCCCTGGAGTTGCGCAACGCGGGCATCAGCGCGCCGATCCTGCTGCTCGAGGGCTTTTTCGACAGCAGCGAGCTGGCCCTGATTGACCAGCATCGCTTGTGGTGCGTGGTGCATGCCCCCTGGCAGTTGGCGATCATCGAGCAGGCGCGTCTGCAACAGCCGCTCAACGTATGGCTCAAGCTGGACAGTGGCATGCACCGCGTCGGCCTGCATGCCGCCGAGTACGCGGCGGCCTATCGTCGCCTCAAGGCCTGCGGGCAGGTCGGTGAGGTGGTGTTGATGAGCCACCTGGCGCGTGCCGATGAGCTGGACTGTTCGCGCACCGAGGAGCAGCTGGCGCTGTTCAACCAGGCGCGCAGCGGCTTGCCCGGCGCGATCAGCCTGTGCAACTCGCCGGCCATCCTCGGCTGGCCGCAGCTGCCCAGCGACTGGGTGCGCCCCGGCATCATGCTCTACGGCGCCACGCCATTTACCGGGGCACAGCCTCAGGCGGCACAACTGCGCCCGGTGATGACCCTGGAGTCGCGGATCATCAGCGTACGCGAGCTGCCTGCCGGCGAGCCGGTGGGCTATGGCGCACGCTTCGTCTGCCCGCGCGCGACGCGGATTGGCGTAGTGGCCATGGGGTATGCCGATGGCTATCCGCGTCACGCCCCGGACGGTACGCCAATCCGCGTCGATGGGCAGCCGGCGCGCCTGGCCGGCAGGGTCTCCATGGACATGCTCTGCGTGGATATCAGCGACCTGCCGCAGGCCGGCCTGGGCAGCCGGGTTGAACTGTGGGGCGGGGCGGTTGCCGCCAGCGAAGTGGCCCAGCTCAGTGGCAGCATTCCCTACCAGCTGTTCTGTAACCTCAAGCGGGTGCCACGTGTCTATTGCGGGGCCTGACGGCTGGGCGTGGCGGTAACGGCGGCGATCATGCCGGCAAGCATGTTGTAAATACTGAACACTGTTGCCATCATACTTGCAATGCACGCATTCCTGCCGAGGAGGAAACCCGCATTGGACGTTGGTGTTCGACTGCAAACCATCCGTAAACTCAAGGGGCTGTCGCAACGTGAGCTGGCCAAGCGGGCCGGTGTCACCAACAGCACCATTTCCATGATCGAGAAGAACAGCGTCAGCCCGTCGATCAGCTCGCTGAAAAAGGTGCTGGCCGGCATTCCCATGTCCTTGGTGGAGTTCTTTTCCCTGGATGTCGATGATGAGCAGCCCACCCAGGTGGTCTATCGCGCCGATGAGCTGACCGATCTGTCCAGTGGGGCGGTGAGCATGAAGCTGGTCGGGCGGGCCCTGCCGGGACGGCATATCGCCTTTCTCGACGAAACCTATCCGCCGGGCTCGGATACCGGTGCCGAGATGTATAGCCACGAGGGTGAGGAAGCCGGCCTGCTGGTCGAGGGGCGGCTGGAGCTGACGGTGGGCGAAGAAGTGTTCGTGCTCGAGGCGGGTGACAGCTACTACTTCGACAGCACGCGTCCGCACCGTTTCCGCAATCCGTTCGAGGTGCCAGCGCGGCTGATCAGCGCCACCACGCCGGCCAACTTCTGATCGCCTGCTGCGCGGCGCTGCAGCGTGTTGGTATGCTTTTCGGTATACTGCGCGACGCTCCGGCAAGCCGTGGCCGCGAGCGATACTAGCCACGATGAGGGTTTAAGGGTGAAGCTGACTAACAAGATGCTGGTAGCCAAGGCTGCCGTATTGGCCCTGTGGGCTATGGGCGCCCAGGCGACTACCGATGAAGCCGTTGCCGAGCGCATCAAGCCGGTCGGTCAGGTGTGTGTCGCGGGCCAGGAGTGCGCCGGTGTAGCCGCCGCGGCTACGGCGTCTGCCGGTGCTGCAGCGCGTAGCGGTGACGATATCGTTGCCAAGCACTGCAACGCTTGCCATGGCACGGGCCTGCTGAACGCGCCGAAAGTGGGTGACAGCGCCGACTGGAAAGCCCGCGCCGATGCCAAGGGCGGCCTGGACGGCATCCTCGCCACCGCCATTTCCGGTATCAACGCCATGCCGCCGAAAGGCACCTGCTCGGACTGCTCGGATGACGAGCTGAAGGCTGCGATCAAGGTCATGTCTGGCCTGTAAGCACCTGGCTTGCCCACAAAAAAACCGCCTTCGGGCGGTTTTTTTGTGCCTGCCATTGGCTGTGCGGGCTGCGGTTTATTGTCGCAGTCGGTCGAGCAGGCGCGCCAGCGGGCCGGACTGGCGGCGCTGCGCCAGCAGTCCCTCGGCGCGTTCGCGGGCGCCGGCGACACCCGCGTCGAGTGCCTTGCGCAGCCACTCCAGCGCCTGTTCCTGGTCGGCCTCGTTGCCGAGCAGTAACTCGGCCAGGTCCAGATAGGCGTCCTCGTACTGCTCGGCGCAGGCCTGCTGCAGGTGCTCGCGGGCCTTGCCCGGATCGGCTTTGCCGCCCAGGCCATGCAGGTACTGGCGGCCCAGGCGCCAGTGCGCGTAGCCGTCGCCATTGCGCAGGCTGTGCTGGTAGTAGCGCCGCGCCTGGGCATAGTCCTCGCGCTGCTCATGCAACCAGCCCAGGTAGTTGGCGCTGGCATCCTTGTCGCCGTAGCGCCAGGCGGCCGTGAAGTGCTGCAGGGCCAGGTCGTAGTCGGCTTCCTCGTCGAGCAGCAGCTGGGCCAGCTCCAGGTGGGCCGGGCGGTGGCTGCGCTCGGTGGCCAGCTGCAGGTAGTGGCGCGCCAGCGCCCGGTCCTGGGTGCAGCCGCGGCCCTGGCGGTAGCAGTCGCCCAGGTTGCGCGCGGCCAGCGCCGAGCCGGCATCGCTGCCGCGCTGGAAACAGGCGAGGGCGCCGGCATGGTCCTGGTCGGCATGGTCCAGCAGGCAGCCGAGGTCATTGAGTGCATCACTGTTGCCGAGCTCCACGGCGCGCAGCAGTAGTGGCCGGGCCTTCTCGTAGTCCTGCGCTTCGAGGGCGGTCACGCCGCGGCGGTGTGCGTCTAGGGCCAGCCAGAGATCGCCGGCGCTGCGCTGCAGGCAGGCCTGCTGCACCTCGCTGAGGCCGAACTGGGCGTAGCGGTCGACGATCTGCAGGGCGCGCTCGGCCGCCAGCGGCTGGCTGCTGCCGTCTGCCTGAAGGAGCCAGGCGCGGTCGTCGCGGAACACCAGCGCACGCTCCTCGCTCTGCACGAAGCGGTGCTCGGCACGCGCCTGGTCGAGTGGCTCGCGCAGCCACTGGCCGTCGCTGTCGAGGATGCCCCAGCGGCCTTCCAGGCAGGCGCTGAAATACTGGTCGTAGAGGCTTTCCAGGCGCTCGAAGCGTGGCTGCGCGCTCCAGCCGGGCTGCGCGCCGCCGCGATACAGGCCCCAGTGCTGACCCTCCTGGACCCGGCAGTAGTAGCTGCCGTCGGCGCTCCGGCAACCGAGCTGCAGCTCGATCCGGGTGTAGGCGCAGGGCAGCAGCCAGCGCTGTTGCTGATGGCGATAGAGGCCGTACAGACGGTTGTCGCGCACCAACCAGGCCTGCATGTCGTGCAGGTAGTCGAGCGCCTGGTACTCGCCGGGCAGCAGCGCCTGGCCCTGATCGTCGAGCGCGCGCCAGCGCCACTGCTGGCCGTCGCGGCGACGAATCAGATAGGTCTCGCGGCTATCCAGGTCGAAGCTCTGCAGGTTGTCGATGCCGATGGCGCCGAGGTCGTGGAAGCGCGTGGTGAACAGGTGCTGCGGGCCCTTCGCCGGTCTGGCGGCGTAGTAGCCCTCGTACGCCTGGATCTGCCGGTACTGTGCGGGCAGCAGCCAGTTGCCCTGCGGGTCGATCACCCCCCACAGCTCGCCCTGTTGCACGGCCCAGGTGGCACCGGTGTGATCCAGTGGCTCGCCGGCTTCGAACTGGCAGGGCACGGTCAGCCGCCCCTGCAGGTCGATCAGGCCGAACTTGCCGCTCTCGGCGACCAGCGCGTGGCCGCCGGCGAAGTCGAAGGCGTCCTCGAACTGGCAGGCGATCACCTCGTGGCCCCGGCGGTCGACATAGCCGAAACGCCCGTCCAGATGTACGCAGGCCCTGTCGCTGAGCCGGTCGAAGTCGAAGAAGGCCTGATAGCGGGGCTCGATCAGCACCCGGCCGTCTGCCGCACGCAGGCCGTAAAGCTGGTTCTCGCAGAAGATCTGTGGCGCATCTTCATCCTGCACCGGCAGCATCGAGCCGAGCGGTTCCCAGCCGTAGTCGTAGCCGCTGTGGTTGAGCAATGCCCGGAAACTGCCGGCCCAGGGCGCATCGACGGCGGGACAGTTGTCCAGCAGCAGCGGATTGTCGTTGTCGATGGCCTCGCGGATGCAGGCGTTGTTGCGCGCGATCTCCTCCAGCAGGGCGTCGGCCTGGGCGCGGCGGTCGTCGTCGCGCATGTTGAACAGGTCCCAGGCGTCCAGGTGGAACCAGGCATGTCGGGCGCGGCCGTCGAGCAGCTGGAAGATTCTCTCGCGGGCGTTGCGGAAGGCCTCGACATCGTCCAGCAGGCTGCCGGCGTGGCGCTCGATGAAGGCATAGAAGGCACGTAGCGCCTCGATGCCGGCGGGCGCCTCGGCGTACAGGCCTTCTTCGCTGTGCGGGTCGTTGTAGCAGTTGTGTCCGACGCAGCCGCCTTGGGCGAACAGCGGATGCAGCAACAGGGGCAGCTCGTAGCTCCACTCCATCAGCGCCAGGCAGTCATCCTCGCTGCTGCCGATTTCGGCTTTATTGTACAGGTACAGGCGATGGGACATGGTGCGCTTCCTTGCGAGACGACGGAAGCGCGCAGTCTAGCCGGGAAGCCGCTTTGCGGCTGTGCGCTTGGTCAGCGCTTGAGCAGGGCGCGCATGCTGGCCAGGGCGTCGTTGCCGCGTGCTGTCTTGACCTCCACCGGGGTGTCTTCCTGGCCTTCCCAGACTAGGTCTTCTGGCGGCAGTTCGTCGAGGAAGCGGCTCGGCGTGCAGTCGATGACTTCACCGTACTGCTTGCGCTTGGCGGCGAAGGTCAGGGTCAGATTGCGCTTGGCGCGGGTGATGCCGACATAGGCCAGGCGACGCTCCTCCTCGATGGTGTCGGCCTCGATGCTGGAGCGGTGTGGCAGAATCTCTTCCTCGAAGCCGATGATGTACACCGAGGGGAATTCCAGGCCCTTGGAGGCATGCATGGTCATCATTTGCACGCCTTCGGCGCCTTCTTCCTCTTCCTGCTGACGCTCGAGCATGTCGCGCAGCACCAGCTTGCCGATGGCGTCCTCGATGGTCATGTCGCCTTCCTCGTCCTTGTCGAGGGTGTTCTTCAGCGCTTCGACGAGGAACCACACGTTACCCATGCGCGCCTCGGCGACCTTGTCGCTGGAGGCGTTCTGGCGCAGCCAGTTTTCGTAGTCGATATCCATGATCATGCTGCGAATGGCGCCGATCGGGTCGTTGCCGGCGCAGAGTTCGCGGATCTTGTCGATGTAGCGTTTGAACCGCGAAAGGCGCTCTGTGTAGCGGCTGTCCAGATGCTCGGCCAGGCCTAGCTCGTCGCTGGCGGCATACAGGCTGATCTTGCGCTCGCTGGCGTAGTTGCCGAGCTTCTCCAGGGTGGTCGAGCCGATCTCCCGGCGTGGTACGTTGATCACCCGCAGGTAGGCGTTGTCGTCATCCGGATTGACCAGCAGGCGGAAGTAACTCATCAGATCCTTCACTTCCTGGCGGGCGAAGAAGCTGGTACCGCCGGACAGGCGATAGGGAATCTGATGGTGCTGCAGCTTCAGCTCCATCAGCTTGGCCTGGTAGTTGCCGCGGTAGAGGATGGCGAAGTCGCTGTACGGGCGCTGGGTGCGCAGGTGTTCGGTGAGGATTTCCAGGGCCACCCGCTCGCATTCGGCTTCCTCGTTGCGCGTACGGATCACGCGGATCTCGTCGCCGTGGCCCATCTCCGACCAGAGCTGTTTCTCGAATACGTGCGGGTTGTTGGCAATCAGCACGTTGGCGCACTTGAGGATGCGGCTGGTGGAGCGGTAGTTCTGCTCGAGCATCACCACCTTCAACGAGGGGTAGTCTTCCTTCAGACGCATCAGGTTTTCCGGGCGCGCGCCACGCCAGGCGTAGATCGACTGGTCGTCGTCGCCAACCACGGTGAACTGGCAGCGCTGTCCGACCAGCTGTTTGACCAGCAGGTACTGGCTGGTGTTGGTGTCCTGGTATTCGTCGACCAGCAGGTAGCGGATGCGCTGTTGCCATTTTTCCAGGATGTCGGCGTGCTCCTGGAACAGCTTGACCGGCAGCAGGATCAGGTCGTTGAAGTCCACCGCGTTGTACGCCTTGAGCGTGCGCTGATAGTGCAGGTAGACGATGGCGGCGGTCTGTTCCTTTGGGTTGCGGGCGCCGGCCAGGGCTTCCTCGGGCAGGATCAGGTCGTTCTTCCAGCTGTCGATGTACTGCTTGATTTCGTCGACGCCGTCATCGCCAGCGTATTCCTTTTGCATGATGTCGGTGAGCAGGGCCTTGATATCGCCGTCATCGAAGATCGAGAAGCCGGGCTTGTAGCCCAGCCGTGCGTATTCCTTGCGGATGATGTTCATGCCCAGGTTGTGGAAGGTCGACACCGTCAGGCCGCGTGCCGCAGCACCCTTGAGCAGGCTGCCGACGCGTTCTTTCATCTCCCGTGCAGCCTTGTTGGTAAAGGTCATGGCGACGATGTGGCGGGCCTGGATGCCGCAGTGCTGCACCAGATAGGCGATCTTGCGGGTGATCACGCTGGTCTTGCCGGAGCCGGCACCAGCCAGCACCAGCAGCGGGCCACTGATGTAGTTGACGGCTTCCTGCTGACGGGGATTGAGTCGGGACATGCGCTTACCTCACAACGGGGCGGCATTCTAACAGGCTGGCTGGCTGGGCGGCGGCGCTGCGCGGCGGGGTGGCACTGCGCCAGCCTTGGCGAATGCGCAGAATCCGGTAGGCTTGTGCGGCCTGCCGCGAGGTGGCGGGCCGGGCCGCACCGGATGAGTTGCCCGCATAGACGCCGCAAAACGGCGCGTACAGGCCGAGGAATGGCACTTTTTTGCTGTAGTCCCCGGGGAAGGTTCAGGTGCTGGCTCGCGACTATCCACTGCGTGTGCTGCTGCTGGCCAGTGAAGATCACTGGCTGGTGTCGCTGCGTGCCTGCGTGCAGGCGTTGCAGGGGCAGGTGCAGCTGATCAGTGCGCCGTCCTGGAGTGCCGCCTGTGCCCTGTGCGTGGACGAAGACCTGTCGCCGCTGGCGCAGGTACTGTTGGCCACCCCCGCGCTGCAACCGCCTGCCGGCCGCTGCAGCTTGCCGCTGATTCAGTTGCTGGAGGCTGACCAGCCGCCACCTGTGCAGGGCGACTGGTTGTACCGCAAGGAGCTGAGCGCCAGCCTGTTGCAGCGCAGCCTGCAGCACGTGGTGGAGCGCCACGCGCTGAGCCGGCGTTTGCAACAGCTCACCGAGCAGGATGCGCTAACCGGGATTGCCAACCGCCAGGGCTTTCATCGCCTGTTGGGGCTGCGCTTGGCGGCGGCGCCGGGCCAGGTGCTGTTGGGCTTTCTCGATCTGGACAATTTCCGCTATGCCAATGACAGCCTGGGCCAGCAAGCCGGTGACCGGCTGATCCAGCAGGTGGTGGCACGCCTGAGCAGCCAGTTGCAGCCGGGCGAGCAACTGGCGCGGCTCGGCGGTGACGAATTTGCCCTGTTGCTGCAGGGGGGGGCGGATAGTCAGCGTGCCCAGCAACTCGCTGAGCAGATCACCGCACAACTGGCCGAACCCTACTGGCTGGATGGCGAGACCCTGTTGCTTGGCTGCAGCCTGGGCCTGGCCCAGGCGCGCGCCGGACAAAGTGCCGATCAGCTGCTCTGGCATGCCCAGCTGGCCATGCAGCAGGCCAAGGCCAGCCAGGGCTGTACCTACCAGCTGTATGACGAGCGCAGTGTGCTGGGGCGGCGCAGCCAGGCCGAGCGTGAAAGCGAATTGCGCCGAGCCCTGCGGCGTGACGAACTGCAGCTGCATTACCAGCCGCGCCTGTGCCTGCACAGTCAGCAGGTGGTGGGTCTGGAGGCGCTGGTGCGCTGGCAGCACCCGGAGCTGGGCCTGCTCGGCCCCGACCAGTTCGTGCCGCTGGCCGAAGAAAGCGGCATGATCGTGCCGCTCGGCTACTGGGTGATGGCTCGCGCCATGCGCGACATGCAGTGGCTGTTGGGGCGCGGCCTGGCGCCGTTGCACATGGCGGTCAATCTGTCGTTCCGCCAGTTTCAGGACAGCCAGCTGCTGGCCACCCTGCGCCGCCTGCTCGATGAGCGTGGCGTGGATGCGCGCTGGCTGGAGTTCGAACTGACCGAGACCGCGGTGATGCGCCGCAGTGATCAGGTGCGGCAGACCATGGATGCCCTGGGCGAGCTGGGCGTGCGCTTTGCCCTGGATGACTTCGGCACCGGTTTCTCGTCCTTCCAGCATCTGGCCAGCCTGCCGATTGCCCTGCTGAAGATCGACAAGGGCTTTGTTGCCGGGCTGCAGGAGCATGCGGAAAAGCGCCGCCTGCTGCAGGCGATGATCAACCTGGCGCATAACCTCGACCTGCAGGTGGTCGCCGAAGGTGTCGAGCTGCCGGCGCAACTGGAGTTGTTGCGCCAGTTTGGCTGCGATCAGGTGCAGGGCTATCTGATCAGTCGCGCCTTGCCGCTGGCTGAGCTGGCGCGCTTCCTGGTGTTTCGACCGCGCCAGGGGCTGGCGTCAGTCTGACAGCGGCGCGCTGCGCCGCGGCAGCGCCGCCGGCAGGTACAGGCCCAGATAGGCTTCAAACACCCGCATGCCCTCGCTGGCCAGGCGCGGAGTGATCTGCCCGTGCAGTTGTACCGAGCGTGCATACACACGGTCACCCAGCTCCATGGCTAGGGCGAACACATCCACCTCATCGGGTAGCTGGGGCAGCGGGAAGTGACGGTTGAACAACGCCTGCAGGCGTTGGCCCAGCTCCAGGTCGTGCTGCTGGTCAGCCAGGGTCAGTTCGGCCAGGCCGTGCTGGGTGAGGATCAGCTGTCGCGCGGCGCTGTCGGTCGCATAGATGGCCAGCATGCGCTGCTCGATGATGCGCGCCAGGTCATGCCAGCTGTGCAGTGTGTCATGCGCCACGGGCTGTTCCAGGCAGTTGCGAAAGGCTGCATGCACCTCGCGGGTCAATGCTTCGAGGAGCGCCGGTACGCTGGCGAAGAAGTGGTACACCGAGGAGGGTGGGATGCCCGCACGCTCGGCCACGGCATAGATGGTCAGCGCCGCCACGCCCTGCTCGGCGAGCAGGCTGCGGGCTGCGTTGAGGATCGTGGCGATGCGCGCCTGGCTGCTGGCGCGCGGCTTGCGTGGTGAGCTGGAACGGGACATGCAAGGCTCCGGGGCAACGGCCTGCTATTGGACGCCAGGCCGGTGCCACAGGGCAAGTCACCCTATACGGTGTGCAGGTACCAGTTGTACTCGAGGTCGGAGATGGTGGTCTCGAACTCCTGCAGTTCGGCTTCCTTGCAGGCGACGAAGATATCAATGTACTTCGGGTCGATGTACTGGTTGAGCACTTCGCTGTCGTCCAGTTCGCGCAAGGCATCACGCAGGTTGTTGGGCAGGCTCTGTTCCAGCTGCTCGTAGGAGTTGCCCTCGATCGGTTCACCCGGGTCGATTTGCCGGGTCAGGCCGTGGTGCACGCCAGCGAGGATAGCCGCCATCATCAGGTAGGGGTTGGCATCGGCGCCGGCCACGCGGTGCTCCAGGCGAATGGCATCGGCACTGCCGGTCGGTACGCGTAGGGCTACGGTGCGGTTGTCCAGGCCCCAGCTCGGCGCGTTGGGTACGTAGAACTGCGCGCCGAAGCGGCGGTAGGAGTTGACGTTGGGACAGAGGAAGGCCATCGAGGCGGGTAGGGTCTCCAGCACACCGCCGATGGCATGCCGCAACGCGGCGTTGTGCTGGGGATCCTCACTGGCAAAGATGTTCTTGCCGGTCTTCTTGTCGATCAGCGAGATATGCACATGCAGGCCATTACCGGCCTGGCCCGGGTAGGGCTTGGCCATGAAGGTAGTATCCATTTCATGGTCGTAGGCGATGTTCTTGATCAGGCGCTTGAGGAGCAGGGCGTGGTCGCAGGCCTTGATGGCATCCGGCACGTGGTGCAGGTTGACCTCGAACTGCGCCGGAGCACTTTCCTTGACGATGGCGTCAGCCGGGATGCCTTGTTCCTTGGCGGCTTCGAGGATGTCCTGCAGGCAGTCGGCATATTCATCGAGGTCGTCGATCAGGTACACCTGGGTTGACTGCGGGCGCTTGCCCGACAGCGGTGAGCGTGGCGGCTGCGGACGGCCGTTCACGTTCTCCTGGTCGATCAGGTAGAACTCGATTTCGAAGGCGGCGCAGATGGTCAGGCCCAGCGCGTCGAACTTCTCGACAACCTGGCGGAGCACTTCGCGCGGGTCGGCGAAGAAGGGTGTGCCATCCAGTTCGTGCATGGTCATCAGCAGCTGGGCGGTCGGACGCTTCTGCCAGGGTTCGTTGCTCAGGGTGTTGGGGATGGGAAAGCAGACCCGGTCGGCATCGCCGATGTCCAGGCCCAGTCCGGTGCTTTCTACTGTAGAACCATTGATGTCGAGGGCAAAGATCGAGGCGGGCAGGTTGATGCCCTTGGCATATACCTTGTGCAGGCTGGCGCGTTCGATGCGCTTGCCGCGCACCACGCCGTTCATGTCTGCAATAAGCAGGTCGACGAACTGCACCTCAGGATGTTCCTTAAGGAACTCGTTCGCTTCATTGAGCGTAACGGCACTCGGGGGTACCGACATGATGCAACACCTTTCTTGTTAAAAATATCAATCACGCACTGCTGATGCAGTGAGTCAATCTTAAAGCCCCTAGGCTGTCAATAGCGCCCTGTTTTGCTCTTTTTTGGTGCGTTGCGGCCTTTTATGGGGCGTCCAGGGTCGTGCAAAGGCGGCTGTCATGCGTTGCTCAGTGGCCTGTGTTTGATTTTTTACAGCCCTATTGTGTAAAAAAATGAACAAGGCTACTCTCGGTCGCAGCCCATAACAGCAATAAAACGGGTAAAGCCCATGGCCGTCATGCCAGTCATCGGGGTCGTCGCCTGCATTCGCCAGGTCGGCCTGCACCCCTACCATATCGCCGGCGACAAGTACCTGCAGGCCATTCTCGCGGTCGGCGGACTGCCGTTGATTCTGCCGGCCCTGGGGCATGCCGTGAGTAGCGAAAGCCTGTTGGCGCAGGTGGATGGCCTGCTGCTCACCGGCTCGCCGAGCAATATCGAACCCCATCACTATAGCGGGCCTGCCGACAGCGCGCAGGGCTGCAGCGATCCGGCCCGCGACCACACCACCTTGCCCTTGATCCGTGCGGCCTGTGCCGCTGGTGTGCCGCTGCTGGGTATCTGCCGTGGTTTCCAGGAAATCAACGTGGCGCTGGGCGGCAGTCTGCATCCCGCCCTGTATCGGCTGCCTGGGCTGCTCGAGCACCGTGAGCCGGCCGAGGCAGATGCGGCGCTGCAGTACGCCGCGCGTCATGCGCTGCAGGTGCAGCCGGGCGGGCTGTTGGCTAGCCTGGGATTGCCTGCGGAATTTCCGGTCAATTCGCTGCACGGCCAGGGTATCGACCGCCTGGCGCCCGCGCTGCGGATTGAGGGGCGTGCTCCGGACGGCCTGATCGAGGCCGTGGCGCTGGATCCGACGCAGGGCTTTTTGCTCGGCGTACAGTGGCACCTGGAATGGCAAATGCAGTCCAATCCGCAGTCCCTGGCTATTTTTCAGGCGTTTGCCGAGGCCTGCCGGATGCGTCAGAAACAACGCTGAGGAACCGCGCAGGGCGGTTTCTCTTTCCAACCGAGGTTTGTATGAGCGCCAAGCTTGACCAGCTGACCAGCTGGCTGAAAGAACGCAAGATCACCGAAGTCGAGTGCCTGATCAGCGACCTGACCGGGATTGCCCGCGGCAAGATCTCGCCCACCAACAAGTTCCTCGACGAGAAGGGCATGCGCCTGCCGGAGAGTGTGCTGCTGCAGACGGTGACCGGCGACTACGTGGAGGACGACATCTACTACGACCTGCTCGATGAAGCCGACATCGACATGTTCTGTCGGCCTGATCCGGCGGCCGTATTCCTGGTGCCCTGGGCGGTGGAGCCGACCGCCATGGTCATTCACGACACCTTCGACAAGCAGGGCAACCCCATCGAGCTGTCGCCGCGCAACATCCTCAAGAACGTGCTCAAGCTGTATGCCGACAAGGGCTGGAAGCCGATTGTCGCGCCGGAAATGGAGTTCTACCTGACCAAGCGCTGCGCCGACCCGGATTTCCCGCTGGAGGCGCCGGTGGGCCGTTCCGGGCGTCCGGAAACCGGCCGGCAGAGTTTTTCCATCGATGCCGCCAACGAGTTCGACCCGCTGTTCGAGGACATGTACGACTGGTGCGAGCTGCAGGGCCTGGATCTGGATACGCTGATCCACGAGGAAGGTCCGGCGCAGATGGAGATCAACTTCCGGCATGGTGATGCACTGCACCTGGCCGATCAGATCCTGGTATTCAAGCGCACCATGCGCGAGGCGGCGCTCAAGCACGACGTGGCGGCGACCTTCATGGCCAAGCCAATCACCGATCAGCCCGGCAGTGCCATGCATATCCACCAGAGCGTGGTGGACCTGAAAACCGGCAAGAACATCTTCTCCAATGACGACGGCAGCATGAGTGAGCTGTTCCTCAACCATATCGGTGGTCTGCAGAAGTACATTCCCGAGTTGTTGCCGCTGTTCGCCCCCAACGTCAACTCGTTCCGCCGCTTCCTGCCCGACACCTCGGCACCGGTGAACGTCGAGTGGGGCGAAGAGAACCGCACCGTAGGCCTGCGTGTGCCCGAAGCCAACCCGCAGAACCGCCGGGTGGAAAACCGCCTGGCCGGGGCCGATGCCAACCCTTATCTGGTGCTCGCCGCCACCCTGCTGTGTGGCTACATCGGCATGGTCGAGGGTGTGCGCCCCAGTGCGCCGGTCAAGGGGCGCGGCTACGAGCGGCGCAACCTGCGCCTGCCGCTGACCATCGAGCAGGCCCTGGAACGCATGGAAGCCTGCAAGGATGCCGAGAAGTACCTCGGCGAGAAGTTCCTGCGTGGCTATGTAGCGGTCAAGCGCGCCGAGCACGAGAACTTCAAGCGGGTCATCAGCTCATGGGAGCGTGAATTCCTCCTGTTGTCGGTGTAACGCGCCAGCCATTCCAACCGCGGGCCACAGGGCCTCAGTCGTATAGGTGCCACAAGCATGCAAGCGAGCAATTCCCAGCAAACCCAGGCGTGGCAGGCCATGAGCCGTGCCCATCACCTGGCTCCGTTCAGCGACTACCAGCAGCTGGCCGAAAAGGGCCCGCGCATCATCACCAAGGCCGATGGTGTGTACCTGTGGGATAGCGAGGGTCACAAGATCCTCGATGGCATGGCCGGGCTGTGGTGCGTAGCGGTCGGCTACGGGCGCGAGGAACTGGTCGAGGCGGCCGCCGCGCAGATGCGCGAGCTGCCTTTCTACAACACCTTTTTCCAGACGGCCCACCCGCCGGTACTGGAGTTGGCCAAGGCGATTGCCGAGATTGCCCCGCCGGGCATGAACCATGTGTTCTTCACGGGGGGCGGTTCGGAAGGCAACGACACCATGCTGCGTCTGGTGCGCCATTACTGGGCAGCCAAGGGCCAGCCGCAGAAGAAGGTAATCATTGCCCGCGAGAACGCCTACCACGGCTCCACCGTGGCGGGGGCCAGCCTGGGCGGTATGAAGTACATGCATGAGCAGGGTGACCTGCCGATTCCCGGCATCGTGCATATCCCGCAGCCTTACTGGTTCGGCGAGGGCGGCGAGATGACCCCGGATGAGTTCGGCATCTGGGCCGCCGACCAGCTGGAGAAGAAGATTCTCGAAGTAGGTGAGGACAAGGTCGCCGCCTTTATCGCCGAGCCGGTGCAGGGCGCGGGTGGCGTGATCATTCCACCGGACAGCTACTGGCCGCGTATCCGCGAGGTGTTGGCGCGCTACGACATCCTGTTCGTTGCCGACGAGGTGATCTGTGGGTTTGGTCGGACTGGCGAATGGTTCGGCAGCGACTACTACGGCAACCAGCCCGATTTGATGACCATCGCCAAGGGCCTGACCTCCGGCTATGTGCCGATGGGCGGGTTGATCGTCAGCGACAAGGTATTCGAAGTCATCAACCAGGCCGGTGATTTCAACCATGGCTTTACCTACTCCGGGCATCCCGTGGCGGCGGCGGTGGCCTTGGCCAACCTGCGCATTCTCCGTGACGAGGGGGTAGTGGCCCGGGTCAAGGCAGAAACGGCACCGTATTTGCAAGCTCGTTTGCGTGAGCTTGCCGACCATCCGCTGGTGGGTGAGGTGCGTGGTTTGGGCCTGCTCGGTGCCATCGAGCTGGTGCAGGACAAGGCGCAGCGTAAGCGTTACCCGGCGGACTGGGCAGTGGGCATGATCTGTCGTGGGCATTGTTTCGCCAATGGCCTGATCATGCGCGCCGTAGGCGACACCATGATCATTGCCCCGCCGCTGGTGATCAGCCCGGCGGAAATCGATGAACTGGTGGCCAAGGCGCGCCTGTGCCTGGATCTGACCTTGGCCGAGGTGCAGGCGCGGGCTTGAGTGGGCGGGCATTGCTTGCCAGACTTGACCCCGTGCCTTGGCTAGGCTCACCGGAGGGTGTGTCGCCATCTGGCGCACCCCTGGATACTTCCAATGACAATGGAGCTACCCCGCATGACCAAGACTTTTGCTAAGACCCTGCTGGCCCTCGGCCTGGCGGCTGGTGTCAGTGCCATGGCGCAGGCCGATGGCAAGGTGCTGCACGTATACAACTGGTCCGACTACATCGCCCCGGACACCCTGAGCAAGTTCGAGAAGCAGAGCGGCATCAAGGTGGTCTACGACGTCTTTGACAGCAATGAGGTGCTGGAAGCCAAGCTGCTCGCCGGTAGCTCCGGCTATGACCTGGTAGTGCCGTCCAACCCCTTCCTGGCCAAGCAGATCAAGGCCGGTGTGTTCCAGAAGCTCGATCGCAGCAAGCTGGCGAACTGGAAGAACCTTGACGAGAACCTGCTCAAGGCGCTGGAGCCCAGCGATCCGGGTAACCAGTACTCGATCCCCTACATGTGGGGCACCATCGGCATTGGTTACAACGTCGATAAGGTCAAGGCCGTGCTGGGCGACAGCGCGCCGGTGGATTCCTGGGACCTGGTGTTCAAGCCGGAAAACATGGCCAAGCTGAAGGAATGTGGGGTGTCCTTCCTCGACTCGCCGACCGAAATCCTCCCGGCGGCTCTGAACTACCTGGGTTACAGCCCGACCAGCGAGAAACCGGCCGAGCTGAAGAAGGCCGAGGAGCTGTTCCTCTCCATCCGCAAGGACACCGCCTACTTCCACAGCTCCAAGTACATCGGCGACCTGGCCAACGGCAACATCTGCGTAGCGATTGGCTATTCGGGTGACCTCTATCAGTCCAAGTCGCGCGCCGAGGAGGCCAAGAACGGCGTGAACATCCAGTATGTGATTCCCAAGGAAGGTGCCGGCAGCTTCTTTGACATGCTGGCCATCCCCGCCGATGCCAAGAATGTCGCGGGCGCACATGCCTTCCTCGATTTCCTGATGCAGCCGGAAATCATGGCCGAGATCACCAACTACGTGCAGTTCCCCAACGGCAATGCCGCGGCGACCCCGCTGCTTGACGAGGCGATCCGCAACGACCCGGGCATCTACCCGGATGCGGCAACCATGGCCAAGATCTACACCTTCCCGGACCTGCCGGCCAAGGTGCAGCGCCAAATGACCCGTAGCTGGACCACCATCAAGTCCGGCAAGTAACCCGCGACAGGCCTGGCGGGTCTGTCCCGCCAGGGACAACCCGCACGGCCCGGGGTTAGCCCGGGCCGAGGAGGCCGCATGCTGCAGTCCATCCGTCTGGATACCGCCCGTGCGTGGCGGCAGGCCGGTCTGTTGCCGCGGTTTTCCCCGTATTCCTACAACAAGAGGGCAACTCCATGACCACTCGTATCGGCAAGCAACTGCTGGGGTTGCTGACAGGCCTCGGCCTGGCAGTCGGCGCACAGGCAGCCTCCAGCGTGCATGTGTACAACTGGAGCGACTATATCGGCGAGACCACCCTGGAGGACTTCGAAAAGGCCACCGGGATCAAGCCGGTATACGACGTGTTCGACTCCAACGAAACCCTGGAAGGCAAGTTGCTGGCTGGCCGCAGTGGTTATGACGTGGTGGTGCCCTCTAACCATTTCCTCGGCAAGCAGATCAAAGCGGGTGCCTTCCAGGCGCTCGACCGCAGTCTGCTGCCCAACTGGCAGCATCTCGATCCGCAGTTGCTCAAGCAGCTGCAGGTCAATGACCCGGACAACCGCTATGCGGTGCCCTATTTGTGGGGAACCAATGGCATTGGCTACAACGTGGCCAAGGTCAAGGAAGTCCTCGGTGTCGACGAAATTGATTCCTGGGCGGTGGTCTTCGACCCGGCGAATATGGCCAAGCTGGCCAGTTGCGGCGTGTCCTTCCTCGATTCCGCCGACGAGATGATTCCCGCAGCGCTCAACTACCTGGGGCTGGACCCCAACAGCCACGCCGCTGCCGACCATGCACGGGCTGAGCAGTTGCTGCTGGCTGTACGTCCGCATGTGCGCTATTTCCACAGCTCCAAGTACATCGCCGACCTGGCCAACGGCAACATCTGCGTAGCCGTCGGCTTCTCCGGTGACGTGTTGCAGGCCGCCGACCGCGCCGAGGAGGCCGGCAAGGGCGTGGAGATTGCTTTCAGTATCCCCCGCGAAGGCGCCAACCTGTGGTTCGACCTGCTGGCCATTCCGGCGGATGCCAGCAACGTGGCCGAGGCCCATGCCTTTCTCAATTACCTGCTGGAACCCAAGGTGATTGCCCAGGTGAGCGACTATGTCGGCTATGCCAACCCCAACCTGGCTGCCGGGGAGTTCATGGATCCGCAGCTGAAAAGCAACGAGTCCGTTTACCCTCCGCAAGCGGTGCTGGATAATTTGTACATCTCCGCCGAGCTACCGCCCAAGGTACAGCGCCAGATGACCCGCGCCTGGACCAAGGTCAAGTCGGGCAAGTGACAGTGTTGCCCGGCCATGGCCGGGCCGTATTTCTTCGGGAGTTCCAATTCATGGCTGTTGCCTCCAGTGCCTACAAGAAAGCCCTCGAGGGCGCCCAGCAACCCAAGGAGGTGCTGGTCAAGATCGAGCGGGTGACCAAGAAGTTCGACGAGACGGTGGCCGTCGAGGAAGTCTCGCTGACCATCAACAAGGGCGAGATCTTTGCGCTGCTGGGTGGCTCGGGTTCAGGCAAGTCGACCCTGCTGCGCATGCTGGCCGGCTTCGAACGCCCTACCGAGGGACGTATTTTCCTTGATGGCGAGGACATTACCGATCTGCCGCCCTATGAGCGGCCGATCAACATGATGTTCCAGTCCTATGCGCTGTTCCCGCATATGAGTGTGGCGCAGAACATTGCCTTCGGCCTCAAGCAGGACAAGCTGCCACAGGCCGAGATCGATGCGCGCGTGGCGGAGATGCTCAAGCTGGTGCACATGACCCAGTACGCCAAGCGCAAGCCGCACCAGCTGTCCGGCGGCCAGCGTCAGCGCGTGGCCCTGGCCCGCTCGCTGGCCAAGCGCCCCAAGCTGCTGCTGCTCGATGAGCCGATGGGCGCGCTGGACAAGAAGCTGCGCTCGCAGATGCAGCTGGAGCTGGTGGAGATCATCGAGCGGGTCGGCGTGACCTGCGTGATGGTGACCCACGATCAGGAAGAAGCCATGACCATGGCCCAGCGTATCGCCATCATGCACCACGGCTGGATTGCGCAGATCGGCAGCCCGGTGGATATCTACGAGACACCGGCCAGCCGGCTGGTTTGCGAATTCATCGGCAACGTCAACCTGTTCGAAGGGGAGATCACCACCGACGATGCGGACCACGCGATCATCAACTGCCCCCAGTTGGACCAGCCGATCTATATCGGCCATGGTATTTCCACGCGTGCCGAAGACCGGCATCTCACCTATGCCCTGCGCCCGGAAAAACTGCTGATGGCCACCAGCTTGCCGGCTGAGCATGAGCATCCGCAGTACAACTGGTGCGCGGGCCACGTGCACGATATCGCCTACCTGGGCGGCCACTCGGTGTACTTCGTCAAGCTGGGCTCGGGTCAGGTCGTGCAGTGCTTCATCGCCAATGCCGAGCGACGTGGCAAGCGTCCGACCTGGGATGATCCGGTGGTGGTGTACTGGGAAGACGACAGCGGCGTGGTACTGCAATCATGAAACTGAGCAAGCTCAAGCGCTATCTGCCCAAGGGGCGGCATGCGGTGATCGGCGTGCCCTTCGTCTGGCTGTTCCTGTTCTTTCTGCTGCCGTTCTTCATCGTCCTGAAGATCAGCTTTGCCGAAGCAGATGTGGCCATTCCCCCCTATACCGACGTGTTCAGCTGGGCCGATAACCAGCTGACCATCCTGCTCAACTTCGGCAACTACGTATTCCTCAGCGAGGACGCACTGTATCTGGCAGCCTACCTGGGATCGCTGAAGATTGCCTTCGTCAGCACCCTGCTCTGCCTGTTGATCGGCTACCCGATGGCCTATGCCATTGCCCGGGCGCCCAAGGAAATGCAGACCGTCTACCTGTTGCTGATCATGATGCCGACCTGGACGGCCATCCTGATCCGTGTCTACGCCTGGATGGGCATTCTCAGCAATAACGGCCTGCTCAACAGCCTGTTGATGGGCTTGGGACTGATCAGCGAACCGCTGCAGATCCTCAATACCAACCTGGCCGTGTATATCGGCATTGTCTACTCGTACCTGCCGTTCATGGTGTTGCCGCTGTATGCCAACCTGGTCAAGCATGACCAGAGCCTGCTGGAGGCGGCGGCTGATCTCGGTTCGCGCAACTTCAACAGTTTTTGGCGTATCACCGTGCCGCTATCGAAGAACGGCATCATCGCCGGCTGCATGCTGGTGTTCATCCCGGTGGTGGGTGAGTTCGTCATCCCCGAGCTGCTTGGTGGGCCGGAGACGCTGATGATCGGCAAGGTACTGTGGCAGGAGTTCTTCAACAACCGCGACTGGCCGGTGGCATCCGCCCTGGCGGTGGTCATGCTGGCGATCCTGCTGGTGCCGATCATCCTGTTCAACCGTAACCAGGCCAAGGAAATGGAGGGCAGAGCATGACTGCCATGAAGTCGCCGTACCGTAGCCTCGGTTCAACCGGCTCTCAATCCTCACGCCGGGCCAAGGACATGGAGGAGCGCGCATGAAACGCTGGAGCTTCTCCTCCACCATGCTGTGGGTCGGGTTGCTGTTCATCTACCTGCCCATGCTGATCATGGTCATCTACTCGTTCAACGCCTCCAAGCTGGTGACCGTGTGGGGTGGCTGGTCGATGAAGTGGTACTTCGGCCTGCTCGACAACAGCCAGTTGATCGGCTCGGTGTTGCGCTCGCTGGAAGTGGCCCTGTACACGGCTATCGCCGCTACCGCGCTGGGCACCCTGGCAGCCTTCGTGCTGACCCGGGTGACCCGCTTCAAGGGCCGCACGCTGTTCGGCGGCCTGGTCACCGCACCGCTGGTCATGCCGGAAGTGATCACCGGTCTGTCGCTGCTGCTGCTCTTCGTGGCCATGGCGCAACTGATCGGCTGGCCGGCGCAGCGTGGCCTGCTGACCATCTGGATTGCCCACACCACCTTCTGCTCGGCGTATGTCGCGGTGATCGTCTCGGCGCGCCTGCGCGAGCTGGACCTGTCGATCGAGGAAGCGGCCATGGACCTCGGTGCCAAGCCGTGGAAAGTGTTCTTCCTGATCACCATTCCGATGATCGCGCCATCGCTGGCGGCCGGGGCCATGATGTCCTTTGCCCTGTCGCTGGATGACCTGGTGCTGGCCAGCTTCGTGTCCGGCCCTGGTGCCACTACCCTGCCGATGGAGGTGTTCTCTGCCGTGCGTCTGGGGGTCAAGCCGGAGATCAACGCGGTGGCTAGTCTCATCCTGCTCTCGGTTTCGCTGTTCACCTTCGTGGCCTGGTACTTCACCCGGCGCGCCGAGGAGCGCCGCAAGCGCGCTATCCAGCAAGCCATGGCGGAAGAGGCGGTGTGAGTCATGCCGTCCTGGGCGATGCAAGGTCGCCCAGGACTGCTCTACGACTGAGGCAGGGTTCAGTTTGCCGCTGCCTGACCGTTACAGTGGTGTCTATGCTTAGCAGGCCCGGGTGTTGATCGTTGCCGGGCTGCTTGCGTTCCTGGCACTGCGAGGTATCCGATGCGTTCGGCGTTTGTCCGCTACCCCTGGTCCTGCCTGATTCATGCCCTGGCTCTGGCTGGGTTGATGCTGCTTTACCTGCAGTTCCAGTTGCCCTGGTATGTCAGCCTGCCGTCCTACCTGCTGCTGGCCCTGTGGCCCTGGCTCGGGCCCTGGCAGCGTCATGAGGAGGGATGTGTCGAGACGCCGGTACCGGCCGAAGAGGGTGCCCTGCAGCAGCTCAGTCGCAGCCTGTCGCAGAGCACCAGCCGCAATGCCCTGGCGGCCGCGGAACTGGCTTTTATTGCCAAGCAGCTGGCGGTGCGCAGCCAGCAACAGGTGCAGCAGGCCAGCGAGGCCAGTGGTGTGGCCGATCTACTGTCCCAGAGCGGCCTGTTGCAGGCAGATAATGCGGCCACGGCGGCGCGCCAGGTTGAGCAGGTCAGCCAGCAGAGTGATGCGGCCCGTCAGCTGTTGCAGCAGGCCAGCCAGAGCATGCAGCACCTGGCCAGCCAGAGCGGGCAGAGTGAAGGATTGATTGGCGAGCTGACCGAGCGTAGCGGGCAAATTCGTGAGCTCACTGCACGGATCGGCGCGATAGCCAGCCAGACCAACCTGCTGGCGCTGAATGCGGCCATCGAGGCGGCCCGGGCCGGTGACCTGGGGCGTGGCTTCGCCGTGGTGGCGGACGAGGTGCGTAGCCTGGCCGGGCATACCAGCGCTGCCAGTGCCGAGGTGGCCCGCATGAGTGCGGCGATGAGTGAGCAGAGTGCGGCAGTGGCCGCGCATATCCAGGCGCAGGGTAGTGCTTTGTCGCAGGCGGCGCAGGAGGTAGGTGTGGCCAGCCAGCAATTGCTGGAAATAGCCGAGCACGGCCAGGCGCTGCAAGGTGAAGTGGCCGGTATCGCGCAGGCCAGCGCGGATAGCCAGCGGCGCCTGCAGGAACAGGGGGAAAACCTCCGCCTGTTGCGCGAGGACAGCACTGCCAGCCGAACCCAGATCAGCCAGTTGGCCGAGGCGGCGCAGCGCTTGCTGGATGCTGCCGAGCAGAGCAGTGAACAGTTGGCAGCGGTGGCCCTGGATGACTATCACCAGGGCATGCTGGAGCTGGCCGAACAGGCTGCCCGAGCCATCGCAACACGCTTCGAGGCTGATCTGGCGAGTGGTCGGATCAGTGCGGCGGAGCTGTTTGATCGCCAGCTACAAGCAATTCCCGGTAGCCAGCCGACCCGCTTCCACAGTCGTTTCGATGCCTATACCGATGAGGTGCTGCCTGCCTTGCAGGAGCCGTTGCTGGATCGCCATCCGGCGCTGGTCTATGCCATCGCCACGACGCCAGAAGGCTATGTGCCGACCCATAACCAGGCCTTTGCCCAGCCACCAACCGGTGACCTGGCGCAGGATATGCTGCGTTGTCGGAGCAAGCGCCTGTTCAATGACCGAACCGGACGACGCTGCGGCAGCCACCAGCAGCGTCTGCTCCTGCAGACCTACAGCCGCGATACGGGCGAGCTGATGCACGATCTGTCGGTGCCGCTGTGGGTCAACGGGCGTCACTGGGGCGGCGTGCGCCTCGGCTATCGGCCGCAGAGCGCCGGTTAGTTACAAGGCCAGCGGCAGGTTGGGCGGGGCGCTGGCAAAACGTTGCGCCAGGCGTTGCTGGAATTCTGCCGGGTCTTTGACCAGCACCGCCTCGCTCCTGGGTTGCTCCGCAGCCAGCAGACGGGAGAGCCAGAAACGCAGGCAGGCCAGGCGCAGCATGCGCGGCCAGTACGTGACCTCGTCGGTGTGCAGGGGCCGTACAGCGGCATAGCCGGCCAGCAGGGCCTGGCTCAGGGCGTGATCGAGGCTGCCGTCGGCGCGACTGCACCAGTCATTCAGGGCGATGGCCAGGTCGTAAAGCATCGGGCCGCTGCAGGCGTTGTAGAAATCGATAACCCCGGACAGCTGGTTGCCGTCGAACAACACGTTGTCGCGGAACAGATCGGCATGCAGGTTGGCCTGCGGCAGTTCATCCAGCACGCTGGCCAGGCCCGGTAGTTCGGCCAGGCTGTCTTGCAGCAGTGAGCGGGCCTGGCCTGACAGCTGTGGTAGCCGCTGCAGGCCTGCTGCGTGCATCCAGTTCAGGTCGCGGTCGCTGGGTTTGTGCAGCGGCGCTGTGGCAGTAGCCAGGTGCAGGCGTGCGAGAAAACCACCGATTTCCCTGCAGTGCTGGGCATTGGCCTGTTGCACGTGGCGTCCCGGTAGGCGTGGCTGGAGCAAGGCCGGCTTGCCGGCCAGTTCGCGCAGAGCCTGGCCGTCAGCGGCAGGGATGGCAAAAGCTACTGGCAGATGTGCCTGGTGCAGGCGGGCGAGCAGCGCGACCACGAAGGGCAGATCGTGCTGCTCGCCGCGCTCGACCAGAGTCAGCACGTATTCGCCGGCCTCCAGGCTGACGAAGAAATTGCTGTTCTCGGTGCCTTCGGCGATACCGCGGAACGCTTTCAGCCGGCCAAGCCGGTAGGGCGCGAGAAACGCTTCCAGCACATCACGCTGCAGGGGGGTGTAAACCGACATGCGCCATTACCAGCTGAAGATTTCCCATTGCGGGATCAGCATGTCCGGCTTGTCCGAGCGCATCCAGTGTGCTTCACCATCGGCGCGTACCAGGAAATAGGGCTTGCCGCCTTTCGGCGTGACCTTGATGGCGTAGAGGAAGCCATTGACCCGGTATTCCTGGATGGTCTTGTCGCCTTCCTGGCGGATGGTGACCTCCGGCTCGCCGCTGGGGGCGTCTTCGGCGAGCAGCGGCAGCGTGCTGCAGGCCAGCAGGGCGGCGAGAGTCAGGCGGTGGAGTGTGCGCATGGTAACCTTGTCCCTTTCTGTGGCTGATATGCTGATTCTAGCGCCAAGCCCCTGCCAATAGGTTGATTCTTCGCATGTCCCACGCTCCGCTTGTTCTGGTCGACGGCTCCTCCTACCTGTACCGCGCCTTCCACGCCCTGCCGCCACTGGCCAACTCCAAGGGCCTGCAAACCGGCGCGGTGAAGGGCGTGCTGAACATGCTCAAGAGCCTGCGCAAGCAGTACCCGGACAGCCCCTTCGCCGTGGTGTTCGACGCCAAGGGTCCGACCTTCCGCGACGCGATGTTCGAGCACTACAAGGCGCATCGCCCGCCGATGCCCGAGGAGCTGCGCGGCCAGGTCGAGCCGCTGCATGCCGCTGTACGCGCCCTCGGTTACCCGCTGCTGTGCGTGGAAGGTGTGGAGGCCGACGACGTGATCGGCACCCTGGCCCGGCAGACCGCCGCGCTGGGCCGTGACGTGGTGATTTCCACCGGCGACAAGGACATGGCCCAGCTGGTCTGCCCGCATGTCACCCTGGTCAACACCATGACTGGCAGCGTCTACGACATCGCGGGTGTGCGCGAGAAATTCGGCGTCGGCCCCGAGCTGATCATCGACTACCTGGCCCTGATGGGCGACAAGGTCGACAACATCCCCGGTGTGCCGGGTGTCGGCGAGAAGACCGCGTTGGGCCTGCTGGTCGGCGTCGGCGGCGGCCTCGACGTGCTCTACGCCAGCCTGGACAAGGTCCCCGAGCTGCCGATCCGCGGCGCCAAGACGCTGCCGGCCAAGCTCGCCGAGCACAAGGAGATGGCCTTCCTCTCCTACCAACTGGCGACCATCAAGACCGATGTCGAACTGGACGTCGGCGTCGACGACCTGCATCCCGGCGAGCCGGACCGTGCGGCGCTGGTCGCCCTGTATAGCGAGCTGGAATTCAAGGGCTGGCTCGACGAGCTGCAGCGCCAGCAGCCCAAGGCCCGCCCGGCCACGGTGCCGGCGCCGAGCGGCGGTCTGTTCGATGCGCCCGAGCCTGCTGCGGCTGAGAGCTTCGTGGCACCGGCCAGCGAGTCGCGCTATGAGACGGTGCTGGAGCAGGCCCGCTTCGACGCCTGGCTGAAGAAGCTGGAAGCCGCCGAGCTGATCGCCTTCGACACCGAGACCACCAGTCTCGATCCGCAGCAGGCCCAGGTGGTCGGCGTGTCCTTTGCCGTCGAGGCTGGCGAGGCCGCCTACGTGCCGCTGGCCCACTCCTACATGGGCGTGCCGGCGCAGCTGGACCGCGACGCCGTGCTGCGCGCGCTCAAGCCGATTCTCGAAGACCCGGCCAAGGCCAAGGTCGGCCAGCACGCCAAGTACGACATCAATGTACTGGCCCACGCGACCACGCCGATCGAGGTGCAGGGCGTGGCTTTCGACACCATGCTCGAATCCTATGTGCTCGACGCCACGGCGACCCGTCACGATATGGACAGCCTGGCGAAGAAGTACCTGGCGCACAGCACCATCCGCTTCGAGGACATTGCCGGCAAGGGTGCCAAGCAGCTGACCTTCGACCAGATCGCCCTGGAACAGGCTGGGCCCTATGCGGCAGAAGATGCCGACGTGACCCTGCGCCTGCACCAGACGCTGTGGCAAAAGCTGCAGGCCACGCCAAGCCTGAGCAAGGTGCTCAAGGACATCGAGATGCCGCTGGTGCCGGTGCTGGCGCGTATCGAGCGCAACGGTGCGTTGGTGGATGCCCGGCTGCTTGGCGAGCACAGCGTCGAGTTGGGCGAGCGCCTGGTAGCCCTGGAACGTGAGGCCTTTGATCTGGCTGGCCAGGAGTTCAACCTCGGCTCACCCAAGCAGCTCGGCGCGATCCTCTACGACAAGCTCGGCCTGCCGGTGCTGAGCAAGACTGCCACCGGGCAGCCATCCACCGCCGAGGCGGTACTTGCCGAGTTGGCCGAGCAGGAGCACGCCTTGCCCAAGCTGCTGATGGAGTATCGCTCCCTGAGCAAGCTGAAGAGCACCTACACCGACCGCCTACCGGAGCAGATCAACCCGCGCACCGGGCGCATCCACACCAGCTACCACCAGGCGGTTACGGCCACTGGGCGCCTGTCATCCAGCGACCCGAACCTGCAGAACATCCCCATCCGCACCGCCGAGGGGCGGCGCATCCGCCAGGCCTTCGTCGCGCCCAAGGGCTACAAGCTGCTGGCCGCCGACTACTCGCAGATCGAGCTGCGCATCATGGCTCACCTGGCGCAGGATGAAGGCCTGCTGGATGCCTTCCGGCATGGCCGCGACGTGCACAAGGCGACCGCCGCCGAGGTGTTTGGCGTGCCGCTGGAGCAGGTCAGCAGTGACCAGCGGCGCAGTGCCAAGGCGATCAACTTCGGTCTGATCTACGGCATGAGCGCCTTCGGCCTGGCCAAGCAGATCGGCTGCGACCGCAAGCAGGCGCAGGCTTATATCGACGTGTATTTCCACCGCTATCCCGGCGTACTGGCCTATATGGAGCGCACCCGCGAGCAGGCCAGCCAGCAGGGCTATGTCGAGACCCTGTTCGGCCGTCGCCTGTACCTGCCGGACATCCAGGCGAAGAACCCGGCACTGCGCAAAGGCGCCGAGCGTACGGCGATCAATGCACCCATGCAGGGCACCGCGGCGGACATCATGAAGCGTGCGATGGTCGCCGTGGACAGTTGGCTGGGCTCCTCTGGGCTGGATGCCAAGGTGATCCTGCAGGTACACGATGAGCTGGTGCTGGAGGTGCGCGAAGATCAGGTCGAGGCGCTCAGGGCTGGCCTGCTACCGCTGATGAGCGGTGCAGCGGAGCTTGACGTGCCGTTGCTGGTCGAGGCCGGGGTGGGCGACAACTGGGACGAGGCACACTGAAAACGCCTCTTTGCATAGGGTGCGGATGTTTAATAACCAATTGATTTAAACATTCGCTGAACCAATGCGTTGTCAGGCCGTCTGATTCACTGAATGCCTTTGGTGAAGGCCTTCGATGCTCCTGGCAGTGTTTTTAGTGTTGGCAGAATCTGGGCCACGCCCTAGCGGTCCAGAGTTAAACCCCGAGCTTCCCTCTCCCCATAGAAGCTTGGGGTTTTTTTTGCCTGCCTGAAACAGACAGCCCGCCGGACGGCGGGCTGGAGACTGGCTGGCTTGCAACGGTCTGTTAGTAGCCGTTGTTGGCAAGCACCGGTTGCAGGCTGAGCCACTGGTTGGTCAGCGAGCGGGCATGGCGGTCAACCACCATGGGGGCGAAGGGCCGTCCGGAGCTGCTCACCAGGGCGTTGCTCTGGCTATTCATGTCGCCCAGGGCGTTCTTCAGGAAGTGCCAGCGGGTCTTCAGCTTGGCGACTGCCGGATTGCTCTTGGCATCCAGTTCAGCCAATTCGTTTTCGATGGCTGGCAGCAGTACGCGCTCATCCTGGCCGAGGTAGTTATCCGGTTGCTCGCGGGCAATTTCAAAGTTACCCAGGTAGGCACGGCTTAGGTACTGCACGGCCAGGTATTCGACCTTGATGGCGGCTTCCGGTGGGGTGCCATCCACATATTGACTGCGGGTGGCGGTGAGGAAACCACGCAGGGCTCCGGCCAGTTCTTCCGGATAACGCCAGGGCATATCATCTTCGCTGTGGCCAAAGGAAACACCGCGGCGTAATTGGGTAACAAGTTCCTGATGGCTGGCACGCAGTGCCTGGGGCTGTTCAGGGAGCGCGGAAAGAGCCCGAGTGAGGGCGTTGAGGTCTTCTTCCATGCGCTGGGCGTGTTCCTTCTGGAAGCCTTCGCCGCGGTACAGCAGCAGACTGCTGGTGGCGCGGCAGGCATTCACCTGCATCAGTTCCAGCGTGCCGTTGTTGCTGGCAAAGGCTTGTCCCAGACCGCCTAGCAGGGCGATGCCAAGCCATAGCAGGGGGCGGGTGAAGGTAGACAATTGCATGCCGCGTTACTCCTGTGCGTTCCATGTTCTGCGGAGGTTGGGGCAGTCACCGCAGTAGGCTTTGGACCGTGTGGCAGCCACCGCAAAGGGGGGTACTGCATCGAACGGTTCGTTTCATGCTGCGATTTCTGTGCCAATAGCCTATCTCCGGCAAATTGCCAGGCCATGACACTAAAGAGTGATTTGTTGTGCGCCGGGCACGTTCAGCGTGTGCAGTGCGCCACGTCGGCGCTGTTGACCAGTTGACTAGCCGGCAGGGGGCGACTGAACAGGTAGCCCTGGCCGATGTCGCAGCCGAGTTGCTGGAGGAACAGGCGCTGGCCGGTGGTTTCCACGCCTTCGGCGACTACCTTGAGTCCCAGGCTGCGGCCCAAGGCAATCACGGCGCTGGCAATCGCCGCGTCGTCTGCGTCTTCCGGCAGGCCACGAATGAAGCTCTGGTCGATCTTCAGCTTGTGTACCGGAAGGTTTTTCAGGCGCTGCAGCGATGAATAGCCGGTGCCGAAGTCGTCGATAGCCAGTTGCACGCCCAGTGCGCGCAAGCGCTGCAACATCTGCAGCGCCTGGTCCGGATCGTCCATGACGGCGCTCTCGGTGACCTCCAGTTCCAGGCAATGTGGTGCCAGGCCGGTGCGCTGCAACACCTGGGCGACCCGTTGGTCGAGGGAGCCGCGACTGAACAGCCGGCTGGATACGTTGACGGCAATGAAGGCGGGTGCCACGCCTTCGGCCTGCCATTGGCACATCTGCTGGCAGGCGTGTTCCAGTACCCAGGCATCGATGCTGCCGATCAGGCCGCTGTCCTCGGCTACCGGGATGAACTCGCCGGGGGGTACCAAGCCACGCTGCGGGTGCTGCCAGCGTACCAGTGCCTCTACACCCAGGCGCGCACCGCTGTCCAGGTCGTGCAGTGGCTGGTAGTGCAGGCACAGCTGGTTGCTCTGCAGGGCCAGCTGCAGGGCCGCGACCAGCTCGATGCGATGCTGCGCCTGTTCGGTGAGCTCCTGGCTGTAGAAGGAATAGGTTTCACGACCGCTGCCCTTGGCCTTGGACAGCGCCGAGTCGGCGTTGCGCAGGACTTGTTCGACATTCTCGGCATCGCCGGGGAACAGGCTGATGCCGAAGCTGGCGCTGATGCTGATGCGTTGCCCCTGCAACTCGAAGGGCTGGCTCAGCTCGGCGATCAGCTGACGGGCCAGCAAGGCTGCGCCAGCGGCCTGGATGTTGTCCTCGACCAGTACACCAAACTCATCCCCTCCGAGGCGGGCCAGGGTCATGCCGGCACGCAGGCTGCCGAGCAGGCGCATGGCCACTTCCTTGAGCAGCTGGTCGCCAAAGGTGTGGCTGAAGCTCTCGTTGATGTACTTGAAGTGATCAAGGTCGAGCAGCAGCACGGCGGCGTGGCTGTTTTCGCGCTGGCAGCGTTCCAGCGCCTGGCGGGTCCGCTCGCTGAACAGCAAACGGTTGGGTAGCTGGCACAGCGGGTCGTAGTGGGCCATGTGGTCCAGCTCGCTTTGCGAGCGTTTCAGCGCGCTGATGTCGGAAAACACGGCGACGTAGTGGCTGATCAGACCGTTTTCATCGAATACGCTGCGGATACTTTGCCACTGCGGGTAGATCTCGCCGTTCTTGCGGCGGTTCCACACTTCGCCGCTCCAGCTGCCGCGCTTTTCCAGTGCCTGCTGCAGGCTCTGGTAGAACTCCATGCCATGCCGACCTGACTTCAGCAGGCGAGGTGTTTGCCCCAGCACTTCGCTTTCGCTGTAGCCAGTGATACGTGTGAAGGCTGGATTGACGTGAACGATACGTTGCTCGGTGTCGGTGACCAGTACGCCTTCCTGAGTGCTGTCGAACACCGCAGCTGCCTGGCGCAGGCTCTCTTCGTCGGCGCGCCGCTGGGTGATGTCGCGTGCCGTGCCAATGAAACGTTGCGGCTTGCCCTGTTCATCCACCAGTAGGTGGCCGCGACTGAAGATCCAGCGGTAGCTGCCGTCTGCGTGGCGCATGCGATAGGTGGCTTCGTAGCGACGCTCTGCGCCGCTGAGCAGGCGTTCCAGACGGCTGCAGGCCGCACGCAGGTCGGCCGGGTGCAGGCGGGTTTGCCAGGCCTGGCGGGTGTTGCCGAAGTGCGCCTGGGCGTAACCGAGCATGGCGCTGTAGCCGGGTGAGAAAAATACCTGCTGGCTACCCAGATCCCAGTCCCACAGGCCTTCCTGTGCAGCATCCAGGGCCAGGTCGAGCCGTTCGCGGCTAGCGCGCAGATCGCGGCGCAAGCGTCGCTGGATATTCTCATGAAGCAACAGCAACGCCAGCAGCAGGAGGCTGCTGAACAACACAAAGCCCAGCCCCTTGTAGAGCTGGTAGTGCGCCAGTTGCTGGACATCGCCGACCAGGGCCTGCAGGGCCAGATCGCTGCCCAGCACCCAGCCGCCGGCCAGCAGCAGGTAGGCCAGAGTGTAGGCGGTGGCGCAGCGCAATGAGGTCATGAAGGGCAGGCAGTGATGGCAAAGAGCCGCATGCTACTACAGTGGGCGATGCGCGCCATCTTGCCGAAAAATGTGATGGGGTTAACTGATTTGGATCAGGATTCGCCTGGCTCAGCGGGCAGATGCTGACCGGTTATTCAGGTCGAGAGGTGAAGTGCAGGGCGTTGGCTTGCCAATCATTATATTTAAATATATATTGTTTAAAAGTAGATTGAGGCGCGCGCATGAATCCTCCTGTGAACGAAGGCCTGGCGCTGGATATCCAGCAGCTGCGAGACAACGCCGCTGCTGCCGGCCAGTTGCTGAAGACCCTGGGCAATCCGGATCGCCTGCTGCTGTTGTGCCAGCTGGCTCAGGGGGAACGGCATGTCAGCGAGCTTGAGGCGTTGCTGGGGATTACCCAGCCGACGCTGTCGCAGCAGTTGGCGGTGCTGCGCCGCGAGGGGCTGGTGGATACCCGGCGCGAAGGCAAGCAGATCTATTACCGGATCAGCAGTCATGAGGCACTGGCGGTAATCCAGACGCTTTACCAGCTGTTTTGTGCGAAGGAGGTCTGAATGAGCATTGATTGGTTGCATTTCACGCCCTGGTCGGCGCTGGCAGGCGGCGCGTTGATCGGCCTGGCGGCCAGCCTGCTGATTGCCCTCAACGGACGTATCGCCGGTATCAGCGGTTTGCTGGCCGGTGCCCTGGAGGGCGGCGAGGGACGTGGCGAGAAGGCGCTGTTCATCCTGGGGCTGCTGCTGGCACCGCTGCTCTGGCAGGGCTTTGCCGAGTTGCCGGCCGTGCAGCTCGACAGTTCCGCTGTGCTGCTTGGTCTGGCCGGCCTGCTGGTCGGCTTTGGCAGTCGCTATGGCGCCGGCTGCACCAGTGGCCACGGCGTGTGCGGCCTGGCACGGCTGTCGCCGCGCTCGCTGTTGGCGACCTTGTGCTTCATGGCCAGTGGCTTCGTCACGGTGTTCATCCTGCGACATGTCTGGGGAGTTTGATGATGCGTGGACTGACAGCGTTTCTGGCGGGCCTGTTGTTCGGTATGGGCCTGCTGCTGGCCGGCATGGCCAACCCGGCCAAGGTGCAGGCCTTTCTCGACCTGGCGGGAGCCTGGGATCCCTCGCTGGCGCTGGTCATGGTCGGCGCGATCGCTGTTGCCCTGTTGCCCATGCAGTGGGCCCGAGGCCAGTCGCAGGCGCTGCTCGGCGGAGCCATGTGCCTGCCAGGCAAGCGTGCGATCGACCGCCCGCTGATCGTCGGTAGCCTGCTGTTCGGCATGGGCTGGGGGCTGGCGGGTATCTGCCCGGGGCCCGCGCTGGCCCTGTTGCTCACCGGTCAAGCCGGCATTTTCCTGTTCATTGCGGCCATGTTGGCCGGAATGGCGCTGCATACCTTGCTGCAACGGCAGCCCAACTGACCTGGAGGTCATCATGAAAGCCAATGTAGGTACTCTCGACCGCGCCCTGCGCATCGCTGCCGGCTTGCTGCTGCTCGGCCTGACCCTGGCCGGTGTCATCGGCGTCTGGGGCTGGATCGGCCTGCTGCCGCTGGCTACCGGCCTGTTCCGCTTCTGTCCGGCCTATCCCCTACTGGGGATCAGCACCTGCGGACGCGCGGATAGCTGTTGTGGCAAGGACAGCTGCAAGAAATAAGGCTTGGTTTACCGGCAAGAGGATGTCTCGATGCAACCCTTGGTTCAGGCGTTTTTCGACGCGGCGAGCAATACCTTCAGCTACGTGATGCGCGACCCACAGAGCAGTGCCTGCGCGCTGATCGACCCGGTGCTGGACTATGATCCGGCCTCCGGGCGCACTGCCACCCTGGGTGCCGACCGGCTGATCGACTACGTGCGCACGCATGACCTGACGGTGCAGTGGTTGCTGGAAACCCATGTGCATGCCGACCACCTGTCTGCTGCGGCCTATCTGCAGCGGCAGCTGGGCGGGCGCCTGGGCATCGGCGCGCAGATTACCCAGGTGCAGCAGACCTTTGCGCGCCTGTTCAATGTCGAGCCGGCCTTCATCTGCGATGGCAGCCAGTTCGACCACTTGTTCAACGATGGCGAGCGTTTTCAGATCGGTAGCCTGCAGGCGCAGGCCCTGCATACTCCGGGGCATACGCCGGCCTGCATGAGCTACCTGATCGGTGATGCGCTGTTTGTTGGCGACACGCTGTTCATGCCGGACTACGGTACGGCGCGCTGTGACTTCCCTGGCGGCGATGCGCACAGCCTGTATCGTTCCATCCAGCGCCTGTTCAGCCTGCCGGATGCGACACGGGTATTTCTTTGCCACGACTACCTGCCTGCCGGACGTAGCCAATATCAGTACATGACCACCCTGGGCGAGCAGCGGGCGCATAACGTACATGTCCATCAGGGCGTTGCGGAGGCACAGTTTGTCAGCCTGCGTCAGGCGCGGGATGCCACGCTGGGCATGCCGACCCTGCTCCTGCCTTCGGTACAGGTCAACATGCGGGCGGGGTGCTTGCCGCCTGCCGAAGACAATGGCGTGCGCTACCTGAAGATTCCGCTGGACGCGCTCTGATGCCGGCCTGGCTGCGCGGCTACAACCGCCGGCTGGCTGCCGCCGATGGACTGGCGGCGCTGATCGTCAGCCTGTTGCTGGTGCCGCAGAGCCTGGCCTACGCGATGCTGGCGGGCTTGCCGGCGGTGCATGGCTTGTACGCGAGCATCCTGCCTTTGCTCGCCTATGCGTTGTTCGGGTCGAGCCCCAGCCTGGCGGTCGGTCCGGTGGCGGTGTTGTCGCTGATGACCGCTGCCAGCCTCGGCCCGTTGTTTGCGGCCGGTAGTGCCGAGTATGCCAATGCCGCCCTGCTGCTGGCGCTGCTCAGTGGCTTGCTGTTATTGGGCATGGCCCTGCTGCGCCTGGGTTTTCTTGCCAACTTCCTCAGTCATCCGGTGATCTCCGGCTTTATCAGCGGCTCTGCGCTGCTGATTTGCCTTGGCCAGCTGCCGGCCCTGTTGGGGTTCTCGGCGGGTGGTGGCACCTTGCCGGCACAGGTACAGGCTTTGTTCCGGCAGTGGCCGGACAGTCACCTGGCAACCCTGGCCCTGGGTTTGGCCAGCCTGTTCTGGTTGTGGTGGGCGCGGCGCAGCCTGGCCGGCCTGCTGCGGCGCCTTGGCCTGGCAGATCACTGGGCAGACAACCTGGCGCGGACGGCGCCGCTATTGGCCGTGCTGGTCAGTAGTGCAGTGGTGGCCTTTGCACAGTTGGATCAGGCCGGCGTTCGGGTGCTGGGCCCGCTGCCGGTCGGGCTGCCCAGCCTGGCGCTGCCGCACGCTGACGGGTCCCTGTTACGCCAGCTGTTGCCAGCGGCCTTGCTATTGGCCCTGGTAGGCTTTGTCGAGTCGGTGTCGGTGGGACAGACGCTGGCGGCACGCCAACGCCAGCGTATTCGCGTCGAACGGGAGTTGCTCGGCCTGGGGGCTGCCAACCTGGCAGCGGCATGCAGTGGCGGATTGCCGGTGACCGGCGGATTTGCCCGCTCGGTAGTCAACCAGCAGGCGGGCGCACGCACGCCAATGGCTGGGGTGTTCAGCGCCGTATTGATTGCCTTGTGTGCACTGTATTGCACGCCCTGGCTGTACTACCTGCCCCAGGCGGTGCTGGCCGCGACCATCCTGGTGGCGGTGTGGGGCCTGATCGATCTGCGGGCGCTACAGCGCACCTGGCGCTATTCCATACAGGACGGCCTGGCGCAGGGTGCGACATTGCTCGGTGTGCTGCTGTTGGGCGTGGAGGCCGGCATCCTGCTGGGGGTTGCCTTGTCACTGCTGCTGTTCCTCTGGCGCACCAGTCGCCCGCACCTGGCCGTTGTTGGCCAGCTGCCGGGTAGCGAACACTTTCGCAATGTGCAGCGTTTTGCCGTGGTGCAGAGCGAGACGGTGCTGTCGTTACGTGTCGATGAGAGCCTGTACTTCCCCAATGCGCGTTATCTGGAGGAGCGTATCGCCGGGCTGGTGGCCGAGCGTCCGGCGGTGCGCCATCTGGTGTTGATGTGTTCCGGGGTCAACCTGATCGACGCCAGTGCCCTGGAGTCACTGCAGGCGATTGCCGAGCGTCTGCGCGCAGCCGGGGTGTGCCTGCACCTGTCGGAGGTCAAGGGGCCGGTGATGGACCGCCTGCAGCGTAGCCAGCTGCTGGAGCAGTTGGGCGGGCAGGTATTCGTCAGCCATTTCCAGGCGCTGCAGTGCCTTGACCCGCAGAGCGTGGCAAGGGCGGCACACAGCGCGGCAAAACCGCACGGGGAGTAATGACATTGATCGATGTCAATAACGCCCTGCGTCAGTGGGGCAAGCTGCAGTAACTAACCGTGTGCACAAGAAATGAGGAACAACACCATGCATAAATTGCCACTCCTCGCCGGCGGGCTCGCCTTGAGCTTCACCCTGATGGCCGCCGTACCCAACAACGAACCGGTGCAGCCGATCGAAGCAGCCAAGGCCACTGATCCGGCCAAGGTCGAACTGGGCAAGCAGCTGTTCTTCGATCCGCGCCTGTCGCGCTCGGGCTTCATTTCCTGTAACTCCTGCCACAACCTGAGCATGGGCGGTAGCGACAATCTGCCCACCTCGATTGGTCACAACTGGCAGCAGGGGCCGATCAATTCGCCCACGGTACTCAACTCCAGTCTCAACCTGGCGCAGTTCTGGGACGGCCGTGCCGCCGACCTCAAGGAGCAGGCAGCCGGGCCGATCGCCAATCCCAAGGAAATGGCCTTCACGCATACGCTGGCGCTGGACGTGCTCAACTCGATCCCGCAATACCGCGAGGCGTTCCGCAGCATCTACCAGAAGGATGAGATCACCCTGGATGCGGTCACCGATGCCATTGCCCAGTTCGAGGAAACCCTGGTCACGCCCAATTCGCGTTTCGACCAGTGGCTGAACGGCGATGCCAAGGCGCTGACGGCTACTGAGCTGGAAGGCTATCAGCTGTTCAAGAACACCGGCTGCGTGGCCTGCCATAACGGCCCGGCACTGGGCGGCAACTCGTTCCAGAAAATGGGCGTGGTCGAGGCCTACCAGACCGATAACCCGGCCGAAGGCGTAGCGGGGCTGACCGGTGCCGATGCCGATCGCTTCAAGTTCAAGGTGCCGACCCTGCGTAACGTCGAGCTGACCTATCCCTACTTCCACGATGGTGCCTACTGGAACCTCGAGGAAGCCGTCGATGTCATGGCGCGCCTGCAGTTGGGACGCAAGCTGCAGGATGAGGAAATCGCCAAGATCGTGGCCTTCCTCAAGACCCTGACGGGCGAGCAGCCGAGCTTCCAGCTGCCCATCCTGCCGCCCTCCACCGCGGCCACACCGCGCCCGCAGCCTTTCGAATAAACCGTCCGGGTGCTGCAGCAAGCGGCTGTGCGGGGTAACCCGCCCAGCCGCTTGTGCGTTGCGCAGGTTATAAGACGCCTGAGTGGGCATCGCCACTGCTTGAACGTGCTTGCGTAAGGCCCTGAAGGGGTGGGCGAAGCGAGTCAGCTACCCAGACAGCCCGGATAAACGGCGTTTCTGACTCGCGACGTTCGCCCTGCAGCCAGCCTGCGGCGGTTGCTGTGCTGCGCTGCGTTTTGCAGCGCCCGTTAGCGTTGCAGGGTCTCGGCGAAGTGACTGATCGCTTCGACGACCTGGCGCGCTTCACCCTGAATGGCCTGGATCAGCTGGCCAGCGTCCTGCACAAGATCCACACCCTGTTCGGCGCGCTGACGGTTATTGTCCATGCCGCTGACGGCCGTTTGTGCCAGTTCGTGGTTGCGCTTGACCACCTCGACGATTTCCTCGGTGGCCTGGCTGGTGCGTGCCGCGAGACTGCGCACTTCGTCGGCGACCACGGCAAAGCCGCGCCCCTGCTCGCCGGCCCGCGCTGCTTCGATCGCGGCGTTGAGGGCCAGTAGGTTGGTCTGGTCGGCAATGCCGCGGATGGTCCCGACAATGCTGCTGATCATGTCCGATTGCTGGCTGAGCGCGGAAATGTCGGCTGCGGCCTGCTGCAGTTCGCCGGCAATGCCCTGCATCACGCTCACCGTGCGCTGCACGACGCTGGCGCCTTTTTGTGCGCTGGCATCGGTTTGCTGGGCAATCTGGTAGGCCAGTTGGGCGGCCTCGCGCTCGGCGCGGGCTTTCTCCACCTGTTCGGTGACATCGGTAGCCAGCTTGATGATCTTGTAGGGGCGATTGTCGGCATCCACCACCGGGTTGTAGCTGGCGCGTAGCCACAGGGTTCGCCCGTGCTTGTCGACACGCTGGAACAGGCCGCTGATGAACTCGCCGCGATTCAGGCGCTTCCAGAAAGCCTGATAGTCGCTGTGTTCGCTGATCTCGCGCGAGCAGAACAAGCGGTGATGCTTGCCATGGATTTCTTCCAGGCGATAACCCACGGCATGCAGGAAGGTGTCGTTGGCGTGCAACACCTCGCCCTGCAGGTTGAACTCAATCAGTGCGGTGGAGCGGTTGATGGCGCTCATCAGGTCGCGTAGTCGCTGGGCCGCCTCGACGCGTTCGGTAATGTCCTGGGCCAGTTTGATGACCTTGTACACCTGGCCCTGAGCATCGCGTACCGGAATGTAGCTGGCCTCCAGCCAGATGTCCTGGCCTTGCTTGGTGAGGCGCGGAAACTTGTCACTGATGCTCTCGCCGCGCGCCAGGCGCTGCCAGAACTGTCCGTAGGCCGGGCTGTTGCTCAGTTCGCTGCGGCAGAGCAGGTTGTGTGGCTGGCCCTGGAGCTCCTCCAGGCGATACCCCACTACGCGCAGGAACAGCGGATTGGCATCGAGTATCCGGCCTTCCGGGCTGAATTCGATGAGTGCCATGGACTGGCTGAGTGCCTTGAGGATGTTCTGCAGTTGGTCGCGTTCCTGGCGACAGCTGGCGAGTTCACGCTTGATCCGGGTGTCAAACATGGCGCAATTCTCACTGTCAGGGGTGGCGCGTGGATGCCCGGCGGGCACACACGCGGATCTTGCCGAAGCTCCGGCAGGAAGTCATTGGCTATCGGCAAGGGGTGAAGAAACCTTAGCCTGATCAGGGCTTCTGGCTGGCCAGTCGCTCACGCTCACCGGCCAGTTGTGTGCAGTGTAGTGGCCGGCGAGCGATCTGCGCGTTTAGCGGGCGGCGGGTTGCTGCTGGGTGATGCAATGGATGTTGCCGCCACCCAGGAGGATCTCCCGGCCCGGCAGCATGACCACGCGATGCGCGGGAAACAGCTGCTGCAGCAGGGCCTGTGCTTCAGCATCGCGCGGGTCGTCGAAGCACGGTGCGATGATGCCGCCGTTGACGATAAGGAAGTTCACATAGGAGCCGGCCAGGCGAATCGACGGGCCACGCGGCTGGCTGCCTTCGGCGCGGTCGACTCCGGCGCATTCCTCGGGCGTGGCGTATAGCGGGCCGGGAATCGGCATCTTGTGTACCTGCAGGCGCCGTCCGCGGGCATCGCGGGCTTCGCTGAGTACCGCCATGGCAGCCTGGCAGCGTGGGTAGTTGGGGTCTGCGGGGTCGTCGGTCCAGGCCAGCAGGACCTCGCCAGGGCGGACAAAACAGCAGAAGTTGTCGACGTGACCGTCGGTTTCGTCGTTGTACAGACCCTGCGGTAGCCAGATCACCCGTTCCACGGCCAGGTGGCGGGCCAACTGGACTTCGATATCCGCCCGGCTGAGGCGCGGGTTGCGGTTGCGGTTGAGCAGACACTCCTCGGTCGTGATCAGCGTGCCCTGGCCGTCCACGTGGATTGAGCCGCCTTCCAGCACGAAGTCGGCGGTGCGATAGCGCGGGCAGCGCTCGATCTCGAGAATCTTGCGGGCCACCTGATCGTCGCGCTGCCAGGGCCAGTACAGGCCGCCGTCGAAGCCGCCCCAGGCGTTGAAGGACCAGTCCACTCCGCGCAGTTCGCCCTGTGCGTTGACCACGAAGGTGGGGCCGGTGTCGCGTACCCAGGCATCATCGTTGCTGATTTCCAGCAAACGGATCTGCGTGTGGTCGAGGTGCGCACGGGCGTTGTCGAACTGTGCGGCAGACACGCCGACACTCACCGGCTCGAACTCGGCGATGGCCTTGGCTACGGCCGCGAAGGCCGCTTGTGCGGGCTTGCCGCCGAGTCGCCAGTTGTCCGGACGCTCGGGCCAGATCATCCAGGTCTGGCTGTGCGGCTCCCATTCGGCCGGCATGTGGAAGCCGTCGTCGCGCGGGGTGCTGCTCAGGGTGGTCATCGCGTGTTCTCCCAGGGTGGCCTGGCGTAGCGCTCAGGTGGCACGCCGCCGGTTGCCGTACTGACGTGAGGGTTAGGCAGAGGGTGTTTCGCCGTCGAGGGTGGCGAGCGGCCAGTACAGGTTGGGCCGGCGATCACGGAATACCCCCCAGGCACTGCGGGTTTTCTCCAGGGCGTCGAGGTCGAAGCTGTGCACCAGGATGCCTTCCTCGCTCTGGTTCAGTTCGGCGACCTTGGCACCGAACTGATCGGCAATGAACGAGCTGCCGTAGAAGGTGATGTCGTAGCCGTCCTGTTCTTCCTTGCCGATGCGGTTGGAGGCAACCAGCGGCATCAGGTTGGCACCGGCATGGCCCTGCTGTACGCGCTGCCAGTGCTCGCGCGAGGTGATGCTCGGGTCATGCGGCTCACTGCCGATGGCTGTCGGGTAAAGGAGGATTTCCGCGCCCATCAGCGCCATGCTGCGCGCGCACTCGGGGAACCACTGGTCCCAGCAGATGCCGACGCCGATTTTGGCGTAGGCGGTATCCCATACCTGGAAGCCGGTATCGCCGGGGTTGAAGTAGTACTTCTCGTGGTAACCGGGGCCGTCGGGGATATGGCTTTTCCGATAAATGCCGAGGTTGCGCCCATCGGCGTCGATGATCGCGATGCTGTTGAAGCGTGCCCGTCCGGCGCGTTCGAAGAAGCTGATCGGCAGGACCACCTGGAGTTCCGCGGCGATCTTCTGGAAGTGCGCAATGGCGGCGTTCTCGTCCACCGTGCTGGCCAGCTGGGTGTAGTCGGCGTTGGGCTTCTGGCAGAAATAGGGAGTTTCGAACAGTTCCTGAATAAGGATGATCTGCGCACCCTGGGCTGCGGCCTGGCGTACCAGCTTCTCGGCCGTGGCGATATTGGCGGCGCGATCCCAGGAGCAGGCCATCTGGGTGGCGGCGACGGTAACGATACGCGACATGGAGCACCTCGCTGTGCCCGCTAGGGGCGTGGGGGAGTGAATGTTGTTCTTTATAGTCGATATAAATCGATATTTGAAGGGTGCGGATTCCTATTGATTAGCCTTTTAACGCTTTTCCCGAATAAAAATCGGTTTTTTGTCTGTGGGACAGTGCCGGGCGTAGGCGGCGTTCAAAGGCTAGCACCAGGCCGAGGGCCGTGCCGGCCAGTCCGGCCGCCATGCCCCACCACACACCGCTGGCACCCCACGGGGTACTGAAGGCCAGGTACCAGGCAAGTGGCGCTCCCAGCCCGAGGTAACCGAGCAGGCCAATCAGCAGGGTGCTGCGCCCTTCGCCAAGGCCGCGCAGACAGCCCATGGCGATGGTCTGCAAGCCATCGAACAGTTCGAACCAGGCGGCGATGGCCAGCAATGCCACGGCCTGACTGAGCAGCGCGGCGTGTTGCGTGGCATGCCGGTCGATATACAGGCCGACCAGCCAGGCCGGCGCCAGCCAGAACAGCAGCGCTATACCCAGCATGCACAGAGCGCCCAGGGCCAGGCCCAGGCGTCCGCTCAGGCGTGCCAGATGCAGCTGGCCGGCCCCCTGGTGCAGGCCGATCCGGAAGGTGCAGGCATAGGCAATGCCGGTGGGCAGCATGAAGGCCACATAGACCGTCTGTACGGCAATCTGGTGTGCGGCCAATTGCAGGTCGCCGAGGGCGCCCATGCACAGCGCGGCGACCACGAACAGTAGGGACTCCAGCGCATAGATGGCGCCGATCGGCAGGCCCAGGCGCAGGTTGGCGCGTAGCGCTGCCCAGCCGGGGCGCAGGATGCCGCGCAGCAAGGCGTAGCGCCGATAGAAGGGTTGCCAGGCGATGTACAGCGCCATCAGCAGGGCCATGCCGTTCATCACCAGCGCGGTGGCCAGGCCTATGCCGAACAGGCCCAGACGGGGTAGGCCGGCCAGGCCATGGAGCAGTGCATAGTTCAAGGCGATGTTGGCCAGGCTGCCGCACAGGGTGATGGCCAGTACCGGGCCGGGCTTGCCGAGGGCCGCGCTGTAGCCGCGCAGCACCGTGAACAGCAGGTAGCCGGGCAAGGCGAATCGCAGGGCTTGCAGGTACTGCATGGCGGCCGCCACATTGTGAGCCTGTTGACCCAGACCCAGCAGCAGGGGGGCCAGCATGGACAGCAGCAAGCCGGCCAGCAGGCCCATGACCAGCGCCAGCCAAAGCCCGGCCTGGGTGACCTGGCGAACGCCGCGCTGATCGCCGGCGCCCAGGCGCATGGCCACCAGGCTGCCGGCGGCCACGCTGACCCCTACGCAACTGATGGAGATGAACGAATAGCTGGCGGCACCCAGGCCGCCGCCGGCCAGGGCGGCGGGGCCGAGCAGGCCCATCATCAGGGTGTCGGTGAACACCATCAGCACCTGCACCAGTTGCGTGGCCATCAGGGGCACGGCCAGGCGCAGCAGGGCGCTCAGTTCGTTGCGCCAGCCTATGGGCTGGTGTTGTTGCGTTACAGGCATGTTTAGCGAGTATCCCCGGGAGACTAGGCAGACGATCAGACTCGCGTATTCTCTGGGCTTTCCCGGAGTACGGGAAAAGGATAAAAGCCAGCCATTACATGAGTTTTAGTCATCCATGAGTGACCGCCTGCCTGCCCTGTATGCCTTGCGCGCCTTTGAAGCGGCGGCCCGCCATCGTTCCTTCACCCTGGCGGCCCGCGAGTTGTCATTGACGCAAAGTGCGGTCAGCCGGCATATCCGCACCCTGGAAGCCGACTTTGCCTGCCGGTTGTTCGAACGCGAGGGGCGCGGCCTACGCCTGACCGATGCCGGTGAGCAATTGCTGCCGGGGCTCACGGCGGGGTTTACCGCCTTGCAGCGCGCCTGCGCCGACCTGCGCGGCAGTGAAGGCGTGTTGCGCCTGAAGGCGCCTTCGACGCTGACCGTGCGCTGGCTGCTGGCCTGCCTGTCGCGCTTTCGTCAGGCTCATCCGACGCTGGACGTGCAGCTGACCAGTGCCTGGATGAATGTCGATCGGGTAGATTTCCAGCAGGAGCCCTTCGATTGCGCAGTGCTGCTCAGCGATGGCCAGTTTCCTGGCGACTGGCACAGTGTGCGGCTCTTCGAGGAATGGCTGATCCCGGTGTGTGCGCCTTCTGCAGTGGCTGCGGGCCCCTGGGATCTGGCGCGCCTGCGCGCGGCGCAACAGCTGCACCCGACACCGGACCGCCGCGACTGGCGGCGCTGGCTGGCGGCCATGCAGCTGGAAGAGCAGGTGCCGCTACAGAGTGGCCAGCTGTTCGACATGCTGGAACTGGGCATCGTGGCCGCCGCGCGTGGTTATGGCGTGTCGATTGGCGATCTGCTGCTGGTCGCCGAAGACGTCGCGGCTGGCCGCCTGGGCCTGCCCTGGCCGGAGGCGGTGGCCAGTGGTGATAGCTACTACCTGGTATGGCTGCGCGCACGACGTGGCCAGCAGCGCTTCAGCCAGCTGGCGGCGTTTCTCCAGGCCGAAGTAGCAAGCCTGCCGTTGCCGGCGGTGGGTTACCGGCGCTGAAGACGGCCGCTTCAGGCCGGACGGTATTGCAGGGCCTCGGCCAGGTGCACCCTGGCGATGGCGTCGAGCTGCTCCAGGTCGGCCAGGGTGCGCGCCACCTTGAGCAGGCGGTGGGCGGCGCGCAGGCTCAGGCCAAGGCGCTCGCAAGCCTGTTCCAGCCAGAGACGGTCGCCTGACTCAAGGACGCAATGGCGCTGCACGCCGGCCAGATCGAGGCGTGCATTGCTACAGCCCTGGCGTTGCAGCTGGCGTTGCCGGGCCGCGGCGACCTGCGCGGCCAGCTCGGCGCTGCCCTGTGAGGGCGCGCCCGGCTGCAAGGCGGTTTGCTCGCGGGCCACGCTGACATGCAGGTCGATGCGGTCGAGCAGTGGTCCGGACAGCTTGCTGCGATAACGCTGCACCTGATCGCTACTGCAGCGGCAGCGGCCCGAAGGGTCGCCCAGGTAGCCGCAGGGACAGGGGTTCATCGCGGCCACCAGCTGAAAACGTGCTGGAAAGCGGATCTTGTCCTGGGCGCGGGCGATGACAATTTCTCCCGACTCCAGCGGTTCGCGGAGCACCTCCAGAACCTTGCGGTCGAACTCGGGCAGCTCGTCGAGAAACAGCACACCCTGATGAGCGAGGGTGATTTCGCCAGGCCGCGGGCGACTGCCGCCCCCCACCAGGGCGGGTCCCGAGGCGCTGTGGTGCGGTTGGCGGAACGGGCGCTGTGGCCAGGCCTGCAGTGGCTGGGCGCTGGCTACGGAGTGAATGGCTGCCACCTGCAGTGCTTCCTGTTCGTCCAGTTCCGGCAATAGCCCGGGCAGGCGGCTGGCCAGCAGCGTCTTGCCGGTGCCGGGTGGCCCGACCAGCAGCAGGTTGTGCTCGCCGCTGGCGGCTACCAGCAGCGCCCGCTTGGCAGTGAGCTGCCCCTGGACTTCCGCCAGATCGGCATAGGGTTGGCGCTGGCGCAGCAGCCCGGAAGCCTGGAAGGGTTCGAGGAGAACTCGGGCGGCACAGTGATTGACCAGCTGCAACAGGTTGTCCACCGCCAGCACCTGCAGTCCCGAGGCCAGGCTGGCTTCCTCGGCGTTGGCGCGTGGCACGACCAGGCAGCGTCCGGCCGCCCGGGCGGCCAGGGCGGCTGGCAATACCCCCTGTACCGGGCGAATGTCACCGGAGAGTGCCAGTTCACCCAGGCATTCCAGCGAATCCAGGCTGGCCTGGCTGAGCAGGCCACTGGCGGCGAGGATGCCCAGGGCGATGGCCAGGTCGAAGCGGCCGCCGTCCTTAGGCAGGTCGGCAGGGGCCAGGTTGAGGGTAATGCGCCGGTTGGGGAAGTCGAAGCCGCTGTTGAGAATGGCGCTGCGTACGCGGTCCTTGCTCTCCTTGACGGCGGTTTCCGGCAGGCCAACCAGCGCCAGGGCTGGCAGGCCGTTGGCCAGGTGGGCTTCCACGGTGACACTGGGTGCTTCCACGCCCACCTGGGCGCGACTGTGCACGATGGCCAGGGACATTGATCACTCCTTGATCGAGGGCGACGCGCCTCCTGGCGCGCGGGGTTCAGCGGTGACTCAGGACGGCTCGCCTTGCAGACGCGCTTCCAGTTCGGCCACGCGCTGCTCCAGGCTTTCCAGGCGGGCACGGGTGCGCTGCAGAACCACCATCTGGCTGTCGAACTCGTCGCGGCTGACCAGATCCAGCTTACTCAGGCCGCTTTGCAGGAGCATTTTCAGTTGGGCTTCCAGTTCCGCGCGGGGCAGCGGGCTGTCGGCACTGAACAGGCGCGACGCCTGGCTGGCGAGAAGGTCGATGACGGCTTTGGGCGGCAGCATGATCGGGTTCCACAGAAAAGTGGCAGGAGTGTAGCACGCGGCCTGCCTGGGCTGATGCGTTGCACGTGGCGCACGTTTTTGCAGCCAGCCGCTGGCGCTGTGCACCATTCTGGTGCTGCACCCCTTTGAGGGCTGCGAGGTATCTCTTTTGGGTGCATATAACTAATTGATTTATATTGTTTTTTAATAACTGGCAAGGAAACTGCAAATGTTCTGGCGACGACTGCAGATATGCAGATCGGCTGGCTCGGTGGTCGCTTGGCGACCCTCTACAGCAGGGCGGTTGCCCGGCTGGAGCGTTACAAAGCCAGGCACTGCGCTTAGACTTGTGCTGGGTTCGTTTTCCTGGGGCAAGTCCACCTTAATCGGGAGAGAGTTTCATGAAGCTAGTCACAGCCATTATCAAGCCGTTCAAGCTCGACGACGTGCGCGAGTCGCTGTCGGAGATCGGCGTTCAGGGCATTACTGTCACCGAGGTCAAAGGCTTTGGCCGGCAGAAGGGTCACACCGAGCTGTATCGCGGTGCTGAGTATGTGGTCGACTTCCTGCCCAAAGTGAAGATCGACGTAGCGATTGCCGATGAGCAGCTGGATCGCGTCATCGAGGCCATTACCAAGGCGGCCAACACCGGCAAGATCGGTGACGGCAAGATCTTCGTCGTGCCACTGGAGCAAGCCATCCGCATCCGTACCGGCGAAACCGGCACCGACGCGGTTTAAGCAACACCCAACGAACCCCCAACGCCCCAGGAGAAACACCATGACTCTGCGTCTCTGCGCAGGGCTGGACGCCCTTTTGCCTCTAATCAGCAGCGACCCGTCGGTCGCACAGGCGTCCCTGGTTTCTGTAGTCGGTGCCCGGCAGCACCGGCAGCAGCCCTGGGATGCGCTGGTCGTGGTTGTGCCTGCCTCCTGGCAGCACGGCCACAACCCCAGTCGCTGAGTCGTTCGCCGTTATGGCGAAACCCGGCACGAATGACGCCTGCGTGCGTCCCGGTATGAGGTGAAACATGGAAAACACAGCCCTGATTCCAGTTCTATACGGCCTGGATACCTTCTACTTCCTGATTTGCGGCGCGCTGGTCATGTGGATGGCCGCCGGCTTTGCCATGCTCGAGTCGGGCCTGGTGCGCAGCAAGAACACCACGGAAATCCTTACCAAGAACGTGGCGCTGTATGCCATCGCCAGCGTCATGTACATGCTGGTCGGCTACCACATCATGTATTCCAGCCCGGAAGGTGGCATCCTGCCCAGCCTGGGCCTGTTGCTCGGTGACGAGCATGCGGTGGATGTCGTGGCGGCGGGTGGCGAGGATGCTCCCTATTACTCCGCGCGTGCCGACTTCTTCTTCCAGGTAGTGTTTGCCGCGACCTGTATGTCGATCGTTTCCGGTGCCGTGGCCGAGCGCATGAAGCTGTGGGCCTTCCTGGCCTTCGCGGTGGTGATGACCGGTTTCATCTACCCGATTCAGGGCTTCTGGAAGTGGGGTTCGGGCTTCCTCAACGAAGCCGGCTTCCTTGACTTCGCCGGTTCTGGTGTTGTGCACATGGCGGGTGCGGCTGCCGCTCTGGCGGGTGTCCTGCTGCTCGGTGCGCGTAAGGGCAAGTACGGCCCGAACGGCCAGATCAATGCTATTCCGGGGGCCAACCTGCCGCTGGCTACGCTGGGCATGTTCATCCTGTGGATGGGCTGGTTCGGTTTCAACGGTGGTTCGCAGCTGAAGATCAGCACCATCGAGGATGCCAACGCAGTGGCTAACGTGTTCGTCAACACCAACATGTCTGCCGCCGGCGGCCTGATTGCTGCGCTGATTGTCGCGCGCATCCTGTTCGGCAAGGCTGACCTGACCATGGCCCTCAACGGTGCACTGGCTGGCCTGGTGGCCATCACGGCCGAGCCGCTGACGCCCAGTGCGCTGATGGCTAGCCTGATTGGTGGTGTAGGTGGTGTGCTGGTGGTGTTCTCCATCCTGGCGTTGGATAAGTTGAAGATCGACGATCCGGTCGGTGCCATCTCGGTGCACGGTGTAGTCGGCATTTGGGGCCTGCTGGCGGTCTGCCTGACCAACAGTGATGCCTCGCTGGGCGCTCAGCTGCTGGGTATCGGGGCAATCTTTGCCTGGGTCTTCGTGGCCAGCCTAATGGTCTGGAGCCTGATCAAGCTGCTGATTGGTCTGCGGGTCAGCGAGGAAGAAGAATACGAAGGCGTGGATATCGCCGAATGTGGCATGGAAGCCTACCCGGAGTTCACTCGCAAGTAAGCGGCCAGTGGCTTGGCAAGGGGCGCCTAAAGGCGCCCTTTGTTTTTTCCGGCGCCGCGCTAGAATGCGCGCCATCGAGCAGTCGCCCGTTGTCGGGCGACCTCATCGACAGCGCCTGGGAGCACCACTGAACGCCAGAGCCGGCAGGCCGGCGGCGGGTTTTTCCGGCTCTGCTATAACTAAGCTGCTTTGGCAAGCCATGAGGTAGAACATGAGCGACGATGATCTGGAACGCGACGAGCTGGAAGCCGGCGACGAAGACGAGGCGGAGGAGCTTGACGCCGCTGATGACGAGGTTGTCGAAGAAGAGGACGAAGATGGCCTGGTAGCAGCGCCAGCTGGCAAGCCTGCGAAGAAGGCCAAGGCGGCTGCCGTCGAGGAAGAGCTGCCGAGTATCGAGGCCAAGCAGAAGGAGCGTGATGCCCTGGCACGGGCCATGGAAGAGTTCCTGGCGCGCGGCGGCAAGGTACAGCAGGTGGATGACAACGTGGTGGCCGATCCGCCCAAGAAACCGGACAGCAAGTACGGCAGTCGCCCGATCTGAGCGGATGCTGGCTGACGGCCTGCCCATCGATCCCCTGTTCAGCCTGGCTGACAGGGGATTTTTATTGCCTGCTTAGCCCGCCTCGCAACAGGCCAGGCAGTTCGGCGAGGCGTCGTACCTGGGCAGTGGGCGGCGCTGTGCTTGCCTGCCACGGCTGGCCCTGCGGATTGAACCAGATGGCTTGCAGGCCGGCCTGGCGGGCTCCGGCGATATCGTCCAGTGGATGATCGCCGATATGTACGGCCTGGTTGGCGCTGATTCCGGCCAGACGCAGGGCTTCCTGAAACGGTCGCGGATCGGGCTTGCCGATGCCCAGCTGCTCGGCGCTGACCGCGAAACGGAAGTAGTCGGCCAGGCCCAGGCGGCGAATATCGGCGTTGCCATTGGTGATCACGCCCAAGGTGTAGTCACGGGCCAGCTGCTCCAGGGTGCTGTGCACGTCATCGAAGAAGCTGACCCGGTGGCGCGCGGCGAGAAACGCCTGGAATGCACCTTCGGCGAGGCTGGCTGCTTCCTCGTCGGGGTAACCGGCGCTGCGCAGGGCCTGCAGGAGGATACGCCGGCGCAGCTCGCTGAGACGAAAACGCAGTAGCGGCTCGGCTTCCAGCAACTGGCCGCGGATGGCCCAGAGCTGTTCGATGGGCAGTGGGCCAAGACGCGGTGCCTGGCTGGCCAGCCAGTCGCGCAGGGTCGCTTCCGCACCACGCATCACCGGGGCGACATCCCACAGGGTATCGTCAAGATCGAAGGTGACTAGCCGCGGCGTCATGACTTGTCGGGGTCCTTGCGTTGCCTGGCGCGCGGGTGGGCGCTGTCATAGACCTTGGCCAGGTGCTGAAAGTCCAGATGGGTATACACCTGGGTCGTGCGGATATCGGCATGCCCGAGCAGTTCCTGCACGGCGCGCAGGTCTTGCGATGATTCCAGCAGATGGCTGGCAAAGCTGTGGCGCAGCATGTGCGGGTGCAGGTGCTCGCCCAGCTCACGGATGCCGGCCTGGCGGACACGCAATTGCACCGAGCGGGCGCTGAGGCGTCGGCCGCGGCGATTGATGAACAGTGCCGGCTCGCTGGCCAGGCCCTGACGTACCGCGAGCCAGGCGCGCAGTGCGGCGCGTGCCGGTCGGCCGATTGGCACGATGCGCTCGCGGTTGCCCTTGCCGCTGACCCGTACCAGGCCTTCATCGAGGTCCAGCTGGAGCAGGTCGAGGCCAACCAGTTCGCTCAGGCGCAGGCCGCTGGAGTAGAGCAGTTCGAGAATGGCCTGGTCGCGCCGGGCGAGGAAGTCGTCATCCGTAGCTGTCGCAAAGAGTTGCTGGGCACGGTCGGCATCCAGGGCACGAGGCAGGCGCCGTTGCCCCTTGGGGGCGCTCAGCCCGGCGGCCGGATCATGGCGGCACAGGCCTTCGCGGCCCAGGTACTGGTACAGCCCGCGACAGGCCGAGAGCAGGCGTGCCAGGCTGCGGCTGGACAAGCCCTGCTGGTGCAGGTGGGCGATCAGCCGGCGCAGGCGCGCACTGTCCAGCGCCTGCCAGTCGGCCAGTTGTTCATCTTGGGCGAAGGCTCGCAGTTTATCGAGGTCGCGCCGGTAAGCGCTGAGGGTGTGCGCGGAGAGCTGGCGCTCGCTGCGCAAGTGTTCGAGGTAGGCGTCAAGGTCAGCTGCAAGCTTCAAGCGTTAAGCTCCAAGTACGCCAGGATGACAACAGGCACGCGCGCGCCAACTTGCAGCCTGTGGCTGTTCTAGCGCACCGAGCGCAGTGGTGTGGCGTAGCGCGGCAGTACGCGGGCCAGTACTTCGCCGATGTAGCCGAGGAACAGGGTGCCCAGCGAGCTCTTGTAATGCTGGGGGTCGCTGCTGCCGATGGCCAGTACGCCATGCAGGCCCTGGTAATGCAGTACGGCCAGTGCCGCGGAGCCGACCTGGCTGGCCGCCTGCTCGCCAAACAGGAAGGTCAGTTCCTCCGGGCGCAAGGCGCCGCACAGGGTCTTGTTACCGGCCAGCAGGCCGCCGATGGCCTGCTGTGCTTCGGCCAGGCTGACGCTGCGGCCGATGCCGTGGTTGTGTTCGCTGAACAGGGTGAGGCCGACAAAGGGCACCTGGAACTCATGGCGCAGGCTGTCTTCCACGGCACTGATGACTTCGTCCAGGCTGTTGGCATCGAGCAGGCTGAGCACCAGGCGGCGGGTCTTGTCGAACAGCCGGTCGTTGTCGCGGGCCACGTCCATCAAGTGGCTCAGGCGATGGCGCATATCGATGTTGCGCTCGCGCAACAGCTTGACCTGGCGCTCCACCAGCGACACGGCGGCGCCGGGTTGGTGGGGAATGCGCAGCTCGGGGATCAGCTCTTCGTGGTCGACGAAGAACTCCGGATGCTGGCGCAGGTAGGCCGCTACGCGTTCGGCATCCAGGGGGGGGTCTTGCGGCTGATCACTCATCGGGCGCTCCTCGGGGCCGCCTACAGGCGAATCTGTCCTTCATACACCCGCACCGCGGGCCCGGTCATCATAACCGGCTGGCCGGGGCCTGCCCACTCGATGCTCAGGCTGCCCCCCGGTAGCTCCAGCTGCAGCGGCGAATCCATCCAGCCCTGGCGGATGGCGGCCACGGCCGCGGCGCACGCGCCGGTGCCGCAGGCCTGGGTTTCCCCTGCTCCACGCTCCCACACGCGCAGGCGTGCCTGCTGGCGGTTGATGACCTGCAGGAAGCCGACGTTGACCCGCTTGGGAAAACGCGGGTGGTGCTCCAGTTTCGGCCCCAGGCTGTGCACCGGCGCGCTGTCGACGTTGTCGACACGCAGCACGGCGTGCGGGTTGCCCATGGACACGGCGGCCAGCTCATGCCGCTGGCCATCCACTTCCACGGTATAGCTGAGCGCCTCGGCGTCGGCCTGGAAGGGGATCTGCTCGGGGACCAGGCGCGGCGCGCCCATGTCCACGGTGACCTGGCCGTCAGGACGCAGGTTGAGCTCGATGATGCCGCCCTTGGTCTCGACGCGGATCTGCTTCTTCACGGTCAGGCGCTTGTCCACCACGAAGCGCGCGAAGCAGCGCGCGCCGTTGCCGCACTGCTCCACTTCCGAACCGTCGGCGTTGAAGATGCGGTAGCGGAAGTCCACGTCTGGGTTGGTCGGCGCCTCCACCAGCAACAGCTGGTCGAAGCCGACGCCGGTGTGGCGGTCGCCCCAGGCCTTGGCGTGCTTGGGCTGGATATGCGCGTGCTGGCTGATCAGGTCGAGGACCATGAAGTCGTTGCCGAGGCCGTGCATCTTGGTGAAGCGCAATAGCATGATCGCGCCCTCACTGCGGCAGCAGGCTTTCGCCGGCGTAGAGTTCGGCGAGGGTCTCGCGGCGACGCACCTCGAAGGCCTGCTCACCGTCCACCAGCACCTCGGCGGCGCGGCCGCGGGTGTTGTAGTTGGAACTCATGACGAAGCCGTAGGCGCCGGCCGAGCGCACGGCCAGCAGATCGCCTTCGGCCAGCACCAGCTCGCGGCCCTTGGCCAGGAAGTCACCGGTCTCGCAGATCGGCCCGACCAGGTCGTACTGGCGCGCCTGGCCGTCACGCGGCTGCACCGGGGTGACGTCCATCCAGGCCTGGTACAGGGCCGGGCGGATCAGGTCGTTCATCGCCGCGTCGACGATGGCGAAGTCCTTGTGCGCGGTGTGCTTGAGGTATTCCACGCGGGTCAGCAGCACGCCGGCGTTGGCCACGATGGAGCGGCCCGGCTCGAACACCAGGGCCAGCGCGCGGCCCTTGAGGCGCTCACGCACGGCGGCGATGTAGTCGCCGGCCAGCGGCGGCTGCTCGTCGCGGTACTGCACGCCGAGGCCGCCGCCGAGGTCCAGGTGCTGGATCTGGATGCCTTGCGCGGCCAGCTGGTCGACCAGCGCCAGCAGGCGCTCCAGGGCGTCGAGGAAGGGCGGCAGGCTGGTCAGCTGCGAACCGATGTGGCAATCCACGCCGACGATGCGCAGGTTCGCCAGTTCGGCGGCGCGGGCATACACGGCCGGGGCCTGCTCGATATCGATGCCGAACTTGTTTTCTTTCAGGCCGGTGGAGATGTACGGGTGGGTGCCGGCATCCACGTCCGGGTTGACCCGCAGCGAGATGCTGGCGGTCTTGCCCAGTTCGGCGGCCACCAGCTGCAGGCGCTCTAGTTCATCCACCGATTCGACGTTGAAGCAGTGCACGCCGACTTCCAGGGCGCGGCGCATATCGTCGCGGGTTTTGCCGACGCCGGAGAAGACGATCTTGCCCGGTTCACCGCCGGCGGCCAGCACGCGCTCCAGCTCGCCACGCGAGACGATGTCGAAGCCGGCACCGAGGCGCGCTAGGACGTTCAGCACGCCCAGGTTGGAGTTGGCCTTGACGGCGAAGCACACCAGGTGCGGCATGCCGGCCAGGGCGTCGGCATAGGCGCGGTACTGCGCCTCGATGTGGGCGCGGGAATAGACGTAGGTGGGCGTGCCGAAGCGTTCGGCAATGGCGGACAGGGCCACGCCCTCCGCGAACAGTTGGCCGTCGCGGTTGTGGAAGGCTTGCATGCGGACCCCTTAGAGGAAAACGTCTTTGTCGCGTTCTTTGGTGGTTTTTTCGTCGTCAGGCAGGTACAGCGGACCTTTTTGGCCACAACCGGCGAGGGCGCTGCACAGCACGGCGAGCGCGAGGAAGGGAAGCAGCAGGCGCTTCATGGCGTAATCCTTTGCAAAATCGGCGATTGGCGGGGAGTATACCGGCCACCCGGCGCCTTGCCTATGCGCCCGCGCCGCGTCCTTTGTGGCTTGCAGCCCGTCCGGGCATGGCCCTTTTTGTTGTGAGGAATGATGATGACTCTTAGCCCTGCACGCTTTCATGCGTTGGTCGATGCGGTTCAGGAAAGCGTGGAAAATGTCTTCGATGACAGCGACCTGGATATCGATCTGGAAAACAGCGGAGGTGTGCTGACCGTGCGTTTCGAGAATGGCAGCCAGCTGATCCTCAGCCGTCAGGAAGCCCTGGCCCAGCTGTGGGTGGCGGCACGTTCCGGTGGTTTCCATTTCGACTACGACAGCGACAGCCAGCGCTGGCTGTGTGACAGCGGTAGCGAGCCGTTGGGCGAGTTGCTGGCGCGGGTGGCTTTGGAGCAGGGTGGCGAGGCGCTGGACTTCGCCGGGTTGTGAAACCGACAGGTTGCTAGCCGGTGTGCGCGTCGGGCGCCTGCGCAGGGGTGGCTAACAAGTGCTTACATAGTCGTGCTGGTTATCGCCGGAGAGGCGCGCATACTGGCCGTCCATGCGCTGAGCAGGCCACGAGGGTCGGCATCGATGAATCATTTCTACCTGATCCCCTTCCTGTTGCTCTGCGGCCTGTTCTACGGCATGACCTTCGCGGTGCTCAAGCTCAATCGCTGGAAGGCCCTGCCGACCGAGGAACAGTACCTGGCCAGCCTGGCCGGCCAGCCTGCGCAGTGCAGCCACTGTGCCTCGGCGACCATCGAGGAGCGCGGCGAGTGGGGGCGCAACAGCCAGGAACGGGTGTTCGTCTGCCAGGGCTGTGGCCGCAAGCTGTACCGTAGCCAGCACTGACGGCGTGCGTTGTCCCGTGTCGTCGTGCGTCTTGGCCGGCAGGCATGCCTTGCCATTTGTCGTCGCTATGGTAGTGTCGACCTAACGAGCCAATCTGACCGCTCTGTCAAACCAAGCCCCGCCTGTCCCGGTGGGGCTTTTTGCATTTTTTGTTCAAGGGAGAACCTGTCACGCCATGAACGCCCAGCCGCCCATCATCATCACCCGTGTCGACCTGCAACGCCTGGAGCGCCTGCTCGACAGTCTGGAGGAGTACGGCCCTGGCGCCGAGGCGCTGGAGCAGGAACTGGCGCGTGCCCAGGTGGTTGGCCATGACGAAGTGCCGGCGGGCGTGGTGACCATGAATTCGCGCGTGCATTGCCGTGAAGAGGCCAGTGGCAAGGACTACCACCTGACCCTGGTGTATCCGCAGGATGCCGGTGGCGAGGGCCGCGTTTCCATCCTGGCACCGGTGGGCAGTGCCTTGCTGGGGCTGTCGGTCGGTCAGCACATCGACTGGCCGGCACCAGGCGGCAAGCAGCTCAAGCTGACTCTGCTGGCTGTGGAGTATCAGCCGGAGGCCGCCGGCGAGTTGCGTTGAGGTTCGCAGGGCTGCGGCAGGCCTGAGCCTGCCGCCGCGTGGGGGTTACAGGCTGCGCAGTTGTTCGGCAGCCAGAAAGTCTTCTTCGAGCAGGGCGTCCTGGCTGGCCGTGCTGTCCTCTACCGGCTGGCTGGTGCGGCGTGCCCGCAGCTTGCCGAACTGGTGCTCCAGGGCGTGATGCAGCTTTTCCGCGGCACCGTCGATGGCCTGTTCCAGGGCTTCGGCCTTGTGTGTGACGGAAATCGGCTGTAGGCCTTTGGGGCGTGCTTCGATCTGGCAGCGCTTGTCCTGCGCCCCGGTCTTGTGGGCGTTCTCGTCATTGAGGTGCACGACCACACGGGTCAGTTCGTCGTCGAAACGTTCCAGGCGGCTGGCCAGGGTGGCGCTGACCCACTCGGCCAGGCGCGCGCTACCTTCGATATGGTTGTCGCTGTGTACTTGGATTTGCATGACGCGTTCCTTCTTCAGCTCAAGATGCCGCCCATGCCGGGCGACACTTGCAGCCTACGCCTTTCTCGCTGCGACAAGCCAGCAAAGAAAAATCCAGACATCCTTTCTTTGTCTGTCTTGGTTGTTGGCGAGGGGGGCAGGTTGGTCAGGCTTGCTGCAGCGCGGCGTTCAGGCGGTCTTCCAGCTGCACTTTGTAGTGCAGGTAATGCACGGTCTGCATCTGCTGCTGCGGGTAGATGCGTGATAGATCGAGGTCGGTGATGTAGCAGGGATAGCGCCCGCCGGTACGCCGTTGGGCGAGGATGTGGCTGGCCACCACCTGGTAGAGCTGCGCGCCATATTCCAGCTCGGAGAACTCGCGGTGGTTGCAGTACAGGGTGACGTGCTGGCGAGCGTGGTCATCCGGTTCGACGATCGCCTGTACGTCGTAGAACGCCTGGTTGACTGCCGCGGCGGGGGCAGCGCGGCGCTCCAGGCGCTGGGCGCGACCGGGCAGGGGCGGGAGGATTTCGTAGTAGAGAATCTCCAGACTGTTGCCGGGGAGTTCCAGGTTCAGTGGTAGCAGCGCGTTGTGGCGGTATTGCAGGGATTGCAGAAAGCGCTGCAAGGGCGTCAGCAGGGTCTGCTCGTCGTGAAAGGGCAAGCGTTGCCGCCACAGCGCGTTGTGCTCGTCGAGCAGGCTGACCTCGGCCATGTCGCCATCCAGCCGGTAGAACAGTTGCAGGCAGTCGGGACGCCCGCAGGGCAGGAGCAGGGCCAGGTCGTGTCCTTCCAGGGCATGTCGGTCGAGGTGCAGCGGGCTGTACTGCGGCAGCTCTTCGCCCAGTGCGCTGACCAGACTGGGCAGGTCGGGCAGGCTCTGGTGGCGTACCTGGCCGGCCTGCAGTTGCAGCAGGTGGTAACGCTGCTGGATCTGCAGAAGCAGACGGCTGGGCGGCTGTTCGGCAAGACGCTGCAGGGCTTCGCGGAACAGTTCCTCGACGCGCTGGGCAATCGCGCTGGCCCGGTTGCGACAATAACAGCGCACCAGCAGCTCGGGGTGCGGTCCCTGGGCCGGCAGGCTGTTGAGGTAATCGCGCAGGCAGTCGAGCAGCGCATCCGCACCGCTGTAGCGACTGACCAGCAGCTCGTTCCAGCTGTTCAGGGTGACCTGGTCGAGGCTCAATACGAGATTTTCACGCACCCCGGAATAGCCCAGTGCGTCGGTGCGCGCACTGGTCAGGTGGACATTCAGCTGGCTGTGCGCCTTCAGTGGGTCGCAGCCGACATTCACCAGCAGCAGCACCCGACGCGGCTGGCTGGCCTGCAGCAGGGCGCTTTCCGCGACGCTGGGCAGCGGCAGGGGGAAGGCTTGCTGCAGACTGCCGATCAGGTTGTTCAGCTCGTAGTCGCCCAGATCACTGTCGCCCGGGTGGATGGTCAGGCGTGTACCGGCATCGATCACGGCGTTTCGCTGGCACCAGGCCAATAGCTCGATGAGCTCGCGACTGCGCTTGAGTGGCGCGTAGTCCGGCCATTCCTGCGCATGCAGGTTGCCGGAGAACAGTGCCCACTGGCTGTCCTGGTTATCGTCTTGGGCGGGCATATGCACCAGGGTCAGGCTGTCTTCGGCGATGTCCGGGGCAATGCCGGGGTTGATGTACTCGACCTTGCCGGCCTTGCGCTCGAAGGCGGCATACAGACGCCGGCCGAGCACTCCCAGGTCGCGGCTGCTCAGCGAGCTGCCGGCCTCGCTGAGGCGGGCAAACTGGGAGAGAAAGCGGTAGCTGAAGGTCAGTTCGTTGACCAGCGCGCGGCGCTCGCCGACGACCTGGCGTACCTTCCACTGGCTGCGGCTGTCGAGCAGGGCCAGTTGCCGCTCGTGCCACTGCCAGCTGGCGGTGAGCCGCTCGAACAGCAGGCGTTGCCAGCTTTTGCTGCGCCCGCGCGGTGGCACGCTGAGTTTCTTGCCGATCTTCAGGTACAGGCAGCGGCGGATCAGTTCCAGGCGCTCCTGCTCGCCGCGCTCCAGCAGGTACTCTTCGAGGCGGCGATAGACGACGATGTACGGGTCGAGCTCGTCGAGGTCGAGCTGGTTGGCGAATACCGCCTGCTTGAAACGCAGGGCCAGGCAGCGCACCTGCGGGTGTTCGCTGGCATAGACCTCGGTAAGCAGCAGTTTGAGCACCGACTTGAAGGGCGACTCGATGCCCTTGTACAGCTGCCACATGCCGGCGCCGATGAACTCATGGGCGGGGATACGCGCCAGGTGGCCGAGGTCGAGCACCTCGTCGGCACGCACGAAGCGCTTGTTCAGCAGGGTCTGGGTGTACTGCGGGTAGCGGGCTTCCTCGTACACCGGCACCAGCCACCAGAGTGGTGTGCGTCCGCCCAGCCAGATGGCGGTGCGGTAGAACTCGTCGAGCAGCAGGTAGTGCTGGGTGGTACCGCAGTCGTCGGAGGTCAGCTGGCCGTCGCGTTCGCCACGGCTGAAGCGTTGCGGATCAATCAGAAAGCAGTGCACCTCGGCACCCTGGGTCGCCGCCCAGGCTTCCAGCAGGCGGCATTTGCGCTGCAGTTCGAGGATGGCAGCGGCTGGCAGCTGCGGGTCGTGGCAGACCCACAGGTCCATGTCGCTCTGCTCAGCCTGCGCCACGGTACCCAGGCTGCCCATCAGGAACAGGCCATGCAGTGGCGCCTCGCTCTTGCCGCGCGCCGGCTTGTAGACGAAGGAGCGGGTCAGGCGCTGTGCTTCGGCGAGCAGTGACTCATCCGGCTCGAAGCCGGACAGGCCGGCCGGCGTGGCAGCCGAGACATAACCGGGGAGCAGCGGATGATTGACGTGGAACAGCAGTGGCAACAGGCGCAGCACCAGTTGCTGGCGGCTGGACAACGCCAGCATGGCGCGCTGCAGGCGCCCGGCATTGACCTTGAGAAAGCGCGCACGCAGCTGCGCCAGCACCTTGCGGTCGATGCCGTCGTCGATATCCGGACGAATTTCCTGGTTTCTGCTCATGGCGCAGAGCCTAAGCATATTCTCCGGTTGGCGCCAGTTGTCGGCGTTGCTCAGTCCAGCAGTACCAGGCCGAGCCCGCCCAGTACCAGGGTGACGCCGAGCAGCTTGGCCCGGCTCAGCGGTTCGCCCAGCAGCCAGATGCCCAGCCCGACGCCGATCGGAATACTCACCTGGCGTAGCGCTACCACGTAGCTGACATGACTGGCATAGGCCATGGCCCAGACGACCAGGACGTAGGTGAGCGGCATCATGATTCCGGTGAACAGGCTGCTCCGCCACTGGCCGGCGAGGTGGCGCCAGGCCTGGTGGCGCAACAGTGGCAGGCCTAGCCAGGCGGCCGCGGCCAGCGACTGCAGGAGCACGTAGAGCAGGGCTACCTCGGCGGCGCTGTGCGCACCGGGTAACCCGCGCAGAGCCCGGGTGGCGATGTCGTCGACCAGCGAATAGCCGGCGGTGGCCGTGGCGGCGAGCAACGCAAAGGCGCTGGCTGGGTTGAGGTAGTGGCGCAGGCGCAGGTCGCCGAAGTGCCGCATGGGCAACAGCAGGCAGCCGAGCACGATGAGCAGGATGCCGGCCAGTGCCGCGTGGCTCAACGGATTACCGGCCTGCCAGAGCAGGCCGGCCAGCATCAGCAGGAGCAGCGGCACGGCGCGGATCAGTGGGTACAGGCTGGACAGTTCGCCACGTTGGTAGGCCTGGCCCAGCCCCCACAGGTAGAGGGCCTGACATAACCCGGACAGCCCCACCCAGGCCCACAGTGTGGCGGGCATGCTCTGGAGTAGTGGCCAGGTGAAGGGCAGGATCAGCGGTGCGCCGAGCAGAAAGCCCCACAGGCTTGCGAGAAAGAAGAACGCCAGGTCCGGGCGGGCCTGCTTGCCCGCCAGGTTCCAGGCTGCATGGGCGATGGCCGAAAGCAGGACCAGCAGTAGGCTCAGGCCGCTCATCGGGCGCTCAGGCCTGGCCGCGCCAGGCTCCCTGGCGACGGACCAGGTACAGGCCGAGCAGGCTGTGCAGCAGCTTGGCCAGGGCGCAGGTGGCCATGATGCAGACCGCCATGGCGGCCGCACCGGCGGTTTGCCCGGCGTCGTCGAGGTTAAGCACGCTGATCGCCGCCAGGTTGCTGTCCGGGCCATAGAGGAAGACCACTGCCGATACCGTGGTCATGGCGTTGACGAAGAAGTACAGCGCCACGTCGAGCAGTGCCGGCAGGCTCAGCGGCAGGGTGACCCGGCAGAGAATTTGCGCCCGCGAGGCGCGCAGCGACTCGCCGACCGCCTCGAACTCGCTGTCCAACTGCTTGAAGGCAGTGAGCAGGTTGAGGTGCGGTACCGAGTAAAAGTGCACCAGGGTACAGAGCACCAGCAGGGTCATACCGCCGTACAGGCCATTGAGCGGGTTGTCGGGGTGGTTGAAGAAGAAGATGTAGCCCAGGCCGAGGGTCATCCCGGGAATCGCCAGTGGCAACAGGGCGAGCAGCTGGAAGACCCCGAGCAGCGGCTTGGGCTGCGGGGTACGCTGGCTCAGCCAGGCATTCAGGAACACCAGGCTGGTGCCGGCCAGCAGGGTCAGGCCGGCCAGGCGCAGGGAGTTCAGGTAGCTACCCCAGCCATCGCCGAGCAGGCGTTCGAACTGGTAGTTGGCCAGGCTCAGTTGCAGGTTGTAGGGCCAGTACCTGACCAGCGAGGCATACACCGCCATGCCGATCACGGCGAGGATGAACAGCAACGGCGGGGTCAGTAGCAGTGCGCCGCGCAAGTCGCGCAGGCGGTCGGGCTTGGGCGTGAAGGGTACGGCGCGGGCGGTCAGGGTGGCGGCCTGGCGCTGCTGCACCCAGCGGTCGGCGAGAAACGCCAGCAGCGCCGGCAACAGCAGCAGCACGCTGACCACGGCGCCCATTTCGAAACGCTGCTGGCCAATGACCTGTTTGTATACATCGGTGGCCAGCATGTCGTAGTTGCCGCCGATCACCTTGGGTACGCCAAAGTCGGTGAACACCAGAATGAACACCACGAAGGCGGCACTGACCAGACCGTAGCGAGCGTTGGGCAGGGTGACGCAGAAGAAGGTGCGCCAGGACGAGGCGCGCAGGACCTCGGCGGCTTCGTAGTGACGGGCATCAGCCTGCGACAGCGCGGTGAGCAGGATCATCAGCGCATGCGGGAACGTCCAGAAACACGAACCCATGACGATGCCCAGCGGCCCGTAGATCGACTGGCCAGCCAGCCAGCTCTTCAACAGACCCTGTTCGCCGAACAGGTAGATCAGGCTGATCGCGGGCAGCAGCGAGGGGGCGAGGATCGGCAGCAGCAGTGCCGCGCGGATCCAGCCGCGCCCCGGCAAACGGGTACGGGTCAGCGCCCAGGCGGCGGCAAAGGCGCTACTGATGACGATCAGCGTGCTCAGCCCGGCCACCCATAGCGAATGACCAAGGGCGCGCTGCAGGGCGCCACTGTCCAGGTAGGCGCGAAAATTGGCCAGGCCGACATACTGGCCCTGGGCGTCTGCCAGGCTCCGGCTGAGCAAGCTAAACAGCGGGGCCGGCAGGACCAGCAGCAACAGCAGCAAGAGGATGACGAACAGCAAGCTGAGCAGGCGGCGCTCCTGGCGAACCAGCAGCGTGGGCAAGGACAGGGACATCTGGGACATCTTCAACACTCGGGCAGGGCCGGCGCAGTCGCCGGCGGTGCGGGCTGGTCAGGCGGCGTAACAGCGCAGGTTGACGGTGGGCAGGTGGGCGTCCAGTTGCTGCCCGACATGCAAGTGCAAGTGCAGGGCGCTGCGAGGGTCGACATCCACGGTCAGCAGGGGCTCCAGGCCAGCGACTCGCACGCGGGCGCGCAGGAAGGTGCCGAGAAACTCCAGTTGCTCGATGCACGCCGGCAGGCCGCCGCTGTGGCGTGGTAACAGCTGAACCTCCTCCGGGCGGAACGCCAGGCGAACCCGCGCGCCCTGGCTGGCGGCCTGCGGCATGTCCAGCAGGGTAGCGCCCAGACGGACCTTGCCGTCGGCCTGGCAGGGACTGTCGATGAAGTTCATCGCGCCGATGAACTCGGCAACGAAGGGGGTGGCCGGCTGGCGGTAGATCTGTTCGGGCGTGCCGACCTGTTCGATCACGCCATGATTCATCACCACCACACGGTCGGCCATGGTCAGCGCCTCTTCCTGGTCATGGGTGACGAGAATGCTGGTTACCCCGAGTTGTTGCTGCAGGCGACGGATTTCCTTGCGCAGGTGGCCGCGCACGCGGGCATCGAGGGCCGATAGCGGTTCGTCGAGCAGCAGCAGGCCGGGGGCCGGGGCCAGCGCGCGGGCCAGTGCCACGCGTTGTTGCTGGCCGCCGGAAAGTTGCGCGGGGTATTTGCCGGCCTGGTCGGCGAGGCCGATCAGCGCCAGCAACTCGTCGACACGCTGCTTGATCTGCGCTTTCGGCTGGCCGAGGCTGCGCAGGCCGAAGGCAATGTTGTCCTGCACGCTGAGGTTGGGAAACAGCGCATAGGACTGAAAGACGATGCCAAAGTCGCGTTGCCGTGGAGGCAGCATCGAGATGTCGCGGTGGCCCTGCAGCAGGCGGCCACTGCTCTGCTGTTCGAGACCGGCAATGATGCGCAGCAGAGTGGTCTTGCCGCATCCGGAGGGGCCGAGGAAGCACACCAGTTCGCCGGGCTGGATGTCCAGGTGAATGTCGTCCAGGGCGGTGAAGTGGCCGAAGCGCTTGTGGATGGCCTGTAGTTGCAGGCGGCTGCCGCAGTTCTGCTGCATGGGGAATGCTCCGTGGCAAAGGCCCCGGCCGCCGGCCGGGGCGTGGCAGGGTTACTGGGCTTCGGCCTTGCCTTCGTAGCGTTTCTGCCACTCGGCGAGGATGCGCTCGCGGTTTTCCGCAGCCCAGTCGAAGTCGTTGTCGATCAGCAGTTGTTCCGGCTCGGCAGGGAAATGCTCCACCGGCCGGGCGATCCCGGGCATGGCGACGATGGCGTAGCCCTCGTTGTACAGGCGGTTGGCTTTTTCGCTGGCCGCCCAGTCGAGCAGGGTCTTGGCGGCTGCCAGGCGCTGGCTGCCCTTGATGATGGCGGCGGCTTCCATTTCCCAGCCCAGGCCTTCGCTGGGGAAGATCAGCTCCAGCGGGGCGCCGGCACTTTTTTCCTTGGCGCCACGGTAGGCGAAGGAGATGCCGATCGGCGCTTCGCCAGTGGCGGCCATCTTGCAAGGCTTGGAGCCGGAATGGGTGTAGCTCTTGATGTTCTGGTGCAGGCCATCCATGTAGGCCCAGCCCTGCTCTTCACCGAAGGTCTGCAGCCAGGCCGAGACATCCAGGTAGCCGGTGCCCGAGGAGGCCGGGTGCGGCATTACCACGTGGCCACGGTAGACCGGCTTGGTCAGGTCCTGCCAGCTGGCCGGGATGGGCAGTTGGTGCTTTTGCGCTTCCACGGTGTTGAAGCAGATGGCGGCCATCCAGGCATCCATGCCGATCCACTGCGGCGGCTGCTGATTGTCCACGTAGCGTGGGTTGAGCTTGTCCAGGCCCTTGGGCGCATAGGCTTCCAGCATGTCCTGTTGCTGCAGCAGCTTCAGGCTGGTGGCGGCCAGGCCCCACACGGCATCGGCTTTGGGGTTGTTCTTTTCGGCGAGCAGGCGTGCCGTGATCACCCCGGTGGAGTCGCGGACCCAGTTGATCTTGATGTCCGGATGGTCGGCGTTGAAGCGGTCTGCATATTTCTTCAGGTCTTCCGGTTCCAGCGCGGTATAGACGGTCAGCTGGTCGGCGGCAACGGCCGCGCAGGACAGGCTGGTCAGGGCGGCGGCGAGCAGGTGGCGCAAGCGGTTGGACGGTTTCACGAAGCATCTCCTGGGGCGGCAACATGCCGCGACGGGTCGGGTTGGCAGGGAGCGGTACGCATAACCTGTGCTTATGGCGCAGGCCGGCTCACCTGGGGCGATGCTAGGCAGGACCTGTTGCGTCTTTGTGACGAGGTGGCGGCGAATGCCCTGGATTTTCTGGGGCTTGCACCCGGGTGGGCTTGGCCTGCCGGGCTGGCCGGCATCGGCTCAGCCAGCCAGTCCGGCCTGGTGAATGCGCAGTTCGCGGCGCAGCCAGTCGCAGAAGGCCAACACCTTGGGGCGCTGGTCGCCCACCTGGCTGACCAGATAGTGGCCGCCACGGGTTTCCAGGGTGCCGGCATGCGGGCGCACCAGCTCGCCGCGTCGTAGGGCATCGCCGACCAGGAAGCTGCGTGTCAGCAGCACCCCATCGGCATGACGCACGGCCTGCATGGCCAGGGTGGTGGTGTCGAACTCCAGGCAGGGCGGCGGAGCGAGCAGGCTGACCTGCTGCGCGGCCAGCCACTGGCTCCAGCTTTCGCGGTAGCCGAGCACGCTGAGCAGCGGCCACTCCAGCAGCTCGCGGGCCGAGCCCGGCGTGCCGCGCCGGGCGAGGGTCTGCGGACTGCAAACGAGCAGCCAGTGCTCATGGGTGAGACGCTCGACCTGGCGATTGGTCCAGTCGCCATAGCCGTTGCAGATCTCCACGTCGGCATTGTTCGGCTGGTCGAAAACGGTCCAGGGCGAGGAACTGACCCGCACGCGAAAGCGCGGATATTCGGCCAGAAAGCGATGCAGGCGGGGGGCCAGGAAATGTTCGGCAAAGGAATTGGAGGCCTGCACGTTGAGTTGGGTACGGCCGCGCTCGCCGAACAGTTCGGCGGTGCTGCTGCGCAGGGTATGGAACGCCTGGGTCAGCGCCGGCAGGTAACTGCGCCCCTGCTCGGTGAGGCGCAGACCCTTGGCTTCGCGGATGAACAGGCGTGCGGCCAGGTGTTGCTCCAGTTGCTTGACCTGCTGGCTGACCGCCGCCTGGGTGACATGCAGCTCTTCGGCTGCGCGAGTAAAGCTGCCCAGGCGCGCGGAAGCCTCGAAGGCGCGCAGGGCATTGAGTGGTGGCAGGCTGGACATGGCTGGCCTTATGCGATGCACGGGTGGCTGGGCTTGGCAGTTAAGCGCTGCGACGTGACAGCGCGATGACAAGTCATAAGAAAAGCTGGGGCATTGGCCAAGCCCAGGGCGCTGGGCGAGCGGCAGGGGCACGTCGATACTGCGCCAGGTCTTTCACCTGGCAGGCAAAGGTGCCCCATGCAGGAACTTACGCTGGCGATTTTCGACCTTGACCATACCCTGCTGCCGCTGGATTGCTCGGCGCAGTGGGCCGCGCGCATGCAACAGCTGGGTTGGGTGGCCGGCGCGCAGTTTCGCGCCCGGCATGCTGCGCTGATGGCTGAATACGGCGAGCGCGGGCTGGACATGCAGGCCTACCTGCAGCTGACCCTCGAACCGCTGCGCGGACGCTGCGCGCAGGCTGTGGCCGAGGCAGTACAGCAACTGGTCGATGAGCACCTGCTGCCGGCGGTCTATGCCCAGGCCTGGCGCTTGTTGCAGACGCACGGCGAAGCCGGACACAGCCTGTTGCTGGTGTCGGCCAGCGAGGACTTCCTGGTCGAGCCGATGGGCCGGGCGTTGGGCTTCACGCATATCTTTGGCGTGCCCTGCGCTCGCCAGGACGGCTGCTTCACCGGCGCGCCGGGTGGCCCGGCTACCTATGCCGAGGGCAAGGTGCGCTGTGTCGAAGCCTGGCTGGCGGGCCAGCAGGCGCGTGTGCGGCGTAGCTATTTCTACAGTGACTCGCACAACGACCTGCCGCTGCTGCACTGGGTCAGCGACCCGCGTCCAACCAACCCCAACGCGCGCCTGCAGGCCGAAGCTCAGCGCCTGGGTTGGCCATGCCTGTGGCTCGATCCGCAGCAGGCCGCCAGCGCCTGATCCCAGGCTTCCTTAGTTCCCATCAAGGGTGCCGCCTGGGCGGCGCCAGGAGTACTTTCATGCGTGAACCCGTACTGCTTACCCCCGGCCCGCTGACCACCAGCCTGGCTACCAAGACGGCCATGCTGCGTGACTGGGGCAGCTGGGATGCAGCCTTCAACCAGCTCAGCGCATCCGTGTGCAGCGACTTGCTGGCGATTGCCGACGCCGGTGACAGCCATGTCTGCGTACCCTTGCAGGGCTCCGGGACCTTTGCCGTAGAGGCCGCCATCGGCACGCTGTTGCCGCGCGACGGCACGCTGCTGGTGCTGGTCAATGGTGCTTATGGCGAGCGTATGGCGCGCCTTACCGAAGTCATGGGACGGCGTGTGGTGCGTCTGACCTTTGCCGACCACCAGGCGGTTTGCCCGCGCCGCCTGGCGGCCGCCCTGGCCGCGCACCCGGAATGCAGCCATGTCGGGGTCATCCATTGCGAAACCAGCACCGGGCTGCTCAACCCGCTGGAGCAGATCGCCGGTGTGGTAGCGGCCGCTGGGCGCGCGCTGATCATCGACAGTATGAGTGCCTTTGGTGCCTTGCCGGTGCTGGCCCGCCAGGTACCCTTTGCCGCGCTGGTTTCTTCGGCCAACAAGTGTCTGGAGGGTGTGCCGGGCATGGCCTTTGTCCTCGCCGAGCGCCAGGCGCTGCTGGCCAGCGCCGCTAACAGCCATTCGCTGGCGCTCGACCTGCATGACCAGTATGTCTATCTGCAGCGCAGCGGACAGTGGCGCTTCACGCCGCCAACCCATGTGCTGGCCGGCTTGCGTGCGGCGCTCGACCAGTACCTGGCCGCGGGTGGCCAGCCGGCGCGCCTGGCCCGTTACCAGGCCAACGCCGCACGGTTGCGCGACGGTCTGCGGCGCCTGGGGCTGCGCAGCTATCTGGCCGAGGACGTGCAGGCGCCGATCATCTTCACTGTGCATGCGCCACCCCTGCCGGGCTATCGCTTCGCCGCGCTCTACCAGGCGGTCCGTGCGCGCGGTTTCATCCTTTATCCGGGCAAGCTGACCTCGTGCGAAACCTTCCGCATAGGCTGCATTGGTGCGCTGGATGGCGCGGAAATCGACCAGGCCCTGGCCGCCCTGGCGGCGGCGCTTGATGAACTGGGCTATCTGCCCGCGGCGGAGGTGGCGGCATGAGCTATCGCTACCAGCGTCGTTACTGTGCCCCGCTGCAGGCGGTGATCCTCGACTGGGCAGGCACGGTGGTGGATTTCGGCTCGTTTGCCCCTACCCAGGTGCTGATCGATGCCTTCGCGGCCTTCGGCATCAGCGTCAGCCTTGACGAAGCACGCGTGCCCATGGGCTTGGCCAAGTGGCAACACATCCAGGCGCTGGGGCGCCTGCCGACGGTGGCGGCGCGCTGGCAGGCCCGCTATGGCAAGGCGATGAGCGACGCCGATGTGGATGCGCTGTATGCACGCTTCATACCCCTGCAGATCGAACGCGTCGGGCAGTATTCGGCACCTATTCCCGGTACCTTGGCGGCGGTTGCCGCGCTGCGCCAGCGTGGCCTGAAAATCGGTAGCTGCTCCGGTTATCCGCGTGTGGTGATGGACGCGCTGTTGCCGATTGCCGCGGCGGCGGGCTATCAGCCTGACCATACGGTGGCCACCGACGACCTGCCGGCGGGCGGTCGCCCGGGACCCTGGATGGCGCTGGAGAATGTGCTGCGTTTGGGGGTGAGCGACGTGGCGGCGTGCGTCAAGGTTGACGATACCCCGCCGGGGATTGCCGAAGGCCTGGCGGCCGGCATGTGGACAGTCGGCCTGGCGGCTTCGGGCAACGAAGTGGGTGTCGACTACGCGCAGTGGCAGGCTCTTGACCCGCTAGCCCGCGAGCAGCGCCTGCAGGGCGCCCGCCAGCGTCTCTATCAGGCCGGTGCCCACTATGTGCTGGACAGCCTGGCTGAGTTGCCGGCGTTGCTGGACGAGATTGACGCCCGCCTGGCGCGCGGCGAGCGTCCCTGAGTGGAGGCTCAGGCGTGTTGCGGCTGCAGGATGCGCAACAGTGCCTGGGCGTGCTCGGCGGCGTCCAGGCCCAGGCTGGTCAGGTAGCCGCCATCGGCCTGACTGATCAGTCCCTTGGCATGCAGGCGCTGGGCGGCGGCAACGGTGGCGGGGGCGGCGCTGTGGTGCACCTTGAGGCCTTCCTGGGTGTTGTCCAGGTTGAACAGGGCGAGCAGTTCGGCTTCGGCAATCAGTTCGGCGGTGTAGGCCATGGGAACTCCAGAGGTGGGGGTGTGCCAGCAGTCTAGACCCTGTGGCGTTGCCACGGGGCGTGGATAAAGGTCGCAGGTAGTTTTACGGGCCGCCCAGCTTGAGCAGGGCCGGCTGGGCATGCGCGGCCGTGGGCGCCCAGTCGCGCAGGATGGCTTGATAGCGCCCGCTGCTGTGCAACGCGCGCATGCCACGGTCGAAGGCGGCGAGCAGCGCCGGTGCCTGTGCATGCTGGCGGGAAAAACTGAGGTACAGGCTGGGACGGTGTACGGTGGCCAGGGCATGGAACTGCCCGGCCAGCTCGGGGTGTTCGCTGAACAGCACGGCAGCTGTGCCGCGGTAGGCGACAAAGAACGCCACGCGGCCGCGCTGCAGCATGCGGAAGCCGTTGAGGTCCTGGCGTACCGGGACACGCAGGATCGCTTCCCGGCTGTCGAAGCGGCTACCGTATTCGTAGCCGATGGTCACCGCTACCCGGCGGCCGTCGAGCTGTTGCAGGTGCTGGATCTCACTGTATTCGCCCTGGCGCGCCCACAGCAGGATGTCGTCCTGGAACAGCGGTTGTTCGGGCAGCAGGTAGTCGCGGGCGATCTGTGGGTTGGGTGCGGTATTGAAGCAGCCGGCCAGCTCGCCTTTGCGGGTCATCTGCATGCAGCGCGCGTAGGGATAGGCGAGCAGCTCGACTTCCACCCCGGCAGCGGCAAATGCGGCGCGAACGATATCTACCGACAGGCCACGTATTTCACCCTGGCGCACGGCGCTGTAGGGATACCAGTCGTCCTCGACGCCGATTCGCGGCACGTCGGCCTGGGCTGTGCCCAGTGCGCCAAGCAGCAGGGCCAGCAGTGCACAGGCGAGGAGCTTACTGCGCGGCTTCATCCGCCAGCTCCGGCAGCGTCGGCAGTTCACGGAGCAGGCGCTCGTAGCCGGGCATGTCGAAGGGCTGGCCGCTGTCGAGCATCTGCTTGATGCTGTAGGCCAGTACCTGGCTCATCAGTTCGATGATCTCTTCGCGTGCATAGCCCACCAGGCTGAGCTTGTTGAAGCTGGCCTGAGCGGCTGGCGGTTTGCCGGCGGCGAGCTGGTTCTCCACCGCTTCGGCGAGCATGGCCGCGGTGAACTGCTCTTCGTCGTCGTCATCATCGTGTGGCGCGTGTGGTTCGGTATGCATGGCGGAATTTTCCAGTGAGGTGGCCTGTTCCAGTTGGCACAGCTGGCAGTCATCGGGGTCACCCAGGGTGCCTTCCTGATAGCGCACCCGGCGTTGTGCGGACTGACGGTCGGCACTGAAGCGAAAGTGCGCCGGTCGCTTTGGTGATTGTTCTGGCACGGCGGGCTCCACAAGGCGCAGGTCAGGTTGGACAGTGTACGCCAGCCCGGTTAGCGAGAAGACTGACGCGGGTCAGCGCGCTGACTGTCGCGCAGTTGCCAGAGCAATACCAGCAGGCCGGCAAAGGCCAGGCTCCACAGGCCAGCAGCCAGCGCCAGGCAAAGGGCGGGAGGCAGTCCCGGCAGCCCGGCGAGCAGGCGAGCCAGGGCGGCCAGGCTGGGCAGCAGGGCGATCGCGTGGATCCAGGGCCGGGCATTGGCGTTACGCCAGCATAGCAGCAGGCGGGTGCGCGCCATCACCGCCAGGCTCAGCGTGCCCAGTGCGCCGATGCTCAGCGCATGCAGGGCGGCATTGCCGCCTGGCAGCGGCCAGAGCAGGTGCAGGCCGTACAGGGCCAGACCGATGACCAGCCAGGCATAACCCAGCAGCAAGATCAGCAAGTCAGCCCGTTGCCGGTAGCGCCAGGGTTGCCAGCGTAACCAGCGCAGCAGAACCAGCAGGCTGGTCAACAGCAGTGCCAGGCCGGCGAGGGGCTGGCTGAGCGGCTGCAGGCCAAGCAGTAGGGCCGCAGCCAGACCAAGCAGCCCGGCACCTTCCAGGCGCGGTTGCACACGGTGCTGCAGCGTCCAGCCCTGCTGCTGTGCGTGGCCGGCCAGTGCCGGGGCAATGATCCGCCCGCCCATGAAGAACAGCAGGCCAGCCAGCAGCAAGAGTGCACTGCGTGCCTGCGCCGAGCTATCGAGCAGCCCTGTGCCCGTGGCCGGCAGGCTGCTGAGCAGGGCGAGCAGGCCGACCATCGGCGCTACGCTCTGGTTGCGCCACTTTTTCGCCGCGCCGAGAAAGCGCGGCAGCACCTGCCAGGCCAGGCCGGCGGCGAACAGCGCGGCGGCCAGCCCCGCCAGCAGGCTGCCGGGATAGGCGAGGAATAACAGGCGCGCGGCCAGCCAGCAGCCGAGCAGCGCCAGGCAACGCGGTTGTGGCTGTGGGCCAAGCAGGTAGCCGGCGACCACTGCCAGGGCATAGCCGAACAGCAGCTCGTGGGCGTGTCCCAGCGGCTGGGCGAGTCCCGGTGGCATCGGTAAAACACCCAGCAGGCCGGCCACGCTCAGCGGCAGCAGCAGGGTGGCGTACAGCGCCGCCGCGGGAAAGAACCAGGCATGCGCCATGGCTGGGCGTGGGCGCTGCATGGTCATGTCAGCGGCAGGCCCGGCCTATGCCACGCAGATTGCGACGGAAGAACTGCAGCTGATAACCGGCCTGTCGTGCCTGGCGACACAGCGTGCGGCTATAGGGACGGTATTCGGCAATGAACACCGGCTTGCCCTGGCTGCGCATCAGCTGGTAGACGGCGCACTCGCTATAGCGGTAGCAGCTTTCGTTGACGGCAAAGTCGAAGGCGTCATGCAGCTCATCCAGCAGCTCGACGGCATTCTTCAGACCGACCGCCAGGTCGCGGGCATGCGCCTGCTCGGCCAGCCAGCGGTTGAACAGCAGTTGCTCGCTGCGCGTGAGCGCCAGTCCGTTGCGGTTGGCATAGCCGTCGACATTGTCGGGATCCACGCCGTCACAGCCCTTGTCGCGGGCCAGGTTCAGGCGCGCGGCCAGCACTGTGCGTACCTGTGGGTGGCGATAGTCCAGCCAGCGCTCACCGGGCCAGTCCGCCAGGGGCAGGCCCAGACTGTCTGGCGGGAATTGCCCGGCATCTGCGCGCCAGTCTTCCCAGGTGCCGGCACTGAAATAGCACAGCACGATGTGCCCGCGGGCCTTGAGGTGGGCGATGCGCGGCGCGCTGTGATCGAACAGATCGATGATGTACACCTGGCGGTGCGCCTGGCGCAGCGGGCCATCGAGTTGCAGATGCCAGCTGCTCTGCGCGGGAATCACCAGGGGTGTGGCCAGTGTTGGTGTGGCCAGCAGCACAAGCAGGAAAAATAGTGCACGCATGGCGATCTCCTTGAGCCTGTGCGAAAGCCGGTGGCTGGCTACTGCCGTGCGCGTAGCGCCTGTCCGGGCAACATGACCGGCGGGCCGGCCGGACTGAGCCGGCCAGGCCAACCTGTTAGCGGCTTGCCAGCAGCGCGCGGCCGCGTGCTACGGCCGCGCGCACCTGATTCGGCGCGGTGCCGCCGATATGATCGCGGGCGTTCACCGAGCCTTCCAGAGTCAGCACGGCGAACACGTCCTGTTCGATCTGCTCGCTGAACTGGCGCAACTCGTCGAGGCTCATTTCGGCCAGGTCCTTGCCGGTTTGCACGCCGTACTTCACCGCGTGGCCGACGATCTCGTGGCAGTCGCGGAAGGGCAGGCCCTTGCGTACCAGGTAGTCGGCCAGGTCGGTGGCGGTGGAGAAGCCGCGCAGCGCTGCCTCGCGCATGATTTCGCGCTTGGGCTTGATCGCCGGCACCATGTCGGCAAACGCCCGCAGCGAATCGCGCAGGGTATCGGCGGCGTCGAACAAGGGTTCCTTGTCTTCCTGATTGTCCTTGTTGTAGGCCAGTGGCTGGCCCTTCATCAGGGTCAGCAGGCCGGTCAGGGCGCCGAATACGCGGCCGGACTTGCCACGCACCAGCTCCGGAACATCCGGGTTCTTTTTCTGCGGCATGATCGAGGAACCGGTGCAGAAGCGGTCCGGTAGGTCGATGAACTGGAACTGCGCGGAAGTCCACAGCACCAGCTCTTCGGAGAAGCGCGACAGGTGCATCATCGCCAGCGAGGCGGCGGCGCAGAATTCGATGGCGAAGTCGCGGTCCGACACGCCGTCCAGCGAGTTGCCGCCGACCTGATCGAAGCCGAGCAGTTCGGCGGTGATCTCGCGGGCAATCGGGTAGGTGGTGCCGGCCAGCGCGGCCGAGCCCAGCGGCATGCGGTTGGCCCGCTTGCGGCAGTCGACCAGGCGCTCGTAGTCGCGCGACAGCATCTCGAACCAGGCCAGCAGATGGTGGCCGAAGGTCACCGGCTGGGCGGTCTGCAGGTGGGTGAAGCCGGGCATGATGGTGTCCGCTTCGGCCTCTGCCAGCTCAAGCAGGCCCTGCTGCAGGCGGGTGATCTCGCCGAGGATGATGTCGATCTCGTCGCGCAGCCACAGGCGGATGTCGGTGGCCACCTGGTCGTTGCGCGAACGGCCGGTGTGCAGTTTCTTGCCGGTGACGCCGATGCGCTCGGTCAGGCGTGCCTCGATGTTCATGTGCACGTCTTCGAGGTCGACGCGCCAGTCGAACTGGCCGGCTTCGATCTCGCTCTGGATCTGCTTCAGACCGGCCTCGATGGCGTCGCGTTCCTCGGCGGTCAGTACGCCGACCTTGGCCAGCATGGTGGCGTGGGCGATCGAGCCCATGATGTCGTGGCGATACAGGCGCTTGTCGAAATCGACGGAGGCGGTGAAGCGGGCGACGAAGGCGTCGACGGGCTCGCTGAAGCGGCCGCCCCAGGACTGGTTGGTTTTCTCGCTGCTCATGCTGGACTCGTGCAGTTAAGGCCGGAAAAAGTGGCGCGATCATAGCAGGCTGGCGCGCCCCGCGCAGGGCTGTGGCCTGCCGCGGGTAACTGTCGGCTGGTTCACGCAATGACGTTTTGCCAGGCCTTTGACGCCGGCAAAATGGCCGGTCGGCGTCTGCCCCGCTTGTCGCCAGGCGGGGGCTGGTCAACACTGCGCAGATGCACAAGACCACGCCTGCCGCGCCGCCTGCGCCCGCCACCGATGATTTCTTCGTTCCCGAGCTGTGTCAGTCGGAGGCGCTGCTCGCCCTGGTGTTGCTGGCCGAGCTGCTGGTGCTGGTGCTGGTGCTGGCCGAGCCGATGAATGGCAGCTTCGATTGGCTGCGCTTGGCGCTGACTTCACTGTTTGTGCAATGGATCGTCCTGCTCTCGGCGGCCCTGACCTGCCGTCTGCGTCCCTGGCTGGCGCGCTTGCCGGTGGCTCTGGCCGGCGTGCTGTGCTGCCTGCTGGTGGTGCTGCTGACGCTGCTGTGTACCTGGATTGCCGACTATTACCTGTTGCTGGACGAGCCGCAGGCCGACTTGTACCTGCGCCATGCGTTGATTGCCCTGATTATGTCGGCGTTGCTGCTGCGTTATTTCTACCTGCAGAGTCAGTGGCGCCGCCAGGAACAGGCCGAGCTGCGCGCGCGCATCGAGTCGCTGCAGGCGCGTATCCGCCCGCACTTTCTGTTCAACAGCCTGAACAGCATTGCCAGCCTGGTGGCTGTCGACCCGCACAAGGCCGAACAGGCCGTACTGGATCTCTCCGACCTGTTTCGCGCCAGCCTGGCCCGTCCCGGTACGCTGGTGCCCTGGCGTGACGAGCTGGCGCTGGCGGAACGCTACCTGTCGATCGAACGCTATCGCCTAGGCGAGCGCCTGCAACTGCATTGGGACATCGCCGGTGTGCCGGATGACTTGCCGATTCCCCAGCTGACCCTGCAGCCGCTGCTGGAAAACGCGCTGATCTACGGTATCCAGCCGCGTATTGAGGGAGGGCGGGTGGATATCCAGGCACGCTATGCCGATGGCCAGTTCAGCCTTTGCGTGAGCAACCCGTGTGACGTGGACGAGGTGCCGACCAACAGTCGCGGTACCAGGCTCGCGCTGGGCAATATCGAGGCGCGCCTGGCGGCGCTGTTCGGTCCGGCGGCGCGGCTTAGCCAGGAGCGCCGCGACGGTCGCCATTTTGCTTGTCTGCGCTATCCTTGTGCCAGACCCCTGCAGGAAGCCGGAGCACCATGAATGTTCTGATCGTCGATGACGAACCGCTGGCCCGCGAACGCCTGATCCGCCTGTTGAGCGAGATCGAGGGTTGTCGGGTGCTGCAACCCTGCGCCAGTAATGGCGAAGAGGCGCTGACCCTGATCGACAGCCTCAAGCCCGACGTGGTGCTGCTGGATATCCGCATGCCCGGGCTGGACGGCCTGCAGGTGGCGGCGCGCCTCTGCGAGCGTGATGCACCGCCTGCGGTGATCTTCTGTACCGCGCACGACGAGTTTGCTCTGGAAGCCTTCCAGGTCAGTGCGGTGGGCTATCTGGTCAAGCCGGTGCGTGTCGAGGCCCTGGCGGCGGCCCTGAAGCAGGCCGAACGGCCCAACCGCGTGCAGCTGGCCGCGCTGACGCGCCCGCCGCAGACGCCCGGACAGGGGCCGCGCAGTCACATCAGTGCGCGTACACGCAAAGGCATCGAACTGATTCCGCTGGAACAGGTGATCTATTTCGTGGCCGATCACAAGTACGTGACCCTGCGCCATGAGGGCGGCGAGGTACTCCTCGACGAACCGCTCAAGGCTCTGGAAGACGAATTTGCCGCACGCTTCGTGCGTATCCACCGTAATGCCCTGGTGGCCCTGGAACGCATCGAACGCCTGCAGCGCACACCGCTGGGGCACTTCCAGTTGTACCTGCGTGGCCTGGGTGATGAAGCGCTGACGGTCAGTCGGCGACACGTCGCCGGGGTGCGCAAGCTGATGCAGAGCCTCTAGCGTTCCCGGGCAATTTCCTTGATCCCGGCCAACCGGTGGCCTCTGCCTGCCTGTTATGATCGCCACCAGTTCAGCCTGTGGAAGTCATCATGTCCCGCGAAATCCGTATTGCCACCCGCAAGAGCGCCCTGGCCCTGTGGCAGGCCGAGTACGTCAAAGCCGCGCTGGAGCGTGCCCATCCCGGCTTGCGGGTGAGCCTGGTGCCGATGGTCAGTCGTGGCGACAAGCTGCTCGATGCGCCGCTGGCAAAAATTGGCGGCAAGGGCCTGTTCGTCAAGGAGCTGGAAACGGCCCTGCTGGAAAACGAAGCCGACATCGCCGTGCACTCCATGAAGGACGTGCCGATGGATTTCCCGGAAGGCCTCGGGCTCTACTGCATCTGCGAGCGTGAAGATCCGCGCGACGCCTTTGTGTCCAACACCTACGACAGTCTCGACGCGCTGCCGCCAGGTAGCGTGGTGGGCACTTCCAGCCTGCGCCGCCAGGCGCAACTGCTGGCGCGCCGTCCGGATCTGAACATTCACTTCCTGCGCGGCAACGTCAACACGCGGCTGGCCAAGCTGGATGCCGGCGAGTATGACGCGATCATCCTCGCCGCCGCCGGGCTGATCCGCCTGGGCTTTGCCGAGCGCATCCGCAGCTCGATCAGCGTCGAGGACAGCCTGCCGGCTGGTGGCCAGGGTGCCGTGGGTATCGAATGTCGCAGCGCCGATAGCGAAATCCACGCGCTGCTGGCGCCCTTGCACCATACCGCGACGGCCCTGCGGGTCAGCGCCGAACGGGCGCTCAACAAACACCTGAATGGCGGCTGCCAGGTGCCGATTGCCTGCTATGCCCTGCTGGAAGGTGATCAGCTGTGGCTGCGCGGCCTGGTCGGCCAACCCGATGGCGGCCTGCTGTTGCGTGCCGAAGCGCGTGCTGCGGCCAGCGCTGCCAGCGAGCTCGGAGTACAAGTGGCCGAGGCGCTGCTGGCCCAGGGTGCCGACCGCATCCTGCAGGCGGTGTATGGCGAGACCGATCCGGCGTGAATGACTGGCGTCTGCTGCTGACCCGGCCGGCGCAGGAATGCGCCCGTCAGGCGGCGCAGTTGGCCGAGGCCGGGGTGTTTGCCTGCTGCCTGCCGATGCTGGAGGTCGAGGCCCTGCCTGATGACCCGCAGCAGCAGCGCTGCCTGGAGGCTCTGCCCGAGTACAGTGCGCTGATCGTGGTCAGCAAGCCGGCAGCCCAGTTGGGCCTGGCGCTCTACCAGCGCTACTGGCCCGGGGCCGTGCAGATGCAACCGTGGTTTACGGTCGGCGCCGCCACTGCCGGGGTGCTGCGGGATGCTGGCTTGCAGGTGCACTGCCCAGCGCAGGGTGATGACAGCGAGGCCCTGCTGGCGCTGCCCAGCCTGGCGCAGGCGTTGGCGGTGCGCACGCCGCGGGTGTTGATCCTGCGTGGCACCACGGGGCGCGATTACATGGCCGAGCAGCTGCGCAGCCAGGGCGTGCAGGTCGACTATCTGCCGCTGTACCGGCGCCTGGCGCCGATCTATGCCGAAGGCCAGGTGTTGCAAACCTGCCGGCAACACGGCTTGAATGGCCTGGTGGCCAGCAGTGGCGAAGGCCTGGCCAATCTGTGTGCCAGCGCCGCGGCAGACTGGCCGCAGCTGGCTGAGCTACCCTTGTTCGTGCCCAGCCCGCGAGTGGCCGAGCAGGCGCGCCAGGCCGGTGCGCGGCAGGTCATCGATTGTCGGGGGGCTAGTCTGCAAGCGCTGCTACAGGCCTTGCAGAAACACGCCCCGGACTCTTCTCGAACCACAGGATGAACGTGTGAACGAAGCCCAGACGCCCGAAACCCCGCCACTCGACGCCCCTGTTACGACCCCGCCCAGTGCCGCGCCGAAGCCCAGGCCGGCCGGGCGTGGCCTGGCTGGGCTGGCTGTTTTGCTGGCCCTAGCGGCTGTGGCGGGTACTGCCTGGCAAGGCTGGCAGCAGCGCCAGGCGCTGCACGAGCAGCAGACTTGGCAGCAACAGCTGGACAGCAGTCAGGCGCAGTTGGCGGCGCTGCTGGCGGCGCAGGCGCAACTTGGTACGCGCCTGGAACAGCTGCCTAGCGCGGCGCAGTGGCGCGAGCGTGAGCAACTGCTGGCCAGCCTGCAGGGTGAGCAGCAGCAACAGACGGCCCGTCTTGATGCGCTGTTCGGCAAGAGTCGTGAAGACTGGCGGCTGGCCGAGGCTGAGCACCTGTTGCGCCTGGCTGCGCTGCGCCTGAGTGCTCTGCAGGACATCAACAGTGCCGAAGCGCTGCTGCAGGCCGCGGATCAGATTCTCCACCAGCAGGATGACCCGGCGGCCTTTGCCAGTCGCCAGCAACTGGCGCGCGACCTGGAAACCCTGCGCACCCTGCAGCGCCCTGATCGCACCGGACTGTTCCTGCGCCTGGCGGCGCTGCGCCAGCAGGCCGAACAGCTCACCCCGCTGCAACCTCTGGCAGAGGGGCAGGGTGGCGTACTCCTCGATCTGGCTGAGCAGGAGGCCCCGGACAGTCCCTTCAAGGCGTGGCTGCAGACGCTGTCGGGTTACTTCCGCATTCAATTCGATGCGCAGGAAGAAGTGCGTCCGCTGCTGGCCGGGCAGGGCCTGCAGCAGGTGCGTCTGGCTCTTTCGCTAGCGCTGGAGCAGGCGCAATGGGCGGCACTGCACGGTTATAGCGCCGTCTATCGACAGGCCTTGGGCCAGGCCGAGGAGATCCTCGCGGCGCATTTCAATGCCGAGGACCCGGCTGCCGCCGGCCTGCGCCAGCGTCTCGGCGAGCTGGCTGATCTGCCAGTCGAGGTGCAGGTGCCTGATCTCAGCGATAGCCTGGCTACCCTGCAGGCCTACCTGGCGCGCCGTGCCGGGTTGCGTGAGGCGCCGGCCGCGGAGGAGCAGCCATGAAGCGCCGCCTGCTGTGGGGCCTGGTGCTGCTGGCTGGCCTGCTCGGCCTGGGCTATGGGCTGTGGTGGCTGATCAGCCAGGACCCCGGTTACGTCCTGCTGGCGTTCAAGGGCTTTCGCTACCAATCCAGCCTGTGGGCGTTCCTCGCCCTGCTGCTGGTGACCGGCCTGCTCGGCTGGGCGCTGCGCCGGGCTCTGCGCTTGTTGCTGCTGTCGCTGGGGGTGGTCAATCCCTGGTCGCGCCTGCATCGCGGACGTCGCCTGCGCCTGGCCTGCGAGCAAGGCCTGCTGGACCTGGCCGAGGGGCGCTGGCAGCCGGCCTTGCGCCATCTGCGGCGGGCCGCCGAGGGTAGCGCCCAGCCGTTGCCCTACTACCTGGGGGCTGCCAGGGCCGCCGAGGAAATGAGCGACAGTGCCAGTGCCGAGCAATTGCTGGCGCGGGCGCGTGAGCGGCAGCCCAAGGCGGAGCTGGCCATTACGCTGACCCAGGCTGACCTGCAGGCCGAGCGCGGCGACTGGGCAGCCGCACAGGCTACCTTGCAACAGTTGCGCGACCAGTATCCGGCACATCCGCAGTTGTTGCGCCAGCTACAGCGTGTACTGACGCAACGTGCCGACTGGTCGGGATTGCTGGGCCTGCTGCCAGACCTGATCAAGGCCAAGGCCCTGCCGGCAGCCCAGCTGCAGACGCTGCAGGAACAGGCCTGGCAAGGCCGCCTGCTGGCGGCTGGCCAGGCCGGTGGCGAGGCGCTGGCGACGGTGCAGGAAGCCTGGCAACAACTGCATGCCCGCGAGCGGCAGAATCCTTTGCTGCTCAAGGCCTATGCCAGCCAGCTGCAGGCCCTGGGGGCTGATGAAGAGGCTGAGTCTGTGCTGCGTACGGCGCTCAAGCGCAGTTACACCCCCGAGCTGGTCGGCCTGTATGGGCAGCTGCGCGGGCGTGACCCGGGCAAGCAACTGCAGCTGGCCGAGAGCTGGCTCAAGCAGACACCGCAGGATGCGCAGCTGCTGTTGTGCCTGGGGCGCCTGTGCCTGCGCAATCAGCTGTGGGGCAAGGCGCGCGAATACCTGGAGGCCAGCCTGCAGTTTGCTCGTCAGGCCGACACCTGCATCGAACTGGCCCGCCTGCTGGCCAGTCAGGGTGACCTGGCGCGTAGCAACCAGCTGCTGCAGGAGGCCGTGCAGCTGCGCGGCGGGCAGTGGCCGAGCCTGCCCCTGCCGTCAGGTCACTGAAGCCATCCAGCCGCCTGTGCCTTGCTGGGCTGGGCGGCTTTCCTCTACCGTAGCGGCCTTTGCCGATTATCACCCTGGAGCCATCATGCCGTTGCCCAGTTCCCGTCTGTTGAATGCCCTGGCCTTCTTGGGCTGTCTGCTGCTCATGCTGGCGGCTTTGTACCTGGAGCATGTCGAGGGTCTGGAGCCCTGCCCGCTGTGCATCGTGCAGCGTATCTGCGTGCTGCTGTTTGGCCTGCTCTGTCTGGCGGCGGCGCTGCATAACCCGCAAGCCCTGGGCCGTCGTTGCTATGCGGGGTTGGCCGGACTGGCTGCTGCGGGTGGCCTGGCGGCAGCCTGGCGACAGATCTGGCTGCAAGGTATCCCGCCGGAAGAGTTGCCGGCCTGTTTGCCCAGCCTGGAGTACATGCTCGAAGCGCTGCCCTTCCAGGACATCCTGCGCCTGGTACTGCACGGCACCGCCGAGTGCGCCGAGGTCAAATGGACCCTGCTGGGCATGAGCATCCCCGAGTGGAGCCTGTTGGGCTTTATCGGCATGCTGCTGTTGGTTGCCGTGCAGTTGCTGCGCCGCGATTAATGATTTGCGGCAAGTACCGGGTTGCACCGGGCGCGCAGAATGATCACGGATGATTAAACGCTTGTATTAAATTTGTCCGGGCGCTGGCTTGAAGGCGTTATGCCAGCGGCATACTCTGGCGCTGCACAGTGCCGGAAAACTGCCGTTGCGGCGCTGCGCCGCCAATCCCTCTCCCACGTGAGAGCCTGGACAGTACAAGAAAATCAAGGGAAGCGAGGCTGCCATGCTCGAGAAATGCCGAAATGCCCAGGAGCGCTGGGGTGGGGTGCATCAGCTGATTGATCGCTGGTTGCAGGAACGTCATGAGCTGATCAGTGCCTACCAGCAGCTGCAAAGCCAGCTTGATCGCTGCAGCCGTGAAACGCTGCAGGTGTTTTGCCAATGGCTGGTCGACTATGCGTCGGCAGGACATTTCGAGGTCTACGAGCAACTGCTCCGCGAAGCCCAGGATTTCAATGATCAGCGCGGTCTGGAACTGGCCCGGCAAATCTATCCGCGCCTGCAGGTCATCACTCAGCTGGCGCTCGACTTCAATGATCGTTGCGATGCCCAGTTGGCGCGTGGCGAGCAACCGCAGCTGGCCAGCGAGTTAGCACCTTTGGGGCAGTTGCTGCACGAGCGTTTCGAGCTGGAAGACTGCCTGATCGAGGTGCTGCATACCGCTCACCAACAGCAGGCCATGCAGGCGGTATAGGACGCGCAGCGCGCTAGCCAGGGCCTTGGCCTTGTGGCTAGTATGGCTGGCACATTTGTCAGCCAGGAGGCTCGTCATGTCATCGAAGAAAAAGCCGGTAACCACTCCCCTGCATTTGCTGCAGCAGCTTTCCCACAGCCTGCTGGAACACCTGCAGGATGCCTGCAGTGCAGCCCAGGCGGATGCCGAGAAGCTGCTGGCCAAGTTGGAGAAGCAGCGCGGCAAGGCCCAGGACAAGCTGCATGATGCGCGTGGCAAGCTGGAAGCCGCAGCGGCTGCCGGCAAGCAGAAAGCGCAGAGCAAGGCACGTGCCGCCATCGATGAGTTGGAGACGCTGCTGGAAAGCCTCCAGCAGCGCCAGGCCGACACCCGTCACTACATCCTCCAGCTCAAGCGCGATGCCGAGGATAGCCTCAAATTGGCACAAGGCGTCGGCAAGGTGCGCGATGCCGCCGCCAAGGCGCTGGGTGCCCGCGAAGTGGCGGCCCGCCAGGTGTCGGCCAGCGCGGCTAAGCCCGCTGCCAAGCCCAAGACGGCGCGTCGGCCTGCAGCATCGACCAGCAAAACGGTCAGTAAAACCCCGGCTGGGCAAGCTGCGCCACGCAAACCGAGCGCCAGCAAAGCAGTGGTCGCTAAGCCGGCGGCAGTCCCTGCCAGCAAGGCCGCTGACGCCGCGCAGGTCAGCTGATCTCTGTCTGCTGCAGGGCCTGTTGCAGGCGCTGCAGCAGGGGCCTGTTAGTGGCGTTTTGCAGCACTGGCAGGGCAGTCAGCCACGCGGCGGGCTGCCCTGCCGGCCATGTCTCACAGGCGGCCTGCAGGCGCTGCAAAAGTGTCTGCTCGGCGTGCAGTTCCAGCTGCTTGAGCTGGTCGCGCAGTGCCGTCAGTCGTTCGTCGCGCTGTGCGGCGTCACGCCATTGCTGGCGCAGCAGGCGCAGTGGCGTGATCACCTCGTTTTGCCAGGGGCTGGCCAGCTCGCGCAGTTGCTCTACGGCGCGCGTGCTGCGGGCTATGCCGCGTCGTTCCAGCCAGCACAGACACAGCAGCAGGCAGACATCCTCGCCCTGTGCCTGCAGTACCAGGCAGTCATCGGCGACTCCCGGCAAGGCATAGAGATTCAGGGCAAACTCCCACAACGCATCACGCATGCTGTTCTCCCGGGCGAACTGCTAAACTCCGCCGCCTTATGATCAGACTGCAAAATCTTACCCTGCAACGCGGCCCGCAGCGCCTTCTCGAAGGTGCCGAGCTGACATTGCACGCCGGCCACAAAGCCGGTTTGATCGGTGCCAATGGCGCTGGTAAATCCTCCTTGTTCGCCCTTCTGCGAGGTGAGCTGGCTGCCGACGGAGGTGACTGCCAGTTGCCTCCCGACTGGCGCATTGCGCACATGCGCCAGGAGGTCGACACCCTCGAGCGTCTGGCCGTCGACTATGTGCTCGATGGTGACGTGGCGTTGCGGGCGATCCAGCAGGCACTGCGCGTTGCCGAGGCGGCCCACGACGGTGCGGCCATCGCCCGCCTGCACGTGGAGCTGGACAATGCCCAGGGCTACAGTGCCGATGCCCGGGCGCGCAAGCTGCTGGCCGGACTGGGGTTCAGTAACGAGCAGATGGAACGCCGGGTGGGCGACTTCTCCGGTGGCTGGCGGATGCGTCTGAACCTAGCCCAGGCACTGATGTGCCCGTCCGACCTGTTGCTGCTCGACGAGCCGACCAACCACCTCGACCTGGATGCGATCCTCTGGCTGGAAGACTGGCTGAAGAGCTATCCGGGTACCTTGCTGCTGATTTCCCACGACCGTGACTTTCTCGATGCGGTGGTCGACCATGTGGTGCATCTCGAACAGCAAAAGCTGACCCTCTACCGGGGTGGCTACTCGGCGTTCGAGCGTACCCGCGCCGAGCGACTGGCCCAGCAGCAGCAGGCCTTCGAGAAGCAACAGGCGCAGCGTGCGCACATGGAAGACTTCATTCGCCGCTTCAAGGCCAAGGCCAGCAAGGCGCGCCAGGCACAGAGCCGTATCAAGGCTCTGGAGCGCCTGGAAGAGTTGGCGCCGGCGCATGTCGACTCGCCGTTCGACTTCCGTTTCCGCGAGGCGCTCAAGGTTTCCAGTCCCTTGCTTGACCTGGCCGAGGGCGTGCTGGGCTATGCCAGCCAGCGCGTGCTGGAGCAGGTCAAGCTGCAACTGGTGCCGGGCGCGCGCATCGGCCTGCTCGGTCCCAATGGGGCGGGCAAGTCGACCCTGATCAAGACCCTGGCGGGTGAGCTGGCGCCGCTGGCGGGGCGCCTGGCGCGTGGCGAGAACCTGGCCATCGGTTATTTCGCCCAGCACCAGCTGGACGGGCTGGACGCCAAGGCTAGCCCGCTGTTGCACCTGCAGCGCATTGCCAGCGGTGAGCGTGAGCAGACCCTGCGCGACTTCCTCGGTGGTTTTGATTTCCGTGGCGCGCGCTGCGACGAGCCAGTGGTCAATTTTTCCGGGGGTGAGAAGGCCCGCCTGGCCCTGGCCTTGATCGCCTGGCAGCGCCCCAACCTGCTGCTGCTCGACGAGCCGACCAACCATCTCGATCTGGAAATGCGCCTGGCCCTGACCCTGGCCCTGCAGGACTTTGCTGGCGCGGTACTGGTGGTGTCGCACGACCGTCACCTGCTCAAGAGCACCACCGATGAGTTTCTGCTGGTGGCTGATGGCCGCGTGCAGCCCTTTGCCGGCGACCTCGACGACTATAGCCGCTGGCTGGTCGATTACCGGGCCCGCCAGCAGGCGCCGCAGACGAGCGCGCCGGCTGCCGACAAAACCGACAAGCGTGCGCAGCGCCAGGCCGCGGCGGCACTTCGCCAGCAGCTGGCACCGCATCGCAAGCAGGCCGACAAGCTGGAACAGGAACTTGGCCAGCTGCATGAACAACTGGCCGTCGTTGAAGCCCAGTTGGCGGATAGCAGCCTCTACGAAACCGCGCGCAAGGATGAACTGCGTGAGCGGCTCGCCGAGCAAAGCCGCCTGAAGAGCCGCGAGGCGCAGTTGGAAGAGGCCTGGCTGAATGCCCTGGAGCATCTGGAACAGCTCCAGCAGCAACTGGAGGACAGTCTCTGATGGATTACCTTGGGGTACTGCATGAGTGGCGCGAGCCGTTATTGGTGGCCGGGCAGGTACTGCTGATCCTGTTGCTGGCCTGGCTGCTGCAAGGTTTGCTGGTGCGTGCGATCAGTCGCCTGGGCGATCGCTACAGCTTGGTGCCTCGCGAGGTATTGCTGCTGTTGCGCGGGCTGTTGCGCTGGTTGGTGATCGGCAGTGCACTGATGCTGGTGCTGGAGCGTCTGGGTGTGTCGGCCAGTGTGCTGTGGGCTGCCCTGACCGGCTTTGCCGCGGTAGCTGCCGTAGCCTTCTTCGCCATCTGGAGCGTGCTCTCCAACATGTTTTGTGCCTTGCTGATCTTCGCCCTTGGGCCGTTTCGCCTGGGGGATCTGGTGGAGATCATCGAGACAGCCGACAAGCCTGGAGTGAAGGGCCGGGTGCATGCCATCAACCTGTTCTACACCACCCTGGAGGATGTCAGCGACGAGCATGCCGGCGCGCTTCTGCAGGTTCCCAACAGTCTGTTTTTTCAAAAGTCCGTGCGCCGCTGGCGTTGAGCGGCTACCTAGGAGTCCTGTGTTATGGAGTGGTTGAGCAATCCGGAAATCTGGGTGGCGTTCTTCACCCTGACTGCCCTGGAAATTGTCTTGGGCATCGACAACATCATCTTTATCTCCATCCTGGTTTCCCGCCTGCCGGTTGCCCAGCAGCCACGCGCGCGATTCTTCGGCCTGGCTTTGGCGATGGGCACGCGCATCCTCCTGCTGCTGTCGATTACCTGGGTCATGCAGTTGACCACCGACCTGTTCCAGGTGTTCGAACAGGGTATCTCCGGGCGCGACCTGATTCTGCTCGGTGGCGGCCTGTTCCTGTTGTTCAAGAGTACGCTGGAGATCGGCCATAGCCTGGAAGGGGCCGCTGATGAATCAGGCAGTACGCCGCGTAGCTATGGTTTCATGGGCATCATCCTGCAGATTGCGGTGATCGATATCGTGTTCTCCCTCGACTCGGTGATCACTGCGGTAGGCCTGGTGCAGAATGTGCCGGTGATGGTGGCGGCGATTGTCATCTCGGTCGTGGTGATGATGCTCTCGGCCAGTACCATCAGCGAGTTCATCGACAAGCACCCGAGCCTGAAGATGCTGGCGCTGTCGTTCCTCATGGTGGTGGGCACCATGCTGGTCGCCGAAGCGTTCGAGGTGCATGTGCCCAAGGGCTACATCTACTTTGCCATGGCGTTCTCGCTGGCGGTGGAGACTCTGAACATCCGCATGCGCGTGCGTCGTGAGCGGCGCATGCAGCCGGTCCAGCTGCACAAGAACCTGCCGTAACCGACAAGGAGGCAATCCATGACCCTGGAAACCTGGTTGGCATTCTTCGTGGCCTGTTGGCTGATCAGCCTGTCGCCGGGGGCCGGCGCTGTCGCCTCGATGTCGGCAGGCCTGCGCTATGGCTTCTGGCGTGGCTACTGGAATGCTATTGGCCTGCAACTGGCCCTGCTGATGCAGATCGGCATCGTCGCGGCAGGCCTGGGGGCGGTGCTGGCTACTTCGGAGCTGGCCTTTGCGGCCATCAAGTGGTTTGGCGTGGCATATCTGCTCTACCTGGGCTGGCGGCAGTGGTGCGCGGCGCCCGAACCGCTCGACGGAGGGGCGTCTGAGCGGCCGTTGGGTCGGCCGCTGAGCCTGATGTTGCGGGGCTTCCTGGTCAATGCCAGCAACCCCAAGGCCATCGTTTTCATTCTCGCCGTGCTGCCGCAGTTTCTCGATCCGCGCCAACCGCTGCTGGAGCAATACCTGGCCATGGCCCTGACCATGGTGCTGGTGGACCTGGTCGTCATGGCCGGCTACACCGGCCTGGCGGCCCGGGTACTGCGCAGCCTGCGCTCACCTCGCCAGCAGCGCCTGCTCAACCGCAGCTTCGGCGCACTGTTCATGGGCGCCGCCGGCCTGCTGGCCAGTGTGCGGCGCGCTGGCTAATAAGGTTCGCACCTCCGTCATAACTGGGGAGGTGCGTTCACGCTGGAAACTCAGCGCAGGATCATCGGTGCCTGATCGGCCTGTCCTTGGCCTGTCGCCGGCTGGCCAAGCCCTTGAGACTGATCTATGAGCTGCTGCTGAAGCTGTGCTGCCACGTCTTCACCAAGGGACTTGGAGACTTCGCGAATCACCCGGCCTCTATTGGGGGTGACGCGTACATCATGACCATTGACCAACTTGGTATCTTGCGCTTCTCCCATAGCGGTAAATGCCGAAGAGATTTCAAACGTGCGTGTGTTGATCAGGCTGAAGTCAGCTACCAGGGTCAGCCCAAGCACTTTCGAGTAGCTATCCGTATTGGCGATGTCGTTGAAATCTTCGCGGAAATCGATGTCCGACAAGGTGCCGAACAGGACGTAGTCAGCCCCTTGAAAATGTCCTTGCTTGATTCGCGAAATGACGTCGTACAGACCTTCGTTTTCCTTGGCGGTGTAGGGTTTCCCCTGAATCAACTGGAACATCCTGGATTTGAGGATTTCCCCTTTGATATCGCCGGTAAACTTGCGTAGTTCTCCACGATCGATGTAGCTGTAAGTGCCCTCGAACTCCTGGTAGCTGGCCGAGGCACTGGCCGAAAAACCAGTGGCCTGAGCCTGCTGGTGTGCGTTGACTACACGAATGTATTCATTGACGCGCTCTTCGTAGGCCAAGTCGGTTACCGCCACCTTGGGAGCTGCCTGACTGAGGCTTGCTACGCCAACAAGCAGAATTGCCAGTAGATATCGCATATTAACGCTCCGTTGTTTTGCGAATTTCTTTCTCATCCATCCATTCGGCCAGGCCGCTTTCTACGTCGATCAGTTGCAGGCTGAATTTGTAGAAGACGTCTTTGTAATCGCTGCTGCGCTTGATGATGGAGCTGATCGAGCCTTCCAGGCGGTATTTGGCAGCCACCATGTTGCCGGTTTTGGCGATGGTGGAGTTCTTGTACAGGCCACTCTGGTTTTGCAGCTTGAGCTGGTCGACCTGGCTCTGCATGTCGACGTTGTCACTGGCAAAGCGCGCTACACCACTCTTCATCAGTTGGGTTTTGATCGAGGTGGTGATTTCGCGTGTGTCGATATATTCGCTGGTTTTGTTTTTGACATCGTATACCTGCACAACCGGCCGACCTTGCAGTACACCGGACTGCGCCAGAGAGCGTGTCATTGACTCTGCAATCATTTGCAGGTCGGTTGAGCCGAATTCGTTGGTGATCAACTCGATGGCTTTGCTATCGCCATAGCTGATATTGCCGCCACCGAGCACTGGGGAAGACGTCGATGCGCAGCCACTGACCAGCAGGGCAAGGGTGGCAATGCAGGACAAACGGGTGAAGAGCATGATGATTTCTCTTAGCGGAATAGATTGACGTTGTTTTCGGGCGTTTGTACTTCTAGGCGGAAGTCGGTGGCTTGGGGAACCGGGGCAATAGCCGGTAGGTAGCTGGTTTGCGTGCCATACAGCGTCAGACTTTTCCAGCTCTCCTCATCGGCCACCGGAAAACCGTCATCGCCGAGCCAGGCAAAGCGGTAGTACATGGATTTGTTCTTGTGGCTGCTGTTGGTCAGTTGCACCTTTACAGTGAGGAAGCCGTTTTCACGTGCAACCCGCATGGCGCCAACTTCAATATGTTCCATGCTGCCTAGCGAGACAATTTTGCTGGCGGCACTGCCGGGGGCTGGTGCGGTAGTCGTGCAGCCTGCCAGGAGCGATAGGGCAATTGCGAGGGTTAATGGGCGTAGCATTCTGAAACTCCTTTTATAAAGTGCTGGCCTGGGCCAGGCTTTGTTCCGCTGCGGGCACGATGATTTGCGCAGCATCGCTGCTGCTGAAGACCTGGTTGCCGATCAGGCGCAATGGTATGACTTCATGGTCCTGCTCGATAGCCAGTTGAATTTGCTGGCCGCTCTGCAGTGTCAGCTGGTGTTCGCCTTTCTTCAGGCGCAGACGAACGATCTGCGTGCTGTCGGGCAGGGTGCGCCAAGTACGTTCGTCGGCGCCCTCGGTGACCGCAGAGGCCAGGCCCATGGCCAGACCGGCCAGCGGGTTGACGTCGTTTAGCTGCTTTTGCGCCACGCTGCGGGTTGCTGCACGGATACTGGTGCGCAGGATGATGCCGGGCATGTCATCCAGCAGTGCGCGTTTTGACATTTGGGTAGTGTTGTTCAGTTCAGTGAGAGTAAACGCCTGATCATTTATGTTGATCGACCCTTGGGGGGCGGTTGATTGATCTGCTTCTATCACTGGGAAGGATAGGGGGGCGATGATTAGGCCATTACTGGTGGGTATGGGGAGTGGTATGCGAATCGAATTGCGCGCCGGTGCCAAACCGGTCTGCACGATCAGCAACACATCACTTTCTTCGGTATCGCGCTTATCAGATGCGTCCAGATCAAGTAATGCCTGCTCAAGCATGGGTGACTCAGGGCGCAGTTCGATCGCTTTGCGATAGCCGGGGGCTGCCAGGCCTGGTTCGCCTAGCGCTTCATAAACAAAGCCGGACAAGTAGTGGCTGAAAGCGCTCTGGTAGCTGTTCTTGAGGTTTACAACTTCCGGCGCATTGAGTGACTCGACGGGGTAGCCCTGCAGGTCTTTTAACTGAGCAGTAATACCCTGCTTTTCTGCTTCTTCTTCGCGCTGCAGGTATTCCTTGTCACGCAGTTCGGCGATGACCGCTTCGCGCTCATGCGTTTTTTTAATTTCTATGCGTGCAGCTTCAAAATCGCCTTGCGCGAGATGATTGACCGCCATTTGCGTGGTGAGCATGACTTTTTCATAGTCATAACCTTCGTAGCGCCGTACGCGATCGTTTACCAGCAGGCTGCCAAATTCGCTGAGGTACTTGCCTGGGTCGGCGCGTACCGATTCTTCCCATTCAACCACGGTGCGGTCAGCCTGGCTCCAGGTTGTCAGGCTGCCCTGAATATCACCCTTGCTCCGCAGCAGTTCGCCTTTTTCCAGAAAGTAGAGAAGATCCTTGTCTTCACCGCTGTTGTTTTTTTCGAGTAAGGCGATTGCCGAGTCCACATCACCGGCTTGCAGATACTGGTTGGTTTGCGTCAGCTCGCTTTCATAGCTACGGAAAGCAGCGCAGCCGTTGAGAAGCAGTACGCCACACATGAGTGCCGTAATGGGCAAGAGTTTCATAAGCCGAATACCTGTCCAATAACAAAGGGCTATGCCAGGCATGTTGCCTGGTATCACGAAGGTTCATTGGCATGTATGGCTTGTGGCTACCCTGCCAACCTGAAGCTTTCGCCCAGGCCAAAATACCGTTTAGGTAAAAATGGTGAGATGCGCATTATAGATTGTGGGCAGGCAAAATGATGGCCGTTTGTCATCGTTTTGCCGCCATGGTTGTCGGGTAGATAATGCCTCTTGATTTGTGTGTCAGCCTGCTCTGCAGGCTGCTTGCTGCTTTTTTAGGTGATTTTCATGCGTGTCTGGATCGATGCCGATGCCTGTCCGCGGCTGGCCCGCGATCAGTTGGTGAAGTTTGCCCTCAAGCGCGGCCTAGAGGTGGTGCTGGTGGCTGGCCAGGCGGTAGCCCGGCCGAATTTCGCCTGTGTGAAGCTGGTGGTGGTGCCGAGTGGCCCCGATGCGGCGGATGACTACCTGGTGGAGCATGCCGCCCCTGGCGAACTGGTGATCTGCAGCGATATTCCGTTGGCTGCGCGGCTGGTGAAGAAGGGGGTGGCGGCGCTCGATCCGCGGGGCCGTGAGTTCGACGAGCGCAACATGGCCGACAAGCTGGCCACGCGCAATCTGTTCACCGAGTTGCGTGAGCAGGGGCAGATGGGGGGCGGTCAGGCCAGTTATAGCGACAAGGACCGCCAGGCTTTTGCCAATGCGCTGGATCGCCTGCTCACCCGCCTGAGTCGCCGCTAGCGAACAGCACGGTGCTGCCTGGCGTCATGCCACACGCGACGCGCTGCACGGCTTAGCCGCACAGGTAGGTTCCGGTGCCTACGGCGACCAACAAACCTTCCTCGTTGAATAGTTCGCTGCGCACCACGGCGACCTTGTTGCCCGAGCGCAGCAGGCTGGCGCAGGCGGTGAAACGCTGGCCGCGACCGGGACGCAGGTAATCGACGCGCAGGTCGATGGTGCCGAGCTTGGCCAGCTTGCTCATGCGCTCATGAGTGCTCAGGTGCTGGTGCCGGTCCATGGCGCCAATCAGCGCCATGGCACCGCCGGTGACATCCAGCAGCGTGGCGATGACGCCACCATGCAGGATGCCTTGCACGTAGTTGCCGATCAGCTCGGGCTTCATCGGCAGGTGCATGGTCACCCGTTCCAGGCTCAGTTCGTCGATCTCGATATCGAGGAACTGGTTGAACGGGATGCGGGTGAAGAAGGCCCGCACCGCCTGCTGGATGTCCTCGGTCAGCACAAAGTGATTCTGGGTCATGCTGCTCTCCTGTCTGCACGGCCCGCAGGCGGCGCTGCCTTACTGCTGGGTGAGTTCCAGTACGCGGTCGACCAGCTTGTTGATGCCGGCGGCGGCCTGGCTGATCGACTGGGCGAGCATGTAGGCCGGGGTGCTGACCAGCTTGTGCGTGCTGTCCTCGACGATCTCGTCGACCGGGCACTCCTGGTGCACGGCGCCCATCTGGGCGATGGCCGCGGCGGTGTCATGGTCGTTGCCGATGGTGCAGGTGACACCCGGGCCGAACAGTTTGGCGGTCAGCGCCGGGGCGATGCAGATCAGGCCGACCGGCTTGCCGGCCTTGGCAAAGGCCTGCACGGCCGCCTGTACATCGGCCTGGACCTGGCAATGCACGCCGCTGATGGCAAAGTCCGAGAGGTTCTTCGCCACGCCAAAGCCGCCGGGCATGATCAGCGCATCGAACTCGCCAACGTGCAGTTCGCGGACATCCTTGATGTTGCCGCGGGCAATGCGTGCGGCTTCCACCAGGACGTTACGCTGCTGGTCCATTTCGTCGCCACTGCAGTGGTCGACCACGTGCAGTTGCGGCACGTTGGGCGCGAAGCACTGTACCTGCGCGCCGCGTTGATCGAGGCGCAGCAGGGTGATCACGCTTTCATGGATTTCCGCGCCGTCATAGACGCCGCAGCCGGAGAGAATCACGGCGACTTTCTTGTGCATGCTAGGCTCCTCAGCAAAGGCATGATGAACCCCGCTGTTTTACTCCCTGCGCTGGCCAGCGTCGAGCCTTGCACGAGGCGGTCGGCTGTTGAGTTGTTCCTGATCAGGTCACGCCTGTCACCAATTGGTCATAATGCCCCGGTATAACCGTCAAACTCGCCCGCCTCGCGGGTTCTGGAGCCTGTTGTGAGCATTACTCCCGCCAATCGCCTGTTTCCTGCCACCCGCCTGCGTCGCAATCGTCGTGATGAGTTCTCGCGCCGCCTGGTACGCGAGAACGTGCTGACCTGCAATGACCTGATCCTCCCGGTGTTTGTCCTCGACGGTGAGAACCGCCGTGAAGCGGTGCCCTCGATGCCGGGCGTCGAGCGGCTGTCCATCGACCTGCTGCTGCAGGAAGCCGAGCGCTGGGTCGAGCTGGGTATTCCCATGCTGGCGCTGTTCCCGGTAACGCCGCTGGACAAGAAGTCGTTGCTCGCCGAGGAAGCCTGGAACCCCGAAGGCATCGCCCAGCGCGCCATCCGCGCCCTGCGTGCGCGCTTTCCCGAGCTGGGAGTGATGAGCGACGTGGCCCTGGATCCCTTCACGACCCATGGCCAGGACGGCATCCTCGACGAGCAGGGCTACGTGCTCAATGACGTCACGGTGGACGCGCTGGTCAAGCAGGCGCTGTCGCATGCCGAAGCCGGTGCCCAGGTGGTGGCGCCTTCGGACATGATGGACGGGCGTATCCAGGCGATTCGCGAGGCGCTGGAGCTGGCCGATTTCCCCAATGTGCGCATCATGGCCTACTCGGCCAAGTACGCCAGCGCCTATTACGGACCGTTCCGCGATGCGGTGGGTTCGGCGGCCAACCTCGGCAAGGGCAACAAGGCTACCTACCAGATGGACCCGGCCAACGGTAACGAAGCCCTGCATGAAGTGGCGGCCGACCTGGCCGAAGGTGCCGACATGGTGATGGTCAAGCCGGGCATGCCCTATCTGGACATTCTCTGGCGGGTCAAGGAAGCCTACCAGGCGCCGACGTTCGTTTATCAGGTGAGTGGCGAATACGCCATGCACATGGCTGCCATCCAGAACGGCTGGCTGTCCGAAGCGGTGATTCTCGAGTCGCTGCTGGCCTGCAAGCGCGCTGGCGCCGATGGCATACTCACATACTTTGCGGTGCGTGCTGCGGAACTTTTGCGTCAGACGGACGCCTGAAGTCGCGTGCTGCAAGGCGCAGCCCGTGACGGCTGCGCCGCCGCCCATGACAACAAGGGGCCCGGCCCCACACAGGACTTGCCTTGCGATGAACAGTGCCGAACCGCTCGAAACCCCACCGTCGTCCACTGAACCGGCCGTCGCCGAGGCCGAGCTGCTGGCGCCTGCGCCGCAGGAGGTTGCCGTAGTCAGCGAACCCGTGCCGGTGATCCCCGGGCTGGATGACAGCGGCCTGTACATCCATCGTGAAATCTCCCAGCTCAAGTTCAACATCCGCGTGCTGGAGCAGGCGCTGGACGAGTCCTACCCGCTGCTGGAACGCTTGAAGTTCCTGCTGATCTTTTCCAGCAACCTCGACGAGTTCTTCGAGATCCGCGTGGCCGGCCTGAAGAAGCAGATCACCTTTGCCCGCGAGCAGGCAGGGGCCGATGGCCTGCAGCCGCACCAGGCGCTGGCGCGGATCAGCGAGCTGGCCCACGAACAGGTGCATCGCCAGTACGCCATCCTCAACGACATCCTGTTGCCCGAGTTGGCCAAGCACCAGATTAACTTCATTCGTCGCCGGCACTGGAATACCAAGCTCAAGGCCTGGGTACGTCGTTATTTCCGCGACGAGATCGCGCCGATCATTACCCCCATCGGCCTCGATCCCACCCACCCGTTTCCCTTGCTGGTCAACAAGAGCCTCAACTTCATTGTCGAGCTGGAAGGGGTGGATGCCTTCGGGCGCGACTCCGGCCTGGCCATCATCCCGGCGCCGCGCCTGCTGCCGCGGGTGATTCGCGTGCCGGCCGAGGTGGGCGGCGCGGGCGACAACTTCGTGTTTCTGTCGTCGATGATCCACGCGCATGCCGATGACCTGTTCCAGGGCATGAAGGTCAAGGGCTGCTACCAGTTCCGTCTGACCCGTAACGCCGACCTGGCGGTGGACGCCGAGGATGTCGAGGACCTGGCGCGTGCGCTGCGCGGCGAGCTGTTCGCCCGCCGCTACGGCGATGCGGTGCGCCTGGAAGTGGCCGACAACTGCCCGCGTCACCTGACCGACTACCTGCTCAAGCAGTTCGGCCTGGGCGAGAACGAGCTGTATCAGGTCAACGGGCCGGTCAACCTGACCCGCCTGTTCAGTATTACTGGCCTGGATAGCCATCCCGAGCTGCAGTACAAGCCGTTCACGCCGACCATTCCGAAGATGCTGCAAAGCAGCGAGAACATCTTCTCGGTGGTCAGCAAGCAGGACGTGCTGTTGCTGCACCCGTTCGAGTCTTTCACGCCGGTGGTCGATCTGCTGCGTCAGGCGGCCAAGGACCCGCATGTGCTGGCCATCAAGCAGACCCTGTATCGCTCCGGGGCCAACTCGGAGATCGTCGATGCGCTGGTCGAAGCGGCGCGCAACGGCAAGGAGGTCACGGCGGTGATCGAACTGCGTGCGCGCTTTGATGAGGAGTCCAACCTGGCCCTGGCCAGCCGCCTGCAGGCGGCTGGTGCGGTGGTGATCTACGGCGTGGTGGGATTCAAGACCCACGCCAAGATGATGCTCATCCTGCGCCGTGAGAACGGTGAGATCACTCGTTACGCGCATCTGGGGACTGGCAACTACCACGCCGGTAACGCCCGGCTGTACACCGACTACAGCCTGCTGACCTCCGATGATGCGCTGTGCGAGGACGTTGCCAAGCTGTTCAGCCAGTTGATCGGCATGGGCAAGACCCTGCGCATGAAGAAGTTGCTGCATGCGCCCTTTACCCTGAAGAAGACCCTGCTTGACCTGATCGCCCGGGAAACCGCCCTGGCCCAGGAAGGCAAGGCGGCGCATATCATCGCCAAGTTCAATTCGCTGACCGATCCGAAGATCATTCGCGCGTTGTACAAGGCCAGCCAGTGCGGGGTGCGCATCGATCTGGTGGTGCGCGGCATGTGCTGCCTGCGTCCGGGGGTGCCCGGGGTGTCGCACAATATCCAGGTGCGTTCGATCATCGGCCGCTTCCTGGAGCACACGCGGGTCTTTTACTTCCTCAACGACGGCGAGGAGAAGCTCTACCTGTCCAGCGCCGACTGGATGGAGCGCAACCTCGACAAGCGGGTCGAGACCTGTTTCCCGGTGGAAGGCAAGAAGTTGATCACGCGGGTCAAGAAGGAGCTGGAAAGCTACCTGACCGACAACACCCAGGCCTGGCTGCTGAACAGTGATGGTACTTACGCGCGCCTGCAACCCACCGGCAACCAGAACCCGCGCAACGCCCAGCAGAGCCTGCTGGAGCGGCTCGGCAGCCCGCTGGTCAGCGTGCGTTGATCAGCTGATCTTGAGCTCCAGGTCGATGCGTTTGAGCCACTCGGCTTCCTGAGCGAAATCGGCTTGGGTCAGCGGGTTGGCTTCCAACCAGCCGCTGGGGAAGTGCACTTCCAGGCTGCTGCTGGTCACCTGCAATTCCACCTTGGGCATCTCCTGATGGCCACGGATGTGGTGGAACAGGATGGCAAAGCGCAGCAGTACGCAGAGGCGCACCAGCTTGATCGCCTCGTCGCCGAACTCGGCCAGCTTGTCGCGTGGAATGTTGCGGCGATGGCCGCGCACCAGCAGAGCGAGCATTTGCTGATCCTGGCGTGAGAAGCCGGCCAGGTCGGAGTGCTCGATCAGGTAGGCACCATGCTTGTGGTACTGGTAGTGGGCAATATCCAGGCCGATCTCGTGAACCCGCGCGGCCCATACCAGCAAGTCGCGGTGCCACTCGTCATCGAGCTGCCAGGCCTGACGTACCTGCTCCAGGGCTTCCAGGGCCTTGCTTTCAACGCGCGCGGCCTGCTCCAGGTCGACGTGGTAGCGCTCCTGCAGGGCGCTGAGGGTGCGTTCGCGGACATCTTCGTGGTGGTGGCGACCAATCAGGTCGTAGAGCACGCCTTCGCGTAGCGCACCTTCGGAATGGCTCATGCGCTGCAGTTCCAGAGCGTCGAAGATGGCTTCCAGGATGGCCAGGCCGGCCGGGAAGATGCTGCGCCGATCCGGCTTGATGCCGTCGATGTCGAGCTTCTCGGTTTCACCTATCTTGAATAACTTGCGCTTGAGCCAGGCCAGCCCTTCCAGAGTGACTTCGGCGTTGCTCAGTCCGGCCGCCTGGGTGGCCAGGCCGACCGCCTTGATGGTGCCGGAGGCGCCTACGCTGTCCTGCCAGCCGATGCGCCGCAGGGCATGTTCGATGCCCATCAGTTCCAGGCGGGCTGCCGTGTAGGCCTGGGCGTAGCGTGCCGGGGTGATCTTGCCGTCGCGGAAATAGCGCTGGGTATAGCTGACGCAGCCCATTTGCAGGCTTTCACGGATCAGTGGCTCGAAACGCTGGCCGATGATGAACTCGGTACTGCCGCCGCCAATGTCGGCGACCAGGCGGTTGCCTGGTGTGTCGGCGATGCTGTGCGATACGCCCAGGTAGATCAGGCGGGCTTCCTCGCGGCCGGAGATGACCTCCACCGGGTGGCCAAGTATCGCTTCGGCACGACGAATGAATTCGCCGCGATTGCGCGCCTCGCGCAGCGCGTTGGTGCCGACCACGCGAACGGCGCCTTCGGGCAGGTTGCAGGTCAGTTGCGCGAAGCGGCGCAGGCAGTCCAGCCCGCGCTGCATGGCGTCTTCGCTGAGCAGGCGCTGTTCATCGATACCGGCGGCCAGTTGTACCTTCTCGCCCAGGCGTTCGCGGATGCGCAGCTCGCCATGGGTGACCGTGGCCATGACCATGTGGAAGCTGTTGGAACCCAGGTCAATGGCGGCGATCAACGGGAAATTGCTGGCTGGGGTATGCGGCATCAGGGGACTTTCCTCGGAACTTGGCTACCATCGTGCCACGCACGGGCAGCCTCGCCAATCAAAGAAATATGACAGCCACTGCGACCAAATGCCTACTTGCCAGCGTCGCGGGGCGTCATGGCCGGCGTTGCGGGGTGGCTGACAGAGGCGCTTTCGGTGCCTGGCAATGACGGCTATGATAGCGACCACTTTTATTGCTTCCGACCACGGAGACTATCCATGAGCGACTTCATCACCAACGTCAGTGACGCCAGTTTCGAGGCCGATGTGATCAATGCAGATTGCCCGGTGCTGGTCGACTACTGGGCCGAATGGTGTGGCCCGTGCAAGATGATTGCGCCGGTCCTGGATGAAATCGCCAAGGACTACCAGGGGCGTCTCAAGGTGTGCAAGCTGAACATCGATGAGAATCAGGCTACCCCGCCGAAGTTTGGTGTGCGCGGTATCCCGACCCTGATGCTGTTCAAGAATGGCAATGTCGAAGCGACCAAGGTCGGTGCGCTGTCCAAGTCGCAGCTGGCTGCTTTCCTCGACGCCAACCTGTAATTCGCAGGGGTTTCGCCTAAAGCCGCAAGTTCATTGCGGCTTTTTTCCAGCTCAGGCTGGACGCATTCCTTTACAGGATGCTACATTCCGGGCAGCCGCACTTCTCGCTGCGGTTCCCGCAAGCCGTCGCCGACGCATTCCTTCCGTAAGCATCGCGATCCTGTCGCCCTCTTTCCGGCCACGGCTGTCCAAGCCCAACGCTTAATGCCCCTACCTACGTCATTCCTATGAATCTGACCGAACTCAAGCAAAAGCCGATTGCCGAACTGCTGGACATGGCCGACCAGATGGGTCTGGAAAACATGGCCCGTTCGCGCAAGCAGGACATCATCTTCGCCCTGCTCAAGAAGCACGCGAAAAGCGGTGAAGAGATCTCCGGCGACGGTGTGCTGGAGATCCTCCAGGATGGCTTCGGCTTCCTGCGTTCCGCGGACTCCTCCTACCTGGCCGGCCCGGATGATATTTATGTCTCGCCCAGCCAGATCCGCCGCTTCAACCTGCGTACCGGTGACACCATCGTCGGCAAGATCCGTCCGCCCAAGGAAGGCGAGCGTTACTTCGCCCTGCTCAAGGTCGACTCGATCAACTTCGATCGTCCGGAAAACGCCAAGAACAAGATTCTCTTCGAGAACCTCACGCCGCTGTTCCCCAACGAGCGCCTGACCATGGAGGCCGGCAACGGCTCCAAGGAAGACCTCACCGGCCGCGTGATCGACCTGTGCGCACCGATCGGCAAGGGCCAGCGCGGCCTGATTGTCGCCCCGCCGAAAGCGGGCAAGACCATCATGCTGCAGAACATTGCCAGCAACATCACGCGCAACAATCCTGACTGTCATCTGATCGTCCTGCTGATCGACGAGCGCCCCGAAGAAGTGACCGAGATGCAGCGCACCGTACGCGGTGAAGTGGTTGCCTCGACCTTCGACGAGCCGCCGACCCGTCACGTGCAGGTTGCCGAGATGGTCATCGAGAAGGCCAAGCGCCTGGTTGAGCACAAGAAGGACGTGGTCATCCTGCTCGACTCGATCACCCGTCTGGCGCGTGCCTATAACACGGTGATCCCGAGCTCCGGCAAGGTGCTCACCGGTGGTGTCGATGCCCATGCCCTGGAAAAACCCAAGCGTTTCTTCGGTGCTGCGCGCAACATCGAGGAAGGCGGCTCGCTGACCATCCTCGCCACCGCGCTGGTGGAAACCGGATCGAAGATGGACGAAGTGATCTACGAGGAATTCAAGGGCACCGGCAACATGGAGTTGATCCTTGATCGCCGTGTTTCCGAGAAGCGTGTGTTCCCGGCCATCAATATCAACAAGTCGGGTACTCGTCGTGAGGAGTTGCTGACCGGCGAGGAAGAGCTGTCGCGCATGTGGATTTTGCGCAAGATCCTCCATCCGATGGACGAAATTGCCGCCATTGAGTTCCTCCTCGACAAGCTCAAGGACACCAAGACCAACGACGAGTTCTTCTTGTCGATGAAGCGCAAGTAATCCTCAGGGTTGCCCGTTTCACCCAGCAAGGCCGGGGCAACCCGGCCTTGTCATGTCTGCCTTCTTCTGAATAGCCGACTTCGGCGCTAAACTTCAGGCCTTTGGCGCTAACGTCAGGCCTTTTTGCGCGCCCCCCGAGAGGCTCAAGCATGCAGTATCGCGACCTTCGCGACTTTATCCGCGGTCTGGAACAGCGCGGTGAACTCAAGCGTATTGCCGTGCCGGTTTCGCCGGTGCTGGAAATGACCGAAATCTGCGACCGCACCCTGCGCAAGGGCGGGCCGGCGCTGCTCTTCGAGAACCCCACCGGGTTCGCTACTCCGGTGCTGGGCAACCTGTTCGGCACGCCCAAGCGCGTGGCGCTGGGCATGGGCGCCGAGGATGTCTCCGAGCTGCGCGAAATCGGCAAGTTGCTGGCCTTTCTCAAGGAGCCCGAGCCGCCCAAGGGCCTGAAGGACGCCTGGAGCAAGCTGCCGATCTTCAAGAAGGTCCTGGCCATGGGGCCGAAGGTGCTCAAGGATGCGCCCTGCCATGAAGAAATCATCGAAGGCGACGATGTCGACTTGGACCAGCTGCCGATCCAGCACTGCTGGCCGGGCGATGTGGCGCCGTTGATCACCTGGGGACTGACCATCACCAAGGGTCCGCACAAGGAGCGGCAGAACCTTGGCATCTACCGCCAGCAGGTGATCGGTCGCAACAAGGTGATCATGCGCTGGCTCAGTCATCGCGGCGGCGCCCTGGATTTCCGCGACTGGTGCGAGAAGTTTCCCGGCAAGCCCTACCCGGTGTGCGTGGCGCTGGGTGCCGATCCGGCGACCATTCTCGGTGCTGTGACGCCAGTGCCGGATACCCTCTCCGAGTACGCTTTCGCCGGTCTCTTGCGCGGCCATAAGACCGAGCTGGTCAAGGCCATCGGCTCCGACCTGCAGGTGCCGGCCAGTGCCGAGATCGTCCTGGAAGGGCATATCTATCCGGGCGAGACCGCGCCGGAAGGCCCCTATGGCGATCACACTGGCTACTACAACGAGGTCGATACCTTCCCGGTGTTTACCGTCGAGCGCATCACTCAGCGGCGCAAGCCGATCTACCACAGCACCTACACCGGGCGGCCGCCGGATGAGCCAGCGATCCTCGGCGTGGCGTTGAACGAAGTGTTCGTGCCGATCCTGCAGAAGCAGTTCCCGGAGATCACCGACTTCTACCTGCCGCCCGAAGGCTGCTCGTACCGCATGGCGGTGGTGACCATGAAGAAGCAGTACCCGGGGCATGCCAAGCGGGTGATGCTCGGCGTGTGGAGCTTCCTGCGCCAGTTCATGTACACCAAGTTCGTCATCGTCACCGACGACGACATCAATGCCCGCGACTGGAACGACGTGATCTGGGCCATCACCACGCGCATGGACCCCAAGCGCGACACGGTGATGATCGACAACACGCCGATCGACTACCTGGACTTCGCTTCGCCGGTCTCCGGCCTGGGCAGCAAGATGGGCCTGGATGCCACCCATAAATGGCCTGGCGAAACCAGTCGCGAGTGGGGGCGCTGCATCGAGCGTGATGCGGCTACCGTACAGCGTGTGGACGCGCTGTGGGCCGAGCTGGGCCTAGACTGAAGTCATACGCCACGCGTTGTAAGAAGAGTTCTAGACAGTGCTTAAAGTAACCCTCCAGCCCTCCGGCCTGGTTCTCCAGGTCGAACAGGGCGAACGCATCCTCGACGCCGCCCGGCGTCAGGGTGTCGAGTGTCCGCAAAGCTGCCGCAACGGCAATTGCCGGATTTGCGCGGCCCTGCTGGTCAATGGGCGTATTCGCCAAGCCGGGCAGTCGCTGGAGCAGGGCGAAGTGTTTTCCTGCCTGGCGGTACCCGAAGAAGATTGTGTCCTGCACTGGGAGGGCGTTTTGGCACCCGGGGAGTTGCCGGTGCGTCGCCTGGCCTGCCAGGTGCTGGGTTGCGAGCCACTGGGTGGCGATGTCTACCGTGTGCAGTTGCGGGCGCCGGCAGGCAAGCCGCTGCGCTACCACGCCGGGCAGTATCTGCTGGTCGAGCGCGCCGATGGTGACATGGCGGCTTTCTCGATCGCCTCGGCGCCGCATCAGGGGCGTGAACTGGAGTTGCACATTCTGGTGCGCGAAGAGAGCACCCGGCAGCTGCTCGCCCAGCTCCAGCAGCAGGGTACGGTGTCCGTACAGTTGCCGATGGGCAGCGTGCAGCTGCGCGAGCCAGCCCCTGCGGGACTGTTGCTGATTGCCGCGGGCACCGGCCTGGCGCAAATGCACAGTCTGGTGGCGCATAGCCTGGCCCAGGGCTGGACGCAGCCCATTCATCTGTATTGGGGCGTGCGTCAGGCGACGGATTTCTATGCGCTGCCGGCGTTGGCGGCGTGGCAGGCCAGTGGGCAGGTGCGCGTGCATCAGGTGGTGAGTGACGATCCCGCCTGGGCGGGGCGCCAGGGTTTGCTGCACGAGGCGGTGTGCGCCGACTTTGCAGACTTTCGTGGCTTGCAGGTCTATGCCAGTGGCTCGCCCGGCATGGTCTATGCGACCCTCGATGCGCTGCTGGCGGCGGGTATGCAGCGTGAGCAGATGCAGGCTGATGTCTTCGACTATGCGCCCCGCGACTGAGCAGCGGGCATAAAAAAGGGAGGCCTGCGGGCCTCCCTTTTTCGTTGCGGCAACGGCTGTTAGAACAGCACGCGACTGCGGATGGTGCCGTTGACGTGCTGCAGCTTCTCCAGCGCCAGGTCGGAGTATTCCTTGTCCACGTCGATCACCACGTAGCCGACCTTCTCGTTGGTCTGCAGGAACTGCCCGCAGATGTTGATGCCGTTGTCGGCGAACACCTTGTTGATCTCGCTCATCACGCCAGGGATGTTCTGGTGGATGTGCAGCAGGCGGTGCTTGCCCGGGTGCGACGGCAGGGCCACTTCGGGGAAGTTGACCGAGGACACCGAGGTGCCGTTGTCACTGTACTTGACCAGCTTCTCGGCGACTTCCAGGCCGATGTTGGCCTGCGCTTCGGCGGTGGAACCACCGATGTGCGGGGTGAGGATCACCCGGTCGAGGCCGCGCAGCGGGCTTTCGAACTCTTCGTCGTTGGACTTCGGCTCGACCGGGAACACGTCGATGGCCGCACCGATCAGGTGCTCGTCCTTGATCGCGGCGGCCAGGTGGTCCAGTTCGACCACGGTGCCGCGGGCGGCGTTGATCAGGATGCCGCCCTTCTTCATGGCGCGGATTTCCTTCTCGCCGATCATCCACTGGGTGGACGGCAGTTCCGGAACGTGCAGGGAAACGATGTCGCACATGCCCAGCAGGTCATACAGGTTGCCGATCTGCGTGGCGTTGCCCAACGGCAGCTTGGTGACCACGTCGTAGAAGAACACCTGCATGCCCAGCGCTTCGGCGAGTACCGAGAGCTGGGTGCCGATGGAGCCGTAGCCGACGATGCCCAGCTTCTTGCCGCGGATTTCGAAGGAGTTGGCCGCCGACTTGATCCAGCCGCCACGGTGGCAGGAGGCGTTCTTCTCGGGGATGCCGCGCAGCAGCAGGATGGCCTGGCCCAGCACCAGCTCGGCTACCGAACGGGTGTTCGAGTAGGGCGCGTTGAATACGGCGATGCCCCGCTCGCGAGCCGCATTCAGGTCAACCTGGTTGGTGCCGATGCAGAAGCAGCCCACCGCAACCAGCTTTTTGGCGCAGTCGAAGACCTCGGCGGTCAGCTGAGTGCGCGAACGGATACCGATGAAATGGGCATCGGCGATCTTTTCTTTCAGTTCGTCACCGGACAGCGCGCCCTTGAGGTACTCGATGTTGCTGTAACCGGCCGCCTTCAGGGTGTCGACGGCGTTCTGGTGTACGCCTTCGAGGAGAAGGAACTTGATCTTGCTCTTGTCGAGAGAGGTCTTGCTCATCGGGATACCTGTGGTCGCGCTGGAAGTGAGTCTGGGCAGGCGCTGGCAGGCGTCTGCGACCCGCCGATATCGGCCTGCTGGCGTGATTCGCGGGGGGCGTATGCTAGCATAGGAGCCCTCCGAAATACCCAGCCTTGGCCGATGAAGCGTGCTCAGGGTGACCATGAATCCTTTGAGAGTTCCCTAGATGACCGACAACGCCCTGATCGAAGCGCTGAAGAGCCTGGTTGAACCGGGCAAGGTGCTGACCGACACCGATTCCCTGCAGGCTTATGGCAAGGACTGGACCAAGCACTTCGCGCCGGCGCCGCTGGCCATCGTGTTTCCCAAGAGCATCGAGCAGGTGCAGGCCATCGTGCGCTGGGCCAACCAGCACAAGGTCGCCCTGGTGCCGTCCGGCGGGCGTACCGGGCTGTCTGCCGGCGCGGTGGCGGCTAACGGTGAAGTGGTGGTGTCCTTCGACTACATGAACCAGATCCTCGCCTTCAACGAGTACGACCGCACCGTGGTCTGCCAGCCAGGCGTGGTGACCAAGCAGCTGCAGCAGTTCGCCGAGGACAAGGGTCTGTACTACCCGGTGGACTTTGCTTCCAGCGGCTCCAGCCAGATTGGCGGCAACATCGGCACCAATGCCGGCGGGATCAAGGTGATCCGCTACGGCATGACCCGCAACTGGGTGGCCGGCCTCAAGGTCGTCACCGGCACTGGCGACCTGCTGGAACTGAACCGCGACCTGATCAAGAACGCCACCGGCTACGACATGCGCCAGCTATTCATCGGCGCCGAAGGCACCCTGGGCTTTGTTGTCGAGGCGACCATGCGTCTGGAGCGGGCGCCGCAGAATCTTACCGCGATGGTCCTGGGAACCCCGGACTTCGATTCGATCATGCCGGTACTGCATGCCTTCCAGAACAAGCTGGACCTGACCGCCTTCGAGTTCTTCTCCGACAAAGCCCTGGCCAAGGTGCTGGCGCGCGGCGATGTGCCGCCGGCCTTTGAGACCGATTGTCCGTTCTACGCACTGTTGGAGTTCGAGGCCAGCAGCGAAGAGGTCGCCAACGCGGCACTGGCCACCTTCGAGCACTGCGTCGAGCAGGGCTGGGTACTCGATGGCGTGATGAGCCAGAGCGAGCAGCAGCTGCAGAACCTGTGGAAGCTGCGCGAGTACATCTCGGAAACCATCAGCCACTGGACGCCGTACAAGAACGACATCTCGGTGACTGTCAGCCAGGTGCCGGCGTTCCTCCACGATATCGACCGCATCGTTGAGGAAAACTACCCGGACTTCGAAGTGGTGTGGTTCGGCCATATCGGCGACGGCAACCTGCACCTGAACATTCTCAAGCCGGAGAACCTGTCCAAGGACGAGTTCTTCGCCAAGTGCGCGACGGTGAACAAGTGGGTGTTCGAGACCGTGCAGAAGTACAACGGCTCGATCAGTGCCGAGCACGGCGTGGGCATGACCAAGCGCGACTACCTGCACTACAGCCGTTCCGAGGCGGAAATCGCCTACATGAAGGCGGTCAAGGCGGTGTTCGATCCGAACGGCATTATGAACCCCGGCAAAATCTTCCCGGTTTAAAGCTACTGCGGGCTTACGCGCACCAGGCGTTGTTGGCGTAACCGGGAAAATGCTCATTGGCTACAGCCAACTGCGCTTTTTCCCGGCTCTGCCGCCTAGCCTGGCCTTCGCCCGCGACGCTTTAAACTGCGCCCCGCAATTGGAGAAGCCGCAATGAGTTACCAGCACCAGTACACCGACGGCACGCCGATCCACTACCCGCTGGGCAAGGTGGTCTGTGTTGGCCGCAACTACGCCGAGCATGCCGCCGAGCTGAACAACCCGATCCCCAGCGAGCCGCTGCTGTTCATCAAGCCGGGCAGTTGCACCGTGCCCATGGATGACAGCTTTGCCATCCCGCAGGAGCGCGGCGCCGTGCACTTCGAGGCGGAGATCGCCGTGCTGATCGGCAAGCCGCTGTCGAAAAAGCCGAGCGAAGAAGAGGTGCGTGATGCCATCTCCGGCTACGCCCCGGCACTGGACCTGACCCTGCGTGACGTACAGGCCAAACTGAAGGAAAAGGGCCTGCCCTGGGAGCTGGCCAAGAGCTTCGACGGCGCCTACGTGCTGGCACCCTTCGTGGCGGCCGATGCCGTGGAGGATGTGACGGACATCGGCATTCGTTTGTCCGTCGATGGTCAGCTTCGCCAGGACGGCAACAGTCGCGACATGCTCAACCCGATTATCCCGCTGATCCAGCACATCGCTGCGCACTTCAGCCTGCAAGCCGGCGACGTGGTGTCCACCGGCACGCCGGCCGGGGTTGGCCCGTTACACAGTGGCGAGCAACTGCACATTGAGTTGCCCGGACTCAGTGGATTTACCTGTCGCGTCCGCTGAGTGTTGCGTAGTGCCAGGGAACCAGCGCCTCTCCCGGTGGGTCTGAAACGCTCTGTAGCCTGAACGGGTGGTTGGATGTTTCCTGTATTACGTCGCTATCGCGGGCGTTTGCTGCTGCTGTTGTCGTTGCTGGGTGGTACGGCACTGGCCGGCTACATGCACTGGGATGACCGTGGCCTGTTTTGGCTGCAGCAGCAGCGCAGTACCCCGGCCGAGCGGGCTGCCGCGATCTGGTTGCCGGATTACCATGCGGTAATCGATGGCAAACCGTTGCAGGGCCTGGAGGAGGATGAGACCTCGGGGCTGACCTACCATCCGGCTACCGGCACCCTGTTCACCGTGACCGGACGTAATCCGCTGCTGGTCGAACTGTCCCGCCAGGGTGATGTGCTGCGCCGCATTAGGTTGCGCGGCTTTGCCGACCCGGAAGCGGTCGAGGTGCTGGGTGCCAATCGCCTGGGCATCGTCGATGAACGGCGGCGCCAGCTGGTGGTCTTCGAGCTATCCGCCGCCACCCGGGAAATTGATGCTGCCGACTGGCCGGGCTATGACCTGGGCTTTGCTTCAGCTGGCAACAAGGGCTTCGAGGGCATGGCCTGGAATCCGCGTACGCAAAGCCTGCTGCTGGCCAAGGAGCGTGAGCCACTGGGCCTGTTCAGCCTGCCCTTTCCAGGTGAGGACGGTGCGCCCGGGGCCTTGCAGCGGTTGCATGCTGGGCATCTGTTCGTGCGTGATCTGTCATCGCTGACCTACGACCTGCGTACCGGCCACACCCTGGTGTTATCCGACGAGTCGCGCCTGCTGCTGGAGCTCGACGCCGCGGGACAGCCGGTCAGCTTCATCAGCTTGCTGGGCGGGCAGCGCGGCTTGAAGTTCAGCATTGGCCAGGCCGAAGGTGTGGCCATGGACGAGGACGGCACCATCTACCTGGTCAGTGAGCCAAACCTGTTCTATGTACTGCGCAAGCGCTGATTCAGTTTCGCTTCAGCTGCGTCCGCTATAACGCTTGGCGGATGACCAGCCTGGAGCTCTACCCCACCATGAACAAGCCGATTCGCCTTGTCGTTCTGCTCGGTCTGAGCCTGCTGCTGGTGGGGCTTGCCCAGCATTACCGGTTGTTCGAGCGGGCCTGGTTCAGTGTGCAGGAGTGGCGCAATGCCGCGCAGTGGCGGGAGCGTTCGCTGTGGCTGGGTGACTATCAGGTGGTTATCGAGGCGCAGCCGGTAGCAGGGCTCAGCGACCTGTCGGCGCTGACCTACGATCCGCAGCGGCGCAGCCTGTTCAGCGTGACCAACAAGCCGGCGCGGGTGGTCGAACTGAGCCTGGATGGCCAGCTCAAACGGATTATCGAGTTACGTGGCTTTGGTGATCCGGAAGCCATCGAGTACATCCAGCCGGGTATTTTCGTGATTGCCGATGAGCGTGAGCAGCGCCTGGTCAAGGTGTTTATCGATGAACATACCCGCCTGCTCGATGCCAACGGCCTGCAACAGCTGGCGCTGGGGTTGGGGCGCAACGGCAACAAGGGCTTCGAGGGGCTGGCCTGGAACAGTAGCAGCGAGCGCCTGTGGGTAGCCAAGGAGCGTGATCCGGTGCGGATTTTCGAAATCGTCGGTTTTCCCCATGTGCAGCGTGAGTTGCCGCTGAGCCTGGAGGTCAACAGTGACCCGCGCCGTGATGCCGGGCTGTTCCTGCGCGACCTGTCGAGTCTTGATCATGACCGTAGCACCGGGCACCTGCTGGTGCTCTCTGACGAGTCGCGGCTGATTCTGGAGCTGGATAGCCAGGGCAAGCCGGTCAGCAGTCTGTCCCTGTTGCGCGGCCGTCATGGTCTGCAGCGCAGTGTGCCGCAGGCTGAGGGGCTGGCCAGCGACGAGCAGGGCAACTTGTATCTGGTCAGCGAACCCAACCTGTTCTACCGCTTCAGCAAGCCTGAGCAGGCTACGGCAAACTGAGGCGCCTGGGATAAAAAAGCCCGGCACATGGCCGGGCTGGAGAATAGCGTCGCACGCGCGACGCGTGGCTTCAGTTCATACCCAGCAGCGCGGGCAGGCCCAGGGATACCGCGGGAATATAGGTGATGATCAGCAGGAAGCTGAGCAGCAGCATCAGCCATGGCCAGGCGGCGCGAATCACCGAGGTCAGGGGCATGCCGGTGACGGCCGAGGTGACGAACAGGTTGAGCCCCACGGGCGGGGTGATCAGGCCGATTTCCATGTTCACCACCATGATGATGCCCAGGTGGATGGGGTCGATGCCCAGCTGCACGGCGATGGGGAACAGGATCGGCGCGAGGATCAGGATGATCGCCGACGGTTCCATGAATGCGCCGGCCAGCAGCAGCACGATGTTCACCACCAGCAGGAACTGCCAGGGCTGCAGGCCCAGTTCGACGACCCAGGCGGTGATTTGCTGGGGGATCTGCTCGGTGGTCAGCACGTGGGCGAACAGCATGGCGTTGGCGATGATGAACATCAGCATGATGGTCAGCTTGCCAGACTCCAGCAGCACGCGCGGGGTTTCCCGCAGGCGCATGTCCTTGTAGACGAAAATGGCTACGAAGGCGGCATAGACCGCCGCCACGGCGGCTGCTTCGGTGGGGGTGAACATGCCGGTGTAGATACCGCCGAGGATGATCACCATCAGCAGCAAGCCCCAGATCGCCTTGCGTGCTGCGCTCAGCCATTCACGCAGGGTGGCACGCGGCAGTGCCGGCAGCTTCTTGACCCGGGCGACTATATAGATCGCCAGCATCAGTGCCACACCGAGCAGGATCCCGGGAATGACCCCGGCCATGAACAGCTTGCCCACCGACTGCTCGGTGGCGGCGGCGTACACCACCATGACGATCGATGGCGGGATGAGAATGCCCAGGGTGCCGGCATTGCAGACGATGCCGGCGCCGAACGCCTGCGGATAACCGGAACGCACCATGCCGGCGATGGCAATCGAGCCCACCGCGGCCACGGTGGCCGGCGATGAGCCGGACAGGGCGGCGAACAGCATGCAGGCCAGCACCGCGCCAATCGCCAGGCCGCCACGGATATGTCCGACACAGGCGTTGGCGAAGTCGATCAGGCGCTTGGCCACGCCGCCAGTGGTCATGAAGGCACCAGACAGCAGGAAGAATGGAATGGCCAGCAGGGTGTAGTGCTCACTGGTCTCGAACAGCTTGATGGCCAGCGAACGGACCGAGTCGGGGCTGAACAGCATGATGGTGATCGAGCCGGCCAGCCCCAGGGAGGCAGCGATCGGCACGCCGATGAACATCAGCAGGAATAGCAGGAGGAACAAAAACAGCACGGTCATGGCTTGGCCTCCTCGTGCTCGTTGATTTTCAACGCATCGGCGGCTTCGTCAGCCAGGCCCAGGCCGGTCTGCTGGTTACGCAGGATGCGCACGAGGATTTCGCAGAAGCGCACAAACACCATGGCGTAACCGAAGGGCACGATCAGCGCGATCTGCCACTGCATGACGCCAAAGTGGCCAAGGTCTTCGGCACCGATGCCGGCGATAAACAGGGTGCGCACCCAGTCATAGCTGCCCAGGGCAATCAGCCCGGCATAGCCCAGGCAGCACAGGCAGGCCAGCACCCCGATGCAGCGCTGTATGCCGCGCGGGGCCAGCTTGACCAGCGCGTCCACGCCGATGTGTCCGGCGGTGCGTACGCCATAGGCCAGGCCGAAGAAGATCAGCCAGCCAAACAGGGCCTTGGTCAGCGCGTTGCTCCAGGTCATGGCCTGTGCCAGGTCGAGAATGAAATCGCCGATGGCCAGCAGCGCTTCATGGCCGCCAAAGTAGTCACCCAGCCAGTAGAACAGGGTGTAGAAGTTGTTGAGGATCACGTAGGCGAAGGTGATCAGCGTCATGGTCGCCAGGAGAAAGGCGATGAAGCCTTCCTCGAAGTGCTCCCAGGCGCGCCGCAAGGCGTTCATGGTCGGTTCTCCGCAATGCAGGGACGGGCAGGGCAGGCCGGCACTCGGCCTGCCCCGTCGATTGGCCGCAAGGCCTGCGTGTTACTGGTTGGCGTCCTGCGCCGCCTTGATCAGCTCGGCACCGATCTCGCCCTCGAATTTCTTCCACACCGGCTGCATGGCGTTGCGCCATTGCGCGCGCTGCTCGGCGCTGAGGGTGATGATTTCGGTGTTGCCGGCGGTGAGGATGCGCTGCTTGTCACCTTCGTTGAGTGCGTCGGCCTGGCGGTTCACCTCGACAGTCACCTCGGCCATGATCTGCTTCAGCTCGTTACGCACGTCCTCCGGCAGGCCGTCCCAGAAGGTACTGTTGGCAATCACCATGTAATCGAGCAGGCCGTGGTTGGACTCGGTGATGTACTTCTGCACTTCGTGCATCTTCTGGCTGTAGATATTCGAGTAGGGGTTCTCGGCACCGTTGACCACGCCAGTCTGCAGGCCCTGGTAGACCTCGGCGAAGCTCATCTTGCGCGGGTTGGCGCGCACCGCCTTGAACTGCTCTTCGAGCACGGCCGAGGCCTGCACGCGGAACTTCAGGCCGCGCGCGTCCTTGGGCTCACGCAGCGGCTTGTTGGCCGACAGCTGCTTGAGACCGTTATGCCAGTAGGCCAGGCCGGTGATGTTCTTATCCTTCATCGAGGTCAGCAGGCTTTGCCCGGCGGGGCTCTTCTGGAAGCGGTCGACGGCCGCCATGTCGTCGAACAGGAACGGCAGGTCGAAGATCTGGATCTGCTTGGTGTAATGCTCGAATTTGGCCAGCGATGGGGCGATCAGCTGTACGTCGCCGAGCAGCAGCGCCTCCATTTCCTTGCCATCACCGAACAGCGAGGAGTTTGGGTAGACCTCGACGCGTACCTTGTCGCCCAGGCGCTCTTCGGCCAGTTGCTTGAACAGCAGGGCACCCTGGCCCTTGGGTGTGTGTTCGGCGACGACGTGGGAGAACTTGATGACGATGGGGGCGGATTCGGCGGCCTGGCCGAGGCCGGCAACACCGAGGGACAGGGCGCAGAGCAGCGCCTTGGCAGAGAACTTGAACATGCGAGAGCTTCCTCTTGTTGTGATTGTGCCGGCAGGTCGCAGCGGCTGGGGCGGTGCCGACCCTGTGCAACGGTGCGGCAGCAGAGCAAGAGCAAGGGCTGTGCCAGTAGGTTGGCGGGTAGTTATTTGCAGATAAAAAGCGACTATTTGCAGCTAAAGTGCGGGAAATTGGCTTTTCTGCATGAGCCATGACGGGGTGCTGGCGTGAGCGCTTGGCGAATCTTCGCCAGTTGCTCCGGGTGGGTTGGCGGAAATCCGCCAGCGCGCTGGGTGGGGCTAACCAGGCAGGTGCAGACGCGTTTCGCCCAGCGCCTGACCCAGTGGGCCAAAGCGTCGCTCGCGCAGTTGCTGGCGACCATCGGCAAACTGGCGCAGCAGGGTGCTGGCGCGTGTGCCGTAGTGTGCGCTGTGGATGAAGATGCTCGACAGTAGACGCTCGCTGGCCTGGCCGATGCCGGTATCCGGCAGTTCGGCGTCCGTGGCCGGCTGGCGGTCGGCGAGCAGCTCCAGCAGGCGCTCGTCATCGGCGTCGAGGTGCTCCGCCAGGCCCTGGCGCAGGCGCAGCAACTTGGGCCAGGGGCTGTCCAGGTCGGCATTGCTCAGAGCGTACAGGCCGGGTGCCAGGACGCGCGCCTGGCCGCTACGGGCGTTGAGGTGGCAAAGCTGCTGGCCGTCGCCGAGCAGCAGGTTGAAGCCGGCATAGCGTGGCAGTTGCGCCTGCAGGCGCGCCAGGTAGTCGGTGATCGACAGCTCGCCCTGCAGGAAGTCGCGTGGCAGCGCGCCGCGCGAGTGCTGGCCGGGTGGCTGGCGCGGGTCGCGGATGTTGGTCAGCGCCGCGAAGCGTCCCCGTCGGTCAACGCCCAGCCAGGTGCCGCCGGCTTGCAGATCGCGGCCGGCGAACAGCCCGGGGCTGTCCGGCCATTCGCTCAGCGCCTGGCTGGGGCGGGCATAGAATTCGTCGCGATTGGCCAGCACCAGCAGGGGCTGGGGATGGCCGGGTCGCCAGGCAAAGGCCAGCAGGCACATGGTAGAGCTCCGGGCGAGTGCGCCGGGTGGCGCGGCTGATGGCCGACAGTAGGCGATGGCCGGGCAGCTTGTCCATTCACAGACCGAGCAGCGAGCTTTAGCTCGGCCCGCCGAGCAGTTACCATGCCGCTTCGCGTACGGGGGTGTCATGGAATTTCTGCTCTACATGCTGCTGGGGGCTGCCGCCGGCGTGCTGGCCGGGCTGTTCGGTGTCGGTGGCGGGTTGATCATCGTGCCGGTGCTGGTGTTCAGTTTCACTGCCCAGGGCTTTGCCCCCGAGGTACTGACCCACCTGGCCGTGGGCACCTCGCTGGCCACCATCATCTTCACCTCGATCAACTCGGTGCTCGAGCACCAGCGCAAGGGCGCGGTGCGCTGGCCGATCTTTGCCTGGATGGCGCTGGGTATCCTCCTTGGCACCGGCCTGGGCAGCCTGACGGCCGCTTCCCTGCAGGGCCCCCTGTTGCAGAAAGTCATCGGCAGCTTTGCCATTCTGATCGCCATCCAGATGGCCCTGGATCTCAAGCCGCGGGCCAGTCGCGCCGTGCCCGGGCGGCTGGGGTTGACGGCTGCCGGTGGCGTCATCGGCTGGGCCTCGGCGATCTTTGGTATCGGTGGCGGTTCGCTGACCGTGCCGTTCCTGACCTGGCGCAGTGTGGTGATGCAGCAGGCCGTAGCGACCTCGGCAGCTTGCGGGTTGCCGATAGCCCTGGCCGGTGCGCTGAGCTTCATGCTGATCGGTTGGGAGCGCCCGGCGCTGCCGGCGTGGAGCCTGGGCTTTGTCTACCTGCCGGCGCTGCTCGGCATTGCCCTGACCTCGATGTATTTCGCCCGCTTGGGGGCGCGTCTGGCCCATCGCCTGTCGCCGCGCCTGCTCAAGCGCCTGTTCGCCCTGCTGCTGTTTTGTGTTGGCAGCAGCTTTCTGCTCTGAGGCTCGACCATGCTGGCTTATCCTGCGATCAACCCGGTAGCCCTTGACCTGGGCTTTGTACAAATCCACTGGTACGGCCTGATGTACCTGATCGGCATTGGCGGCGCCTGGTGGCTGGCCGCGCGCCGCCTGGCGGCCTTCGACCCGCGCTGGACGCGTGACACGCTGTCGGATCTGGTGTTCTGGGTGGCCATGGGGGTGATCCTCGGCGGGCGACTGGGTTACGTGCTGTTCTATGATCTGTCCAGCTACCTGGCCAACCCGGCGCTGATCCTTCAGGTATGGAAGGGCGGCATGTCCTTCCACGGCGGCTTCATCGGCGTGTTGCTGGCCACCGCCTGGTTTGCCCGTCGGCAGGGCAAGACCTTCTTCGAGCTGATGGATTTTATCGCCCCGCTGGTGCCGATCGGCCTGGGTGCCGGGCGTATCGGCAACTTCATCAATGCCGAGTTGTGGGGCAAGGCCAGCGACCTGCCCTGGGCCATGGTGTTTCCCACCGACCCGCAGCAGCTGCCGCGTCATCCCTCGCAGCTTTACCAGTTCGCCCTGGAAGGCCTGGTGCTGTTCGTCATCCTCTGGCTGTATACCCGCAAGCCGCGCCCGACCATGGCGGTGTCCGGGCTGTTCGCCATCTGCTATGGCAGCTTCCGTATCCTCGTCGAGTTCGTACGCGTGCCGGATGCCCAGCTGGGCTACCTGGCGTTTGGCTGGCTGACCATGGGGCAGTTGCTCAGCCTGCCGATGATTGCCGTTGGTGTGCTGCTGATGGTCTTGGCGTATCGCCGCCAGGCGGCTGCCTGAAGCCCGGCTGATTTGGATACACTGGCTACTTTGCCCGGGCGCCTGAGCAGGCACCCGCGACCTGTCCCGCGGAGCTGAGATGAAACAGTACCTCGACCTGATGCGCCACGTGCGCGAGCACGGCACCTTCAAGGAAGACCGCACCGGCACCGGCACCTATTCGGTGTTTGGCTACCAGATGCGCTTCGACCTGGCCGAGGGCTTTCCTCTGGTGACCACCAAGAAGTGCCACCTCAAGTCGATCATTCACGAGCTGTTGTGGTTCCTCAAGGGCGAGACCAACATCCGCTACCTGAAGGAAAACGGCGTGAGTATCTGGGACGAATGGGCCGACCAGAACGGCGAACTGGGGCCGGTCTATGGCTACCAGTGGCGCAGCTGGCCGGCGCCGAATGGCGAGTCGATCGACCAGATCAGCAAGCTGATCGAGATGATCAAAGCCAATCCCGATTCGCGCCGGCTGATCGTTTCCGCCTGGAACCCCGCATTGGTCGAGCAGATGGCGCTGCCGCCCTGCCATGCGTTGTTCCAGTTCTATGTGGCGGACGGCAAGCTGAGCTGCCAGCTGTACCAGCGCTCAGCGGACATCTTCCTCGGTGTGCCCTTCAACATCGCCAGCTATGCGCTGCTGACCCTGATGGTGGCGCAGGTCTGCGACCTGCAGCCGGGTGAGTTCATCTGGACCGGCGGTGACTGTCACCTCTACGCCAACCACCTGGAACAGACCGACCTGCAGCTAGGCCGCGAGCCGCTGCCGCTGCCGACCATGCAGCTCAATCCGCAGGTGAAGGACCTGTTCGCTTTCCGTTTTGATGATTTCGAGTTGCTTGGCTATCAGGCGCACCCGCACATCAAGGCGCCTGTGGCGGTATAAGCGTCGGCGGTTGCTCGGGGCGTGCCCGGGCTAGGCGCTGTGGCGGTGTGACGTGCGCTGCTGCAGGGCCTGGCCGTCATCCCAGCCGGCCTCCCAGGCCGCGGCGGGAATGGCCGCCTGGTAGGGCTGGCGGGTTAGTGGCTGGCCGGTCATGCCGGCCATGTAGCCTTGCTGGTAGGCCTTGTTGAGGCTTTCCAGACTCCAGTGTTGTTCGGCATCCGCAGCGTCCATGACAGCCACCCGATGAGGGAATCGATCTGCGACCATCCTAGCGGCTGTCTGGCGTGCGGGCCTGGCCGGTCGTCTGCGTACACCGGCAGCTGGTCAGATCTGTGCGCTGTCGCACAATGTTGAATGATCGGTCAGCCAGCCTGGCTACAGGCTGGCCTGAAACGCCGCGACGTAGGCGGCGAAATCCTCCTGCGGCTGGGCTTCCAGCGCGGCCTGGTCGGCCAGCGACTGCTCGGCCAGGGCCGTGAAACGTGCCTGCGCGTCAGCGGGCAGGGCGTTCTCGCGCAGTGCCTGCCTGTGCTGGCGGCTCAGTTGCAGGGCCAGCTCGCGGAAGCTCTGGCCGCTGTTGCGCAGATCATCAAGCAGGCGTGCCGAGGGCGTCAGGCTGACATCGGCGAGCTTGTCGCGCTGGCTGGCCAGGGCGCGGGTATGTCGGTCATCGCCATGTGCCTGGTCGAGCAGGGCGGCACACTCGGCGATGCCGTCGAGCAGTTCGCCAGCCCAGCTGCGCAAGTCGATGGCCTGGCCTTGGCGCTGCAGTTGCAGGCCGGGCTGGCGGCCCTGTTTGACCACGCGCTGGAAGTTGTCCTGGCAGGCCGGGCACTCGTTGCCGGTCAGCGCCGGGCTGTCGCTCAGGCTGCAATAGAGCAGGAAGGCATCGAGGAAATGCGCCTGGGCCAGGTCGATGCCCAGCGGCAGGTAGGGATTGATGTCCAGGCAGCGCACTTCCACATACTGCACGCCGCGTGCGGCCAGTGCCTGCAGTGGGCGTTCGCCGGGCAGGGTGACGCGTTTCGGGCGAATGCTCGAGTAGTACTCGTTTTCGATCTGCAACAGGTTGGTGTTGAGCTGCAGCCACTCGCCGTCACGCTGCGTGCCGATGGCCTCGTAGGGCGGGTAGGGCGTCGAGACGGCCTGGCGCAGGCTGGCAATGTAGCTGTCCAGGCTGTTGTAGCAGGGCGTCAGGCTGGACTGGGCATTGTTCTGGTAGCCCAGGTCGCTCATGCGCAGGCTGGTCGCCCAGGGCAGGTAGGCGGTATCCGCGTCGAGGCTTTGCAGGTCGTTTGCAGCGCCGCGCAGGAAGCTCTTGTCCAGCGCCGGTGAGGCGCCGAACAGGTACATGAGCAGCCAGCTGTAGCGGCGGAAATTGCGGATCAGGGCGATATAGCCCAGGGAGCCGGCTGCCGCTTCCTGCTCGCCATAGAGCAGCGCCCAGAGCGCCGGCGGCAGGCTGAAGTTGTAGTGAATGCCGGCGATGCACTGCATGGTCTTGCCGTAGCGCACGGCCAGGCCCTGGCGGTAGACGTACTTGAGGCGGCCCTGGTTGGACTGGCCGTAGCGGGCAATGGGGATCTGTGCCTCGTCGGGCAGCAGGCCGGGCATCGACGGGCTCCACAGCAACTCGTCGTGCAGCTGGCTGGCGGTGAAGGCATGGATGTCGCGCAGTTCGTCGAGGGTATGCGCAACGTCGCGGTGCGTGGCAGTGATGAACTCCAGCAGCGCTTCCGAGTAGTCGGTAGTGATTTGCGCGTGGGTCAGCGCCGAGCCTAGCGCACGCGGGTGCGCGGTTTGCGCCAGTTGTCCCTGTGCGTCGACGCGCAGACCTTCACGTTCGATGCCGTGCAGGCACTGGGTGAGCAGCGACAGGTGATCGCCCTGGCCGAGAAGCGCCAGGCGGCGGGAAAGTAGAGTGCTCAACGGCGGGATTCCTTACACGGGTATCGCGCCAATATGGGGGCGCTCGGCACACTCTGCAAGGGGGCGGGGCATGCCGCCCCGCCTGCCGGGCGCTTACTTCTTCTTCAGGCTGCGGGCATTGGCGAACAGGTTGGCCATGGCGCCGTTGGCCGGGGCCGGCTTGTCCTGGCTACTGTGACGCTCGCTGCGTGGCGTGTTGCCGCCGCGCGGCTGGCCGCCACGGCCCTGGCCACGGGCGGGGCCATCGACTTTCTCGCCCGGGGTGTCGCTCATGCGCATGGACAGGCCGACGCGGTTGCGCGGGATGTCCACTTCCATGACCTTGACCTTGACGATATCGCCGGCTTTCACCACCTCGTAGGGGTCCTTGACGAACTTTTCCGACAGCGCGCTGATGTGCACCAGGCCGTCCTGATGGACGCCAATGTCGACGAAGGCGCCGAAGTTGGTGACGTTGGTTACCACACCTTCGAGGATCATCCCCGGTTGCAGGTCCTTGAGGCTCTCCACGCCGTCCTGGAAAGCGGCGGTCTTGAACTCCGGGCGCGGGTCGCGGCCGGGCTTGTCCAGTTCCTTGAGGATGTCTGTGACGGTCGGCAGGCCGAAGCGTTCGTCGGTGAAACGTGCCGGGTCCAGCTGACGCAGGAAGCTGGAGTCGCCGATCAGTGTGCGGATATCGCGCCCGGTATCCTGGGCGATGCGCTGCACCAGCGGGTAGGTTTCCGGGTGCACCGCGGAGGCGTCCAGCGGGTTGTCGCCATTCATGACGCGCAGGAAGCCGGCGGCCTGCTCGAAGGTCTTCTCGCCCAGGCGCGGCACTTTCTTCAGCTCGGCACGGCTGCGGAACGCGCCGTGGGCATCGCGGAAGCTGACGATATTGCTGGCCAGGGTCGTGTTGAGTCCGGAAATGCGTGCCAGCAGGGCGGCCGAGGCGGTGTTCAGGTCGACGCCAACGGCGTTCACGCAGTCCTCGACCACCGCGTCCAGCGAGCGTGCCAGCTGCAACTGCGAGACATCGTGCTGGTACTGGCCGACTCCGATGGATTTCGGCTCGATTTTCACCAGTTCGGCCAGCGGGTCCTGCAGGCGGCGGGCGATGGATACCGCGCCACGCAGCGAGACATCCAGCTCGGGGAATTCGCGCGCAGCCAGTTCGGAGGCCGAGTACACCGAGGCGCCGGCCTCGCTGACCATGATCTTGGTCATGCGCAGTTCCGGCAGCAGCTTGACCAGCTCACCGGCCAGCTTGTCGGTCTCGCGGCTGGCCGTGCCGTTGCCGATGGCGATCAGCTCGACGCGGTGCTTGGCGCACAGCTTGCCCAGCGTCGCCAGGGTGCCGTTCCAGTCATCGCGCGGCGCGTGCGGGTAGACGGTGGCGGTATCCAGCAGCTTGCCGGTGGCATCCACCACCGCGACCTTGCAGCCGGTACGCAGGCCCGGGTCGAGCGCCAGGGTCACCTTGGCGCCGGCCGGGGCGGCCAGCAGCAGGTCGTGCAGGTTGCGCGCGAATACGCTGATCGCCTCGCTTTCCGCCTTTTCGCGCAGCTCGCCGAACAGATCGGTTTCCAGGTGGCTGTACAGCTTGACCTTCCAGGTCCAGCGCACCACTTCGGCCAGCCATTTGTCGGCGGCGTGACCCTGGTTGCTGATGGCGAAGCGCTCGCTGATCATCAGCTCGCAGGGGTGCAGGCTGCCTGGTTGCTCCTCGCCCACGGTCAGGCTGGCGCTGAGGATACCTTCGTTGCGTCCGCGGAAGATCGCCAGGGCGCGGTGCGAGGGCACGCTGTGCAGGGCTTCGTCATGCGCGAAGTAGTCGCTGAACTTGGCGCCTTCGCTTTCCTTGCCGGGCACCACGCGGGCGCTCAGGCTGGCCTCGCTCTTCAGGAAGCTGCGCAGGCGTTCGAGCAGGCTGGCGTCTTCGGCGAAGCGCTCCATGAGGATGTACTTGGCGCCGTCGAGCACGGCCTTCACATCGGCGAAGCCTTTTTCCGCGTCAACGAAACGCTCGGCCTGCTCCTGCGGGTTCAGCGTCGGATCGGCGAACAGGGCATCGGCCAGTTCGCCAATACCCGCTTCCAGGGCGATCTGTCCCTTGGTGCGGCGTTTCTGCTTGTACGGCAGATAGAGGTCTTCCAGGCGCGTCTTGGTATCGGCCAGGTTGATTTCGCGGGCCAGTTCGGCGGTCAGTTTGCCCTGTTCCTCGATGCTGGCGAGGATGCTGGCGCGGCGCTCGTCCAGTTCGCGCAGGTAGCGCAGGCGTTCTTCCAGGTGGCGCAGCTGGGTATCGTCCAGGCTGCCGGTGACTTCCTTGCGGTAGCGGGCGATGAACGGCACGGTGGAGCCTTCATCGAGCAGGCTTACGGCGGCGGCGACCTGTTGCGGGCGTACGCCCAGTTCTTCGGCAATCCGTTGATTGATGCTGTGCATGAAACTACCTGAGTCGGTGGGGCAGGCAGGCCGTGGCCTGGGCAAAGGCGGGGATTATAAGAGCAAAGCCGGGCAGGCCAAGAGGCAGGCGCCGGCAGGCGCAAAATCTGCTAACAATGCCCGACACGCCGGTTGCGGCGTGGCTGCGCCATAATGCGCACACCTGTCTGGGAGAGCTGCAATGACCACTGCCGTGCCGAACGAAGGCGAGAAGATCCTTTTGGTTGACGATGACCCCGGCCTGCGCCGTCTGCTGGAGCGTTTTCTCAGCGAACAGGGCTATCGCGTGCGTACCGTGGAGAATGTCGAGCAGATGGACCGCCTGCTGGCCCGCGAGCTGTTCAACCTGCTGGTTCTCGACCTGATGCTGCCAGGCGAGGATGGCCTCTCTGCCTGCCGGCGCCTGCGCGAAGCCGGCAACCAGATGCCGATCATCATGCTTACCGCCAAGGGTGACGAAAGCAGCCGTATCCAGGGGTTGGAGCAGGGTGCTGACGATTACCTGGGCAAGCCGTTCAACCCGCGTGAGCTGCTGGCGCGCATCAAGGCGGTGCTGCGCCGCCAGGCACCGGTAGTGCCGGGTGCGCCGGCCAGCGACGATGAGGTGGTCAGCTTTGGCGATTATCGCCTGTCGCTGGGTACCCGCGAGCTGACCCGCGGCGATCAGGTGCACATGCTCACCACCGGTGAGTTCGCCGTGCTCAAGGCCCTTGTGCAGCATGCCCGCGAACCGCTGACCCGCGACAAGCTGATGAGCCTGGCGCGTGGTCGTGAGTGGGATGCGCTGGAACGCTCCATCGACGTGCAGATTTCCCGCCTGCGCCGGCTGATCGAGCCGGACCCCTCGAAGCCGCGCTATATCCAGACGGTGTGGGGTGTGGGCTATGTCTTCGTGCCGGATGGCAACAAATGATCCGCCATGAGGCTGGCCACCGGGCGTGTCGCGGATGAACGCACCGGCCTGGTTCCCGCAAAGCTTTTTTGCCCGCACGCTCTGGCTGGTGCTGGTGGTGGTGCTGTTTTCCAAGGCGCTGACCCTGGTCTACCTGATGATGAACGAGGATGTGCTGGTTGATCGCCAGTACAGCCACGGTGCGGCGCTGACCCTGCGTGCCTACTGGGCCGCCGACCCGGAAGATCGCGAGCAGATCGCCCATGCGGCGACCTTGCGTCAGGTGCCTGCCGAGCAGGTGCCGGCCAGTGAGCAGCACTGGCCGTACAGCGAGATTTTCCTGCGTCAGATGAAATCCGAGCTGGGCGAGAACACCGAAGTCCGTGTGCGTGTGCAGAGCCCGCCATCGTTGTGGGTGCTGGCGCCGGATTTCGGCCCGGACTGGATCCAGGTGCCGCTTTATCCGCACCCGTTGCGCGGCCAGAAAATCTGGGACGTGCTGGGCTGGTTCCTGGCCATCGGCCTGCTGTCCACGGCCGCGGCGTGGATTTTCGTGCGGCAGTTGAATGCCCCGTTGAAACGCCTGGTGCTGGCCACTCGCTACCTCGGCCAGGGACGCAGTGTGCGCTTGCCGGTCAGCGATACGCCGAGTGAAATGACCGAGGTCTATCGCTCCTTCAACCAGATGGCGGATGAACTGGAACAGGCGGCCCGCGAGCGCGAACTGATGCTCGCCGGTGTGTCCCATGACCTGCGCACACCGCTGACCCGCCTGCGCCTGTCGCTGGAGCTGATGAGCAGTGATGCCGAGCTGACCGAGGAAATGATCCGTGATGTCGAGGACATGGACGCCATCCTCGACCAGTTCATCGCCTTCATCCGCGACGGGCGTGACGAGCCGCTGGAGCGCCTCGACCTGGCGGCGCTGATCCGCGAGGTGGTGGCTCCCTACAACCAGCATGGCGAACGGGTGCGCCTGTGCCTGCAGGTGTTGCCGGAAGTCAGCCTGCGCCGGGTATCGATCAAGCGCCTGCTGACCAACCTGATCGAGAATGCCCTGCGCTACGGTGGCGATGCGGTGGAAGTGGCCGCCTCGCTGGGTGGCGAAGAGACGGCGCCTTACCTGGTGCTCAGCGTGCTGGACCGTGGCCAGGGCATCGACCCGGCGGAGCTGGCATCGATCTTCAATCCGTTCATTCGTGGTGATCGGGCGCGAGGCGGGCGAGGTACCGGGCTGGGCCTGGCGATTGTCCGGCGTATCGCTGCGCTACATGGCGGCAGCGTCGACTTGCGCAACCGTGAAGGTGGCGGGCTGGAAGCGCGGGTCTGTTTGCCCCTGGGCCTGCTGTTGCCGCGCGACGCCAGCTGAGGCGCGGCTCAGCCCTTGCCGCGGGTGCGCGTCAGCCCCGGTCCGGCATGCTTCTCCAGGTGTTCGATGATCAGTCCGGCGACGTCCTTGCCCGTGGTGGTTTCGATACCTTCCAGGCCAGGTGAGGAATTCACCTCCATCACCAGGGGGCCGCGTTGCGAGCGCAGAATGTCTACCCCGGCGACGCTCAGGCCCATTACCTTGGCCGCACGGATGGCCGTGGAGCGCTCCTGCGGGGTGATCTTGACCAGGCTGGCACTGCCGCCACGGTGCAGGTTGGAGCGGAACTCACCGGGTTTGGCCTGGCGCTTCATGGCGGCGATGACCTTGTCGCCGACCACGAAACAGCGGATATCCGCGCCGCCGGCTTCACGGATGTACTCCTGCACCATGATGTCCTGCTTGAGGCCCATGAATGCCTCGATCACCGACTCGGCGGCCTTGTGGGTTTCCGCCAGTACCACGCCGATGCCCTGGGTGCCTTCCAGCACCTTGATGACCAGCGGCGCACCACCGACCATCTGGATCAGGTCGGGAATGTCGTCCGGCGAGTGGGCAAAGCCGGTCACCGGCAGGCCCAGCCCCTTGCGCGAGAGCAGCTGCAGGGAGCGCAGTTTGTCGCGTGAGCGGCTGATGGCGACCGACTCGTTGAGCGGGAATACGCCCATCATCTCGAACTGGCGCAGCACCGCGCAGCCGTAGAAGGTCACCGACGCGCCGATGCGCGGAATCACCGCGTCGAAGCCCTCCAGGGCCTGGCCGCGGTAGTGGATCTGCGGCTTGTGGCTGGCAATGTTCATGTAGGCGCGCAGGGTATCGATAACCAGGATTTCATGGCCGCGTTGCTGGCCGGCTTCGACCAGGCGGCGGGTCGAATACAGGCGCGGGTTACGCGAGAGAATGGCGATCTTCATGCGTCCCCCAGGGCCAGCAATGGCTTGTCCTGCACATAGCTGCGCGCCGGGTCGACCAGCAACCGGCCATCCACCAGCGCCTTGCAGCCCAGCAGCATGCGGTAGCGCATGGTCTTGCGGCAGGCCAGAGTCAGCTCGATGGGCCAGCTATGCCGGCCGAGGGTCAGGCGGGTGCTGATCACATAGCGTGATTGACTGTGGCCGTTGGAGCTCTTGATGGTCTTCAGCGAAACCAGCGGTGCCTCGCAGCGATGGCGACGCTGCACCTGAGTACCCAGGTAGGCGGTGAAGCGTACCCAGGGCTGGCCGTCGCGCTCGAAGGGCTGGATATCGCTGGCGTGCAGGCTGGAGGTGCTGGCGCCGGTATCGATTTTGGCGCGCAGGCCGATGATGCCTAGCTGGGGCAGATCCACCCACTCGCGTAGGCCGACGATATTGGCAGGGTCTATGGATTTCATGGTGGCTCAATCAGCACGGATGACCGCGTATGATGCGCAGGTTAGCGGGGCACGGAGGGGCATGCCAATGAGCGAACAGGGTGAACAGCGCGTGCGGCTCGACAAATGGCTGTGGGCGGCGCGTTTCTTCAAGACCCGCGCCCTGGCCAAGGCGGCCATCGACGGGGGCAAGGTGCATTGTCGTGGCGAGCGCTGCAAGCCGGGCAAGGAACCGCGGATTGGCGACGAGTACCTGATCCGTAGCGGCTTCGACGAGCGCAGCGTGCGCGTGCTGGCGCTCAGTGACGTGCGTCGTGGCGCAGCCGAGGCGCAGTTGCTGTACGCCGAAACCGCCGAGAGCCTGGCGCGTCGCGAGCAGGCCGCAGCGCTGCGCAAGGCTGGCGCGCTGGGGCTGCAGAGCGATGGGCGACCGAACAAGAAGCAGCGCCGTGAGCTGACGCAATTTCACGCCAGCCACGACTGAGCCTGTCTTGTCAGTGGCGCTGCAGAACCGCCCACTGGCCCACCAGGGGCAGTCGGGTAAGCAGCGGCAGCAGGGGTTGGTATAGCGCTTCCAGGCCGGCGGCCATGCGTCCGGCCAGTGGTGTGCAGTAGCCCCAGGCAAAGGCCAGCAGGGCCAGGAGCAGGCCGCCGACGGCTACATCTACCAGCCAGTGGGCACCGGCGACCAGGCGCGGCAGCATGCACAGCACGACCAGCAACTGGCCGGCGAACAGCTTCCAGCCGCGGCTGAAGCAGGCCATGAACAGGCCCCAGAGCAGCAGTACCGAGGCGTGGTCACCCGGGAAGCTGCGACTGGAACGGTCCTTGAGTTCAAAGACCCGCTCCAGCAGTGGGAACTGCTCGCTCAGGTGATAGGCGCCGGCGAGCACGACGGACGGGCTGGCGTGCTGCCAGTCGAAATAGCCGATCAGCTTGTTGAACAGTACCCGGCCAACCAGCAGCAGTGCCAGCAGCGCGAGAAAGTGCAGCAGCGCGCTGCGGGTTTCCCCGGCGCGGAAGGTCCAGCCACTGTGGATCAGCATGCTCAGCATGAGGGCGCCGACCAGAATGTCGAACACGCGCAGGCTGCTCAGGGCCCACAGCCAGTCCCATAGCGGCCAGTGGCCGAGGCTGCCGTTGAGGCTGTAGAACAGCGCCTCGTTGGCGGCCTGCCACAGCGGCCTGCTGGCCGGAGCCAGCCAGCTGGTCATGAGCAGCAGGGCGAGCAGGTGCAGTACGAGAAATGCCGGCCATCGCCAGCGGGCTTGGATGCGCGAGGTATTGTCCATAGAATCGCTCACTTCCCTTGAGTGCATGAATGCCTGGCGCGCCTTATAGCCAGCTGTCATGCATTTGTCATGTTCTTCTCGATAGCCGGGCCTGTATGAGCGATAGCGATTTCACTCAGCGTTTCCTTTTTGACGAGTTCGATGCCCGTGGCGAGTTGGTGTCGCTGCGCGACAGTTATGCCCATGTGCTGGCCAAACATCCCTATCCGCAACCGGTAGCCCAACTGCTGGGCGAATTGCTGGCCGCGGCGGCGCTGCTGGTCGGCACGCTGAAGTTCGATGGCTTGCTGGTACTGCAGGCGCGCTCCTCGGGTGCCGTGCCGCTGCTCATGGTGGAGTGCTCCAGTGAGCGCGAATTGCGCGGTATCGCCCGCTACCATGCCGAACAGATCGATGCCGCCGACGGCCTGCGCGAGCTGATGCCCGAAGGCGTGCTGGCACTGACCGTCGACCCGCGTAATGGTCAGCGTTACCAGGGCATCGTCGAGCTGGACGGCGACACGCTGGCGCAGTCGCTGTCCAGCTACTTTGCCAACTCCGAACAATTGCCGACCCGCTTCTGGCTGCAGGCTGACGGGCGCACTGCGCGTGGTCTACTGTTGCAGGCGCTGCCTGCGCAACAACAGACTGACCCTGAAGAGCGTGCGGCCAGCTGGCAGCACCTCACCGTGCTGGCCGACAGCCTGCAGGCCGAGGAGTTGCTCGGGCTGGACAATGCCACCCTGCTGCATCGCCTGTATCACCAGGAAACGGTACGCCTGTTCGAGCCGCAAGCCCTGCAGTTTCGCTGCAGTTGCTCGCGCGAGCGTTCGGCGCGGGCGCTGGTCAGCCTGGGTGAGGCTGACGCGTTGCAGCTGGCCGAGGAACAGGGTGGGCAGATCAGCATCGACTGCCAGTTCTGCAACCACACCTATGCCTTTGATAGCGCCGATATTGCCCAGCTGTTCGCCGGAGCGGGTAGCGACGAACCGTCGCCTACCCGCCACTGATATGCCGCCGTTGGCTTATAGCGAAGCGCTATCAGCTCCATTAGCCTTTCGCGGGCTGCCAAAAGCAGCGGCTTTCTGGCATACTCCCGCGACTTTTTTATCGATGTAGTGCGCTTCATGGCGTACTACACACTGTTCGGAAGGATCGGCCACTGGCCGACGGGGACCCACATGACGCAAGCCAACACTGCCGTGTACACCGATATCAGCGCTGCCCAGCTGGTAGAACAAGCGATTCAGCGTGGCGAGGGCGAACTGGCCGCCAACGGCGCGCTGGTCGTTCGTACCGGTCATCGTACCGGCCGTTCGCCGGCTGACCGTTTCATCGTGCAGGAGCCGAGCACCGAGGCGAAGATCGCCTGGGGCAACATCAACCGCCCGTTCCCGGCTGACAAGTTCGATGCCCTGTGGGCCCGCGTCGAAGCCTTCAATGCTGGCCAGGAACACTTCGTGTCGCATGTGCATGTCGGTTCCGCCGAGGCGCACTATCTGCCGGTCAAAATGACCACGCAGACCGCCTGGCAAAACTTGTTTGGCCGCTGCCTGTTCATTGAACCCGAGCAGTACAACCCGGCGGGCAAGGCCGAGTGGCAGATTCTCAACGTCGCCAACTTCGAATGCGTACCGGAGCGTGACGGCACCAACTCCGATGGTTGCGTGATCATCAACTTTGCGCAGAAGAAAGTCCTGCTGGCCGGCATGCGTTACGCCGGTGAAATGAAGAAAGCCATGTTCTCCGTGCAGAACTTCCTGCTGCCGGAAGCCGATGTGCTGCCGATGCACTGCGCTGCCAACATTGGCGAAGAAGGCGATGTCACCCTGTTCTTCGGTCTGTCCGGTACCGGCAAGACCACGCTGTCCGCTGACGAAAGCCGTTACCTGATCGGTGACGACGAGCACGGCTGGGGTGAAGGCGTGGTGTTCAACATCGAAGGCGGTTGCTATGCCAAGTGCATCGACCTGTCCGAGAAGAACGAGCCGGTGATCTGGAAAGCCATCCAGTTCGGCGCCGTGCTGGAAAACGTGGTGCTCGACGCCAACCGTGTTCCGGACTACAGCGATGACAGCCTGACCCAGAACAGCCGTGCCGCCTACCCGCTGGAGCACGTTGAGAAGCGCAGCGAGAAGAACCTCGGTGGCGAGCCGAACGCGGTGATCTTCCTGACCTGCGACCTGACCGGCGTACTGCCGCCGGTGTCGATCCTTAACAACGAGCAGGCGGCCTACCACTTCCTGTCCGGTTACACCGCACTGGTCGGTTCCACCGAAATGGGTTCGGGCAGCGGCATCAAGTCGACCTTCTCCACCTGCTTCGGTGCGCCCTTCTTCCCGCGTCCGGCCGGCGAGTATGCCGAGCTGCTGATCAAGCGCATCAATGGCTTCGGCTCCAAGGTCTACCTGGTCAACACGGGCTGGACCGGTGGTGGCTACGGCGTCGGCAAGCGTTTCAACATCCCGACTACCCGTGCGGTGATTGCAGCCATTCAGAGCGGCGCACTGATCGGTGCCGAGACCGAACACCTGCCGATCATCAACCTCGACGTACCCAAGTCGGTACCGGGCGTCGACAGCGTGCTGCTCAACCCGCGCAACACCTGGGCTGACCAGAACGCCTACGACGAAGCCGCCAAGGCCCTGGCCAAGCTGTTCATCGACAACTTCCAGAAGTTCGACGTCAGCGCCGCCATCAAGAACGCTGGCCCGCAGCTCTAACAGGCTATTGAAAGACCTGGGTGGTTTTTCAGCGGCCTGCTAAGTCCTGTCGTGACGTACCAACGCCCAGCCCGCTTTGCGTGCTGGGCGTTTTTCATGGCGTAGTGGCGGCTAGGCCTGGCCGTCTTCCTGGCTACCCAGGCCATGCTTGCGCAGTTTGTCGTGCAGGGTCTTGCGAGGCAGGCCCAGGGCTTCGGCCAGACTACGCAGCGAGCCATGGTTGCGCGCCAGTTCGGCGGCGATCAGCGCCCGCTCGAAGGCTTCTACCTGCTGGCTGAGGCTACCGGCGTTGGGCTGGCTGAGCGGCACCTGGCCATCCAGATCGAGCGGCAGGCCCAGGGCGAAGCGCTCTGCGGCATTGCTCAGCTCACGCACGTTGCCTGGCCAACTGTGCCGCAGCAGTGCTACCTGTTCGTGGCCCTCCAGGTGGCGCAGGCTGAGGCCGTGGCGCAGTGCGGCATTCTCGGCAAAATGCTGGAACAGCTGCAGGCAGTCGTCACCGCGTTCGCGCAGCGGTGGGATAGCCAGGCTGGCGACGTTCAGCCGGTAGAACAGGTCGGCACGGAAGCGCCCCTGCTCGGAGGCCTGGCGCAGGTCCTCCTTGGTTGCGGCGATCACCCGGATATCCAGCGCCACCGCCTGGTTGCCACCCAGCCGTTCCAGACGGCGCTCCTGCAACAGGCGCAGCAACTTGACCTGGATATCCAGGCTCATGCTTTCGATTTCGTCGAGAAACACCGTACCGCCGCTGGCAAATTCGAACTTGCCGATACGTCGCTTGCTGGCCCCGGTGAAGGCACCGGCTTCATGTCCGAACAGCTCGCTTTCCACCACCGACTCGGCCAGCGCGCCGGCATTGATGGCCACGAAAGGCCCCTGGCGTCGGCTGGATAGCTCATGCAGGGCGCGCGCCACCACTTCCTTGCCGGCGCCGGTTTCACCGAGGATCAGCACGTCGGCCTGGGTTGCCGCCAGGGCCCCCACCTGCTGGCGCAGACGCTGCATGGCGGGTGACTGGCCGAGGAGGCGGCCGTCCAGGGCCTGGCGGTCGGCCAGAGCCAGGCGCAGACGGCGGTTGTCCAGTACCAGGCGGCGCATCTCCAGGGCGCGTCGCACGCTATCCAGCAGCAGATCGCTGGCGAAGGGCTTTTCCAGAAAGTCATAGGCGCCGGCGCGCATCGCCTGTACGGCCAGCGGCACATCACCGTGCCCGGTGATCAGTAGAACCGGTAACTGGCTATCGTGGGCCTGCAGTTGGGCGAGCAGCTGCAGGCCGTCGATGCCCGGCATGCGGATGTCACTGATCACCACGCCGGGCCAATCGTCTTCCAGTTCCTCGGCCAGGCCTGCGGCAGTACCCCGGCTATGCACCCGCAGGCCAGCCAGGTCGAGCGTCTGTGCCAGGGCCTGGCGCAGGTGCGGGTCATCGTCGAGCAGCAGTACCTGGCTGTCGGCGAGCAGATGGCTGGTCATGCAGGGGTATCCTCCGGAGACAGGGGGCGCGCGCCGGCATCTACTGCGCGCAGGCGCAGGGTCAGGAGTGCCCCGCCCTCGGCATGGTTGGCCAGCTGCAGCTCGCCACCCAGGGCGCGCAGCAGGCTGTCACAGATGGCCAGGCCGAGGCCCAGGCCCTGGGTGCGCGTCTTGGTGGTGAAGAAGGGCTCGCGGGCACGTGCCAAGGCCTCATCAGTGAAGCCGGGGCCGTTATCGTGGATCAGCAGGGCGATGTATTCCCCTTGTGCCTGGGTGCTCAGGGTCAGGCGGCGGGGCGGTGGGCGCTCGCCCAGGGCGTCGAGGGCATTGCCCAGCAGGTTGCCGAGTACCTGGCGCAAGCGGGTTTCGCCGGCCTGTACCCAGAGTGGCGCCTCCGGCAGGTCGCGGATCAGCTCGACCTGTAGCTCTCGGCGTCGTTTGGCCAGCAAGGCCAGGGCGTCATCGATGGCTGGCTGCAGGGCTACACGCTCCGGGGCATGGCTATCGCGACGGGCAAAGGCGCGCAGATGAGCGATGATCGAGGCCATGCGCGCCGTCAGGCCACTGATTTGCAGCAGGTTGTCGCGGGCCTCGGCCTGACGCTGTTGGTCGAGCAGCACCACGGCGTTATCGGCGTAGCTGCGAATCGCCGCCAGCGGCTGATTGAGCTCGTGGCTGATGCTTGCCGACATGGTGCCAAGCACCGAGAGCTTGCCGGCCTGCAACAGCTCGTCCTGGGTGCGCGCCAGCTCCTGCTGGGCCTGCTCACGCTCCAGTACCTCATCCTGCAACCGCTGGTTGAGCTGCGAGAGGGCCTGGGTGCGTTGCTGTACGCGCTGCTCCAGGTGCTGGCGTGCCCGGCTGTCCAGGGCAATGCGTTCCAGGTAGTGCCGGCGCCGCTGCAGCAGCAGGCCGAGGAGCAGGATCAGCAACAGCCAGGCGCTGCCGGCAATCAGCATGGCGCTTTGCACCGGGCGATCGAGCAGGTTGCGCGGCGTCAGGATGCTGACCTGCCAGCCGGTTTCCGCCAGCTTGCGGTCCTGACGCAGCCACTGCGCTTGCTCCAGCTGCAGGGGGCGTGGCGCCAGGGTTGGGTAGGGCTGGTTGGCGGCAATCGCCGCGTGGTCGGCGGCATCCAGCTCGCGGGTGGCGCGGAAGCGCCAGGCCGCGTGCGAGGTGAGGATCACCACGCCATGCTGGTCGGTGACCAGCAGACGCTCGGGACTGTTGCCCCACAAGGTTTCGGTATGGTCGAGATCGACCTTGACCACCAGTACGCCGAGCGTGCGTTCCGCGTCACGGATGGCCGCCGCGAAGAAGTAGCCGCGCTTGCCCGAGGTGTTGCCCAGTCCGAAAAAGCGTCCCAGGCGGCCCTGCATGGCTTCGCGGAAGTACGGGCGGAAGGCGAAGTTGCGTTCGATGAAGGAGTCTTCCGCCGCCCAGTTGGAGGAAGCCAGGGTGCGACCATCCGGCGCCATCAGGTAGATCACATCAGCGCCGGTTTGCCGTTGCAGTCCGGCCAGCAGACGGTTGGCCTGGTCTCGCCGTGCCGCATCCTCGGGCGCCAGCAGGGGCGCACGGAGCACCGGCAGCTGGCCGAAGATGGCCGGCAGCACTTCGAAACGACGCAGCGTGCCCAACAGGTTGGCGACATACAGGTCGAGCGTCTGGCGATTCTGTTCGGCCAGCTGCTCGCTGTAATGGCGCTGAACCACCCCTTGCAGCGGCCACAGCAAAGGCGCCAGCAGCAAGGCCAGCAGCAACAGGCTACGCCAGCGCAGGCGCGGCGGTAGGTGTTTTTTGTCCATGCGCCGATTATGCCTGAGGCTCCGCGCGCCCGCCGCGTGCCCGTGCGCGCCCATCCCTCCCGGTTGTTGATGACGGTCTGCCGGCTCGAAGGCAGGCGCTCGTGGCGTTCCGCTTCGCTGAGTTGGAGCTCATTGGTAATCCGCTCGCGCAATGCGCTCAGTGCCAGCGGAGCACCATCGGCCACTGCGGCAAGTACGGGAGCATAACCGTTTGGCAATCTGGAATTGGCATAAAGCCTCCTTGCACTCAGCGGGGCACGGGTGCAGCCAATTGGCCGCTGCTGGGTTTGCGTGAAAAACGCAGGGTATCGTTGTGCAACTGTTCCAACACCTCGGTTAGCCCGGCGCGGCGTAGGCCCTGTTCGGCCTCTGCGCGCAGTTCATCAAGCCATGGGGAGTGCCCGGAGCAATGTGGCCATAGCTCATGGTCGGCCTCCAGGGGGTGAGGGCGGCACTTGCCCAGCCAGTTGGGGATAAGCTCTTTATGGTGACTCAGCTGATACAGGGAGGCCTCATCCAGCTGCGAGCGGCGCATGATGGTGCCGTGGTGATGGGCGATAGCCAATACCTGTAGGAGATGGATCAAACAGGGCCGATGCTCGAAGTGACCGCCTGCGGTGAGGTGGTAAAAGCGTCTGCACACTGAATGTTCTTCATTCATTCGCTCCAGAAGCAGAGCGTAATAGCCGGCTGAGTCCGGCCCGATTTCGCGGGTGTCGGGTGTGAGCAGGTGCAGCTTGAACTCAAGAAAGGTTTCAGGCGTGCGGTGTTCCTGAAACCATTGATTTAGCCGTTCCGGCGCTTTGTAGCTGAAGAGATGCTGATGAGCTGAATCGCTTTGCCCGGTCAGCCAGCCTTCTGCGAGCGCGAAATGCTGGTTGAGCCAATCCAGGTGTGCTTGGCGCAAGGCCAGCTTGAGCTGATCGGCACTCGACCATTGGTAGGCGGATAGCTGTAGCGCCTCCGGTAACAGAGCGTTGATCTCAGTGCGTGCCACGCCATGGGCTTCAAAAGTCGCCAGTACGCGTGCGGCCTGCTGGCGTACCGGGTTACGCCGCTCACTGAACCAGGCAAACAGGCGCTGCAGCAAATCAATCCAGTCCTTGGGGTTCATGCGGCAGCTCCTGCGTTAGCGGGTGAAGAGTGTGTTTATGCCGAAGCCTTTCTGCCGCGCTTGGCCTTGGGGGCGGCGGCGCGCTGGGTTTTGATGCGTTCCAACAGCACGCTGGCCGGTTCGTCGTTCGGGTCTTGCGGAACCAGTTCGCCCCTAAATGCCTTGGCCAGGATGCTTTGGGTTAGATGGTCGATACGGCCTTTGGCCGAGGCGACTTTGGCTTCCAGTTGGTCGGCGAAGGCGAACAGTTGTTCGACGCGGCGGACTATTTCGGTTTGTTCAGACAGACTGGGATAAGTGACACAGAGCGCCTTTAGATCTTGCCCGGAAATCCCTTTTTGCCCTGAGGTTGACTTCACAAGGTCCATAACCCTCTGCCGCACGGAAGTTTCCGCGAAAAAAATTTCCAAGTACTCCGGCAACACGACATCCGTTTCACATCGGACGCGAATGAGCTTGTCTGGATATACAAGAGCAGCATGTGTTAACTGTCTTACCAGGCCACAAACCCCGACCAGTTCAAGACTTCCGTTGTAACGAGTGAACAGAAGGTCTCCAACTCTCAGTGCATAACGCTCCTTGTCGGCCGTATTACAGTCAAGGAAGCGGATGTCGGCCTGATCTACAGAGCCTGCCCGAACAGAGCTGATGCGGAGAATTGGCAGCCCTTTGCCGTCCTCGTTTGGCTTGGCTGAGAGCCCATTCCGCATTTCCGTAATCAGCTCACCAAGTTGGGCTGTATTGGCTTTGCTTTCAGTAGTCGTGAACTCCCGCCACTCCTCCGTCAACCGCCCGGAAACCGCTGCGGCGAGGACGGATTGGCGGAAGCGTTTGAGCAGCGCGGGGATGGCGTCGATGCGGGCTTTGAGGGTGTCGACCTGGGCCAGCAGTTCATCGAGCTTGGCGGCGATGCGGGTTTGTTCGGCGAGCGGTGGAGCCAGATACTCTGCATCCTTCACGATCTTGAAATGCCTTGCGTACCCCTTGCTTTCAATCGGAAGGTTGCGCAGAAAGAAATACAAGAAACGCGCATCCATTTCTGGATGTGGCTTCAGAATTTGTACACCGTCTGCACCGGGAATAAACGGAAAATCTATCCACTTAATCTCGCGTGTGTGGTCGCCAAAAATTATCAGTGGCTTATCGTCAGACACCACTAAGTTCGCATTGTCCAGATAGCCAGAAATGAATGTCCGTCCTTGATCCACTACGGGGAACTCGCCCTCAGCCAGAGTATCTGCGGTTTTTACCTTCTTCCCCGAAGTCGAGACTTGAGCGAATACATCATCGAAACTGACGGGCAACCAGCTGGTGGGGAACCCGGCACTCATACATCTTCCTCGCCAGCAGAAAGTCCCATTACTTCTGCCAGTAGCTGCTTCTGCGCCGCCACTTCATCCCCAGCCCCCAGCGCCTTCATCAACTCTTCCAGCTCATGCAGGGCTTCGGTCAGTTCTGCCATGGCCTCGCCAGCCAGCACTTCCGGAGCGGGCAGGTCGGCTGCATCCAGGCTGTCGGCATCCTTGAGCCAACTGATATCCAGCGAGTCGCCGCGCTCGCGGATCTGCTCGCGAGTGAATACGCGGAAGCGGCTGAGCTCGCCAATGCCTTCGACATTCTCGGCACGCGGGCTATGGCCGTTCGGGTCATCGCCGTAGGCGTCCTCGAAGGGTTTGAGGTGCTGCGCGCCGAAGGGTGTGCGTTTGCCAAAGCTGGGCATATTGCTGCGCAGATCAAAAATCCATACGCGCTGGGTGCAGCCCTGTTCCTGACGCGGGTTGGCGGTGCTGCCTTTCTGGAAGAACAGCACGTTGGTCTTCACGCCCTGGGCGTAGAAGATGCCGGTGGGCAGGCGCAGGATGGTGTGCAGGTTGCACTTGTCCATCAGGTCGCGGCGCACCTCGGTGCCGACGCCGGCCTCGAACAGCACGTTGTCCGGCAACACCACGGCGGCGCGGCCACCGGGCTTGAGGCCTCGGTAAATATGCTGGAGGAAGGCCAGTTGCTTGTTGCTGGTTTTGTAGGTGAGGTCGTCGCGGGTCGGGCCGCCGCCGCCTTTGGCCGTGCCGAACGGCGGGTTGGAGAGAATCACGTCCACCTTGGGCAGGTTGGCGCCGGCCTGGCCAAGGGCGTTGCCCAGGTGCACCACGCCTTCTTCATCGCCTTCCATGCCGTGCAGCAGGGTGTTCATCAGCGCCAAACGGCGGGTGCCGGGCACCAGTTCGATGCCGACAAAGGCGCGGTTGCGCTGAAAGCTGCGGGCTTTCTCATCGAGGTCATAGAGGTCGTCGGTGTGGCGCTTGATATAGGCGTCGGCGGCAATCAAAAAACCGGCGGTGCCAGCAGCCGGGTCCTGGATGGTTTCACCGGGCTGGGGTTTGAGGCAGTTGATGATGCTGTCGATCAGCGGGCGCGGGGTGAAGTACTGGCCCGCGCCGGATTTGGTTTCAGTGGCGTTCTTTTCCAGTAGGCCTTCGTAGAGGTCGCCCAGGCCATCTTTCTGCGCGCTGAACCAGTCGATGGAGTCGAGGCTTTTGATCAACTGTTCGAGGTGGCGTGGCTCGCGGATGCTGGTTTGCGCATCGGCATAGATGGCGGCAATCAAGGGGTCGCTGCTCTTGCCCAGATCGAGCAGCATTTGCCGGTAGTGGTTGAGCAGGGTCAGGCCGGATTTGCCCGCCAGGTCTGACCAGCGCGCCCCTTCGGGCAGCTTGTGGGCGAAGCTGGCGTTGTTCTGCACCTGCTCGTATTCCATTTTGCTGAAGAGCAGCAAGACCAGCTCGGTGACGTAGTCGCTGTAGTTGATGCCGTCATCCTTGAGGATGTCGCAGAGGTTCCAGAGCTTCTGGACGATGTCGGAATTGGTCATGGCGTCTCTCTAGCTTGTTCAGGGTGTGAGCCGAATAGGGGGTGTTATTCGGCTCATCAAGTAGGCGGTGTGATGATGCTCAGGCAGCTGATGTCGTCATCGGTGGGCGGCGCGGGCAGGCTACCTTTGTGTAAAAAGCTCTGTTGCTGCTGCTCGCTCAGGCCAGCCCAGAAGCCATCAGTGGCTAGCAGCCAATGCTGGTTTGGCTCAAGAGGCCAGTGGTTTACTTCGGGGTTGCTCGCTCGCCTGGCGCTGAAGCAGCGAGTCAGGCGGTGGCGTGATGGTGCTTGCGCAATTTCTGCATGACTGAGGTTGCCTTGCCAGTTGGCAGCACAGTGCGCGCTATTCAGCCAGTCAATCTTGCCGCTTTGCTCGATCAGCCCCAGGCAGCAGTCGCCTTCATGGATGCTGAACGCGGTATCGCCGAGCAGACATAGCACCAGGTAACTACACGCCGCCTGCGGGTGTGCATCCCCCAAGGCTTGATGGCTGTTGGCGATTAGTTGCAGCAACGCTTCTGCCACTTGCTCAGGGGTCAGTTCAGCCGCAGGTAAGTTGTTAAACCCCTGGGCAAGCTCTGCCAGCAGCGCGGTGGCCAACTCGCCACTGCGCGGGTGGTTGCTGCTGCCATCGGCGATCAGGTAAAGGCTGGCGTGAGCCTGCTCAATATGGGCACAGGCATCGCGGTTGTCGGCCGTGAGGGTGCCAGCCTGGGTGTGCCACTGCAGGATTGCGTGCATTCAGGCAGCTACCTGGGCGAGATGACGCAAGCGCTGCCAAATAATCTGTTCACGCTCGTCATCGCCACGGGCAGCGTCCTGCACCAAGTAGCCGAAGTCGTTAATGCTTAGCAGTGAGGTGAGGTTATCTGCCAGGTAAGTGCGTAGTTCGGGTTCGGCAGCGTCGACTTCCTGCAGCAGTTCTTCGCGGCCGTTAACCAGATTGAGAATGTCCTCAAGATCCTGACTGCCCAGCGGGTTCTGCGCGCCACGCCCGGCGTAGGCCTCCAGTTTACTGCCTAGAAAGTAGGGTGGGGTGAATAGGCGAATACGACAACCGCTGGGTAACACGTGACACTGTGCGTTGGCCAGGCCGTCCTTGAACCAGCGGTTATTACAGCCCAGTAGATCGGCGGTTTCGGAATCTTCGGGCATGAAATCGACCTTCAACTCACCGAGGCGCAGGCGACAGATGACGTCATCCTGCTGTGATTGCTTGAAGCCTTTCTGTTGCAGTTGCTCGACCAGCTTTTGCCATTGGGCGTAGCCGGTGAGATGAACAACCAAATCGACATCGTCTGTGTAACGCACTTCTTCACGGCTGAATTCATCAGTCAACAGCAGGGCTGTGGTGCAGCCGCCGACGAATGCAACCTCTTGGCAAAGGTCTGGGCCGAGCGCCTGGGCGACCACTTCGAGCATTTGAATGTTGTGTGTGTGGCTCATGCTTGCAGAACCTTCTCACGCAGGATTTCGTTGGCGAGATTGGCCTCCCTGGCATTACCCAGGCGAATTGCATCTATCAAGGCCAGATATTCATACAGGCGAGGGTCTTTCTTGACCGCTCCGGGCACTGTTTTAAATAGGGGGGTGATGGATTGCCCCTTGCGATTGCCGTAAGCGTCTGGCCAAACATGGATAAGGTCACCACCGCTCATGAGCTTGTCCTGTAGCACGGGCGCGGAAAAGCTGGTGGGAATACCTCGGACAATTTCTGCTGGTTTGACTGGAAATACGTAGCGCAAGCCGTACTCGATAAAGCCCAGTAGTGCTTTGCTGTTGACCCGAGGCAGCTGGGTGTTTGGGTCTACCCGCAACAGCCCGATCTGCTGGCAGCGCTTTAGCGCTGAGGCAATTTCGGTTTTGCTGATACCGAGTGACGCTTGCAGTGCGCGAACGGAGTAGCTGTCGTGGTGGACGGGAGGATCTTGCTCTGAATGATCTTCCCAGCCTTGCCATTGGTCGGCTGCGTAGATGTCGCCGAGTTTAATTAGCTCTGCAGTTTCGCTGTCGAGCCTTTGCTGCAGGCGCTCACGCTGCTCAAGGCAGATCAACTTGATCAGCAACAGAACGTCTTGACTCTTCATTGCGGCCTCGGCTAGCGACTGTCCTTTGTCCTAGGACTGAGGACAGTTTAAGCGTTCATGCATAGCAGCTGTCAATCACTCAGCTAACCGCTTGCCACAAGTTCTCGTTCAGGGCTTCTAGCACCCGATCCAGGTTGCCGCCCAGGTTGCGATCCAGGGCTTTGAGGCCGCCGTCGTTACGGAAGGCATCGTTGACCTGCTGCGGGTCAATGACCACTTCATGCACCAGTTGCTTGGCCAGGCGATCCAGCCATTTGCGCTGCACGGGCGTCCAGGGTTGCAGGGCGTAGATGGTTTGCATGGCTTTGGCCACGCGTTGGTCGAAGGGCAAAAGCGCTTCGCCGATGGCCGCCTGGCGGATATAACCGATGATGCTGGCGGCGATTTCCTGGTTGGTTTGGTTGCGCCAGGCGCTTTTCAGGCTGGCTTCGCTGAAACCGTGCTGGTCGAGCAGCAGGCGGACTTCGCGCAGTTGCTCGCGGGTTAGGTCCTTGGGGCGATTGACCACCACGCTAAGGGCGGCGGACTGGTTGAGCTGGCTGCGAATAAAGTCGTTGAAGCTTTCCAGGTAGTCAGCCGGCTTTTGGTTTTGTCCGTAGTTCTGCTCACGCACTAACAGTTCGTCGCTGTGGGTGGAGATAACCGGGTAGTTCTCCGAGCCGAGCAGGGCGCTGACGGCGGCGAGCTGATTGAGCAACTGGCTGTGCTGGCGGACGAAGTTGGCGGCTTGCTGTGGGCCGAGGTCGTGCAGGTGTTTGTGCAGTTGGGCAGGTTTGACCCCCCAGGCATCCTGCAGCTCATCGAGCTTTTGCTTCAGCGTGGGTTTGTCCTCGGCCTTGTGCTGGGCCTTGCGCAGGATACGCATGACGCGCTGGCTCAGCTGGTCAAGCACGTCATGGGCGTGGCTGCTGTCGTCCTGACTGCCAGGGGCGTCATGGCTGGCTCCGCTGGTGAGTTCGCTGACCAGTTGCTCCAGGCTGATGTTGGGGTTCTTCACCAGGGGTTTCATGGTGTCGACCGCTTCCAGGCTGGCGTAAAGGTCGACAGGGTCGTAGATGCGGAATACGGTTTTGCCGATGTCGTCGCAGCGGCGGGTGGCACGGCCTTTCATCTGCTCGTAGAGAATGCGCGAGCGCACCCGGCGCATAAACACCAAATTGCAGATTTTCGGTACGTCGATACCGGTGGTGAGCAGGTCGACGGTGATGGCGATATTGGGATTAGGCTCGTTTTTGTAGCGACGAATCAGTTGCTCAACCTTGTCGCTTTGCCCGGTGATAACGCGCACAGCCGCTTCGTTGTATTGCTCGCCGTAGGCTTCTTTGAAGGCATCGTCGAGCAGGTTTTTGACCCGTTCGGCGTGGGCCTGGTTGACGCAGAAGATCATGGTCTTCTCTTCGCCAAACGGGTCCAGTTCCTTGGCCAACTCGTCGCAGATGACCTTGTCGAAGGCCGGGGTGATCACACGGCGGTTGAACGACTCGATGTTGAAGCTGAGTTCATCTTCCAGCTCGGCTACGTCGACTTCGCCGGTCTGCGTGTTGATAACGCTGACCGACTCACCTTTCTCGAAACGGATGCCATGTTTGCTGAGCTGGGTTTCGTAGCGGATCGGTGGTTCGTGATCCACCAGCCAGTCATCGGCTACAGCCTCTCGGTAGCTGTAGGTGAACACCGGTTTTCCGAAAATTTCGCTGGTGTGTTTGGCCGGGGTGGCGGTGAGGCCGATGCGGCAGGCGTCGAAGTGGTCGAGCACGCGGCGGTACTGCGAGAGGTATTGGCTGTGATCACGCACGGCCAACTCACCTTCTGTCATTTCCTGGTCGAGGGTGTAACCTCGGTGGGCTTCGTCGACGATGATGCAGTCGAACTCTCCCACGGGCGGCGGGTTATCCGAGCGGAAGATGCGGCTGACCATGGCTTGCACGGTGGCGACCTGGACGCGGGTCTCCGCCTCAGCGGCCATGTCGCCCAGCTCTTTGATGTCGTAGATCTGCGCCAGGGTGTGGTTCTGCTCCAGCGTGGTGTCGTTGAACGCGTCGATGGCTTGCTGGCCGAGGGCGCTGCGGTCAACCAGAAACAGAATGCGCTTGAAGCGTTCGGCTTTCAGGAAGCGGTACATCAGGCCAATGATGGTGCGCGTCTTGCCGGTGCCGGTGGCCATGGCCAGCAGGCAGTCACGCTGATTGTTGGCCAGAGCCTGCTCCACGGCCTGGATGGCTTTCTCCTGGTAGTCGCGTAGCTTGAGGTAGGCGAAGCCTTCGGCTTTGAGCTTGGCCTCGGCGTCTGCTTGGCTGCGCTTGAGCAGGTCGAGCAGGTCACCCGGTTTGTGGAAGTCTTGCAGCGGCCTGCGCGTGTTGGCCGGGCTGCGCAGGTCACGGAACCAAGTGCCGGACTGTTCAGCGAGCTGCTTGATAAAGGGCCGGCCGTTGCAGGCGAAGGCAAAGGGCACGCGGAAGTAACCACCCTGGCCATCGCTCCAGGGCTGAGTTTGTCCCGCCAGCAACCAGGGCTGCTGGTGCTCGGGCGCCACGTTGAACTCACGGGCATAGCGTTCGGCCTGGGGGATGCGGTCGGCGATGTTGATGCGCTTACGCTTGGCTTCAACGATGGCGATAGGCGTAAGACCGGCGAACAGTACGTAGTCGGCGCAGGCTTTGGGGCTGCTGGTGGGCCATTCGGCGATGGCCTTGTTCTTGCCCTTCTCCGGGCGCGCTCCCTTGCCATAGGTGAGGTCGAGGGAGTCGGCTTCCCAGCCGGCGTCGATCAACTGCTGGTCGATCAAGATGCGGGTCAGGTCTTCGGATAGATCGAAGCTGTTGCTGGCCTGCTGAGTCAGCTTGGCGACCTGTTGGCTGGCTTGTGGCTGGGCAGCCAGTTGCTGCTGCAGAGCCTTGAGGCTTTGCTCGTGCTCACTGCGCAGCTTTTGCAATGCGGCTTCGTGTTCGGCTGCTAGCTGCTTATGGCTGCGTGATTCGGCATCCATCTGCTCGGCAAGCACGGCGTATTCTTCGGCTTCCTGCTTGAGCAGGTCAGCCAACTTCTGGTTGCTCTCCAGTTGCTGGCTGGACTCGCTGAGCTGCGTCTTGAGCTGCTCGATCTGACTTTGCAGATCGCGCAGCGGAGCGCTGGGGTCTGCGGGGGTGACGAAGGGGCCAGGTTTGAACGCATGAGCATTCTTGCCGAACGACTGGTGATGCCAGATGGCCAGAGCACGGGCGACCTTCAGCCCATCCATGGCCTCACGGTGCTGGGTGCGGAACTCATGAGTGGCCTTGTTGCCCTCGACGCGCAGGGTATGAAACAGGCTGCGGATGTTCTGATCCAGCTGGATCTCGCGGCTGAGCTTGTAGAGCAGGTCGGACTGCGTGGTGGTGGCATCGAACTCGATACCGGCACGGCTGGCCAAATCCTGGGCCAAGGCTTCGCCGAGTTGACGCAACTTGATCAGGGTGGTGTTGGGATCGCTGGCGAAGACCTGCTCGGCTGTGCTCGCAAGCTGCAGGAAAACGGGGTCGTGTTCCTTGAGAAAGGCGAAGTTACTACTCTCGGCCATGTTCCATCCCTTGAAGTCATCCCCCGGTCATCCGGGCTTGGCTGTGCTATGGGAGGGATGATGCCAGAACGCTGCCCGCCGGGGGTACTCGGGATAGAGGCGCACGACTGCAGCTTCGCGGAGGGAGCGCTGGTTCGTAAAGAACGGGTTCGCACGGAAACCGTGCCTGATTGGCTCCGGCAGCGATGGTGAATCGCCGCGCATGAGGGCCGAACCGACGGTTTTGAGGGGAAGGCTTTTTCGTTCTGCTGTTGCCCGCGGCAGAAACAACAAAGGCCCGCATTGCTGCGAGCCTTTGTTTTGTATGGTGCCGGCACCAGGAGTCGAACCCGGGACCTACTGATTACAAGAAAACCGTTTTCGGCTTGCCTGACAGGCACTTAGGTGCAGGCTTGTTACGCAAACATAGCGCTACAGGCCGGATTCCATGCGGAGCCCGGCGCGCTTGTTACGCAGGTTTTGGGGGGATCAGAGTGCGGAGGGGGCGACTTTCGGGACGCTGAGGTCGTAGATGTCGAGCATGGATTCGTCGCGGTGGCCGCTGGCTTCCTGCTTGTCGGCCCTGGTGCCGGGGGTGTCGGTGATGCCGCGGCGCTTGAGGTCGTGCAGGCCGAAGCGCTGCTCGGCGGTGATGACGCCCGCCGCGATCGCGTTACGCATGAAGCGGTTCCAGGCGGTGTCCAGGCCTGACTTGCCCAGCGCCCCGCCGTGGTCGGCGGTGATGATGAAGCGCTTCTCGGGGTTGACCGGCACCGCGGTGCCTCGGGCTTTCCACACCTGGGCGCGGCGAGCCTTGGCGGCATCCCAGGCAGCGCGCAGGCGCGGTGTCCAGGTGACCACGTTGTCGCGGCTGCCCTTGCGCCGGTTGGTGAGCACGCCGTCGGCAAGCTCGTTGGCGTCGGTCAGGGTGACGACCTCGATGCCGCGCAGCCGGCAGAGATAGGCCAGCTCCATGACGTAGCTCAGGTGCGGCGGCACCGCATCCTTCTGCCCGCGTTTCAGCTGGCCCAGCTCGCGGGCGCGGTCGATCAGCCGTTGCATCACGTCATGGGACGGCAGGCGCCGCTGCTTGCGCTCCACCGGCGCCTCGATGCCCATGGCCGGGTTGTCGTCCAGGTAGCCGCGGTTGCGGCCCCACTGCATCACCAGGCGCAGGTACCGCAGCGCGTGGGCGGCCTTCGACGGCGTTCCATCGTCGGCGATCCGGTCAATGAGCCGCTGGATCAGCGCGGGGGTGAACTTGCGCACGGCCAGCTCGCCGAGGGGCTTGCCCAGTTTGGTTGGGATGTTGACCAGGACGTCGCGTGACCAGCTGTAGCTCTCCTGGGTCTTCGGGGCCAGGCGCTTGAACTTGGCGCTGTCGTGGTACTCCTTGCACAGGAAGTTGAGGCTCTCGCGGTCGACGCCGTTGCGCACCTCCATGATCTTGTGCAGCTCGGCGAGCGTGGCCGAACTGTTGGCGATGTTCTGCCGGCGCTGCCGGCCGGCTTCATCGCGGTGCAGGGTGTACCAGGTGCCTTTGCCGCGGTGATCAAAGAAAACGGCCGCTGGGATAGCGGCCTGATCAATGTGCGGTGGGATGTGGGGGTTGTGCTTCCTCGATCGCCTCATAGGATCTCGACGCCGTACTGCTCCTGGTTGCCGGCTTTCAGCCCGCCGGCCTGGTTGATCAGCTCCACGGTGGTCCATGGCCCGGTGCGGCCACGAAACAGGCGGATGCCCTGCTCGTGCAGGGTACGCTCCACGTCAGCCCGGCGGGCGTAGCCGGTGATGCGCTTGAGGTCGTCGAAGGTCAGCACACCTGCAGGTGACCCGATCATGGCTGCGCCTCCAGTCTACCTCCGGGCGCAGGCCACCCGCGCCGAGAAACGGCGGGCCGGTGTTCTCGCCTACGCATCGCCCACCTCCAGCCATTCCCGGCGCCGGCCCCATTGCCGGCGCATCTCGTCGACTAGGCGGGTGACAGCCGCCTCGCCGCGCTTCTTGACCAGCACCTCCTTCAAGTTCTCGACCTTCTCCGGCGTGGTGTTCCCACGCCGGAGCCAGTACCGCGCCTCGCATTCCAGCATCTGCTGGCGGACGTCCTGGTCAGCCACGGAACTGCCCTCCCTGGTACCAGATTTCGAGCAGCTCGGAGCCATGCTGCTGCCCGGTCCAGATCCCGACCGGGCGCTCCCAGTCGAGGCCCATCAGCCGATCGGCTTCGAGGTGGGCCGCCGGCAAGCCGGCGACCTCGATGTCGGTACCGCGAAAGTCGAGCAGGGCGCCCACCTGGTAGGTGAGGCCCTCGCGCCCGCTGTGACGGCAGGTGGTACAGCCGGAGCCTGCGCAGAAACGGCATTCGCTTTTTTGGTTCTGGCTCGTGGTCATGGTGCGTTACTCGCTCCGCAGTGCGGGCAGCTTGTGTAAACGTCGACTGCGCGCAGGAATCGTCCACAGCCGCCCATGCCGAAGCCGCAGCGATAGACCTGCCGTCGATGTTTCTGTGGTTTGAGCTTGGGCAGCTTGATGCCGACAGAGCGCAGCGCCTCCTTGTGATCGAGCCGCATGGCGCGGACTACCGGGCGCGAGCGCTCGGCGATGTAGCCGCACGGCCACAGCTCGAAGCCTTGGCCCAGGTAGCCGGCGGCATCGTCGGCGTGTGGGTGGATGGCGTCTTGCAGGTTGGAGGTCGGGCGGCTGCCGCCGCGCCAGACCAGGTCGTTGCCATCCCACTCGCGGGCGTAGGCCACATAGACGCGACCGTCCTCATTGCGGTAGGCCTGGGCTTCCGACCGGGTGAGGTACTGGCAGTCGACGCCGACCTCTGCCCGGGCGCGGACGTACTCCACCGGCCAAGGGAGGTCGCTGTCGCGGCTTTCGTACTGTTTGACGGCGCGCTCGCGGGTGAACTGCTCGGCCTCGTCGAGGTTCGAGGTGTAGCCGCCGTTCTCGCGCCAGAACATGGCGCGGCTGCCGGTGTTGCTGCGGCTGTCCTGCAGGTAGAAAAGGTCAGACATTGGCCACCTCCACGCGCTGCCGCGCCTCGATGCAGCTTTCCTCGCGGGTATGGCAGATGCCGCAGTTGGGGCAATGGGCCTTGTCGCTGGTGTTGGTGGCCAGCTCGCCAGAGTGGGTGAAACGCGAGCAGCCGTAGCCGAGGCCGTCGCGGGGCTGTTCCTGGAGCAGGCCGGGCGCCAAACCGAGCTTTTTGGCCAGTGACTCGGCCGCCTGGGTTGGGCCGCTGGTGCAACTGGCGGTGGGTTTATGGCCGCGCGCTCTGGCGATGTAGGTGCCGGTGCTCTGGCGGACGCTGATGGTGATGGTTTCAACGGGCATGACGGCGGCCTCCCTGGGCTTTCTTGGCGGCGATGTTGGCCATGTAGGCGGCCCACTCGGCCTGTTTGCGCTGCTGGCGGATGCGGCTGCACTTGGCGTGCTTGCGCGTGCTGCGGGCCTTGCCGCAGATGTCGCAGATGCTGGGGAGGTCGAGGCGGTGGCTGGCCATGGTTGGGCGCTCACGCATGGGGCACCTCCAGCATCAGCACTGCGCGGGCGCCGTCGCGGTTCATGCCGCTGACGATGCGGTCGCGCTCCATTGCCTCAATGATGCGGGCGGCGCGGTTGTAGCCGATGCCCAGGAAGCGTTGCAGGAAGGCCACACTGGCGCGTTGGGTCTGTACAACCGCCGCCACGGCTTCGCGGTAGAGCGGGTCGACTGGGTCTTGCTTGGCAGGGTCGGCAGGCCTGGGCATCCAATGCGTCACCGACTCGGGGTTCATAAAGTCGTATTCGCCGTCGTAGATGTTCCACTCGCCGTCGGCTTGTAGGTGAGCCAGCCCCAGGCTCTGCGGGTTGGATGAATCAGTAACCAAGACGGTGTCCGATACCATCTGGTGGGTGCTTGTGCATTCGTGGTGGCACTGCGGGGTGCGCTCGGTGACCGATATCCAGTCTGATTTAGGGGCTGCAGGCTGATTCGCCAGTAGCGCCTCTATCACCTTGAGCTGTTCCTGGGCCCCGCTGACATAGGCCGGGTCGAACCCATAGCCGCGCTGACCGCATCCGGCCAGCCAGATGACCTTCTGACAGGCGTCCAGCTCGCGGTGGATCTTCTGGAGCTGTTCGACTGACACGAGGCGCAGGTCGGAGGCTGGCGTGGTAGCCTTCTCGGCGCTGACTTCGGGGGTTTGTGCTTGCATGGTGCTTCTCCTTGGGGTTGGTCTGGCCTCGGAGGGTTGCCGCCCTCCGGGGCCTTCTTGTTTCTGGGCTCAGGCCCAGGCGCGTTTCAGGTACGACCAGATCTGGTCGCCGTTCTCGATGTACTCATGCACCTCCTGCTCCGGCCGCCGATCGAGGTGCAGCACGGCTAGGCAGTCGTCCCACAGGCTGCTGTCCAGGCCGCGCAGATCGGTGAGCGAGAAGGGAAAGGCGCTGCCGTTGTAGAGGCTCAGCAGGAAGCGCCCGACGATGCGGCTTTGCCCGGTACAGCGTTGGGCTACCGGCAGCAGCCGGTGCAGCGCCTCGATGCCAGCGGCGCGGATGCGCGGGCGCTCGGCTTCTTCCGCTGCAATGCGGTTCATTTCCTCCCGGAAGCGATCGTGTGCTGTTTGCATGGTGCTTCTCCTTGGAATGGCCCAGGCGTTGCCGCGCCTGGGCGCTGGGGTTAGCGGGCCGCGATGGCCAGCAGTGAAGGGGCGAGGTAGCCGGCGCCGATCAGCACCGCCAGGGTCAGGCCGCTGATGACCAGCGTGATCAGGTTTTCGCGCCGGCTCGAGCTGTAGAAGTCGTCGTCGTGGTTGGTTTGCATGGTGCTTCTCCTTGGGGTTGATGCCCGGGCGTTGCCGCGCCCTGGCGATTCGTCACTGCTGGAACAGCCAGCAGCGGACGGTCTTGGCGCGGTTGAACGCATCGGTCTGCCGCGCGGAATTGATGGCCTTGTTGGATTCCACGAACTTCGGCGACTTGCTGGTCTTGAGCAGGCGCTTGAGCTCGCCCAGCGGGGGCACCTGCTGCCGCTTGTTGGCCGCCATCTCGACGAACTCGTTGAGGTTGACGGCGATGTAGCCCTGCTTGCGCGAGTGGTTGAGCGCGCCGTCGTCGTCCATGCCGTTGAGGAACTCGAACAGGTCCCAGAACTCACGCACGGTCGGGTGGTCGGCGTTGATGGCCTGCTGGCGTTCCTCGGCCATGCGGGCGACTTCCTGCTGCACCAGGGCAACGCGCTCCTCGCCGAGCGGTACCACCAGGGCCAGCGCGTCCACCAGGCTGAGCAGCTGCGCGTGGTTCTTGGCGATCCGCACCGTGCGGATGCCCGGGCGGGCCAGCAGCTCCTGCTCGTAGCCGGAGGTGCGCTCGGTGACGGTCTGCACAATCTCCTGCTCGCGCTGCAGGGCCTTGACCAGGAAGCCGCTCACGCTCTCGATCGGCCAGCGCTCCAGCTGCTCGGCCAGCTGCTTGGTCTGCGGCGTGTGGTTCTCGCTGGTGAGGTGGACGTGGCAGATCCGCTGCAGGATCGGCTCGGACGCCTTGACCGGGTTGTTCTGGGCGATCAGCAGGGCGCCGCGGAACGGCGGCTCGCGGGTGTCGTTGCCGTTGTTCTTCACGCCGGTGGAGCGAACGCTGCGGCCGTTGTAGGCGGTCTTGAGTTCGTCCCAGTCGTAGTGCTTCACCGGCGCGCCGTCCTGCTGCTCGCGCTCGGACTCGATCAGCACCACCGGCAGGTTGCCCACCTGGGCGAAGTTACGCGCCCGGCTGGCCGGGGTGGCCTTGGACGGGTCGAAGCCCTCGTACTCCATCCGGCCGACCAGCTTCCAGAACAGCTCCACGATGGTGGACTTGCCTGCACCGGGCTCGCCGACCAGTTCCAGGAAGGGGAAGGACTTCTGCACCTGGCGGATCTGCTCAACGGTCAGGGCGCCCAGCCACCAGGCCAGCACCACCACGCCGCGGGCGCCGAAGCAGCGCCAGAACACGTCGAACCAGCTCTCGTCGTAGCCGCTGAGGTCGGTGTTGATCTGCAGCACCGGCGACTGGCTCTGCGACTTGATGCTCAGCGCGCCGACGTCGAAGAAGTCCTCCTCGTTGAGCTTGTAGACCTTGCCGCCGGCGATGGCCAGGTCGTTGAAGACGTAGGCGCCGTGCTCGCGGCTGTAGCCGATCCAGTCGATGGTGTTGACGGTTTTCAGCCGATCGAGCTGCGGCTCGAGCATGCGCTCCAGTTGCAGCGGGCTGCCGGTGTACATGGCGCCGTTGGCCACGTTGAGCAGCCGCTTCTTGAACTCCGGCGCCGAGGACAGCTGCGCGGCGCTGAATGTGCTCTTGATGGCCGGGCCGTCCGGGCGCTCGACGCGGAAGTAGTACCAGGCCTCGTCGGTCAGCTCGTTGCGCATGAAGTACAGCGCCTGGAAGTAGCAGTTGGCGATGCGCACCACCGAGCCGCTCTGGCGCAGGGCCTTCTCGCGCCGCTGCTTATCGTTGAGCTGCTTGTCCTCGATGCGCTCCGACTCTTCCAGGTCGCGCATGGTGCGGTCGTACTTCTCCAGGTCGAACTTGAACCAGTACAGGCGGCTCTTGAACGAGAAGGAAAACTCGGCCTTGGGCGCCCAGTCGTACATGAGCAGGCCTTTCTCCTCGGCGCTTTCGGCCAGCAGCAGGTCGCCCTCGTGGCGGGCCTCCTTGAGGTCTTGCTCGATGCGCTTGGCGCGATCGTCGGTGCCCTCGATGAAGGCCCAGCGCTGGTGCAGGTCATTCCAGTCGGTCTTCTTGCCACCGCGCTGCGGGATGACTGCGGCCTTGCAGGTAAAGCCCAGCTCGCGCGCCTCCTTCGCCCAGCGGCGCATATTGGCCAGGGCTACCGGCTCGTTATCCAGCGCCCAGACCAGGCGCGGCAGGCGCTTGCCAGCCTCGGTGCGCAGCTTGATCAGCGCCTGCAGGGACTCAGCCGGGAAGGGCGCGCTGGACATCATCGACACGGCGGCGGTGTCGTGGTGCAGCAGGGCGATCGCGTCGAAGATGCCCTCCACGACCCACAGCTCGTCGACCTCCAGTAGATCCACGCTCGGCGGGCACCACCAGACGCCCTTGTAGCTCTCGCCCGGCTTGAAGCGGGCCTTCTGCTTGCCGAAGCGCTCGGGGCGGTCGATCAGGCGCTCCCAGTAGCCGCCCTTCTCCAGCGGGAAGCGCACGGTCGCGCTGCCGGCGTTGATGTCGCGGCTCCAGTAGTTCTCCTGGGTGAACCAGCCCTCGATCAGGTCAAGGCGGAAGCCCCGGGCAAACTCCAGGTAGGCGCGGGCCGTTGCGGTGGGGTTTTCAGCCGTGGCCGGAGCGGTCTTGCTCCAGTCGTTGAACAGGTCGTCGTACAGCTCCTTGACGTGGACACGGTGGCCGCACTTCTCCGGGCGCCCGCAGATCAGCATCCACGGCGAGTCGTGGAAGGTGTAGAGGGTCTTCTTGCCGCAGCTGTGCGCCGGGCACTTGCCCTTGCGCATGTAGTTGGTGCCGGTCATGTGCTTGAGCTCGAAGTCTCGCTCAATGCGCCGGAGCACCTCGGCCCGTAGTGATTCTTTCATCTGCATGGTGTGGCTGGCCTTACTCGTTGGCGCCGAGGGCGGCTTGCAGCGCGCCGATGGTGCGTTTGTGGCCGGCGAGGGCCGGGTAGTCGTCGAGGATGCGGCGGCGGCGCTGGAACTCCGGCACGGCCCGGTAGCGGTCGTCGTACCAGTGCTCGGTCAGGCCACGGCGCAGCTCGCAGCGCAGGCTGCTGAGCAAGGCCTCGGCTACGTGCTTGGGCATGTCCAACTGGATGGCGACGGCTTCTGGCATGGCGGCGACCTCGAATTTCGGGTGCAACTTGCCCAAACCCACCGCAGCGGGCCTGGGCTCTAGGGGCTAGGGATTAACCGACCTGGCGCAGGGTGCGCCGGGCGGGGTTGGCGATCAGGTGGCGGACAATCAGCGCCACCGGCACGGCGAAGGTCAGGCCGCTGGCCGGGTCGGTGATGACGGCCGTGTGGCCGGTACTGGTGCTGATGTCGAGATGCATGCGGCAGTCAGCTGAGCGCAGCTCGCCGTAGGCCTTGGCCACCAGGTTCTCGGCCAGCGATTTGGGTACATCCAGCGCCAGATGCAGGTGCTGCACGGCGCGGGAAAACAGGCTCTGCTCGTCGGCCAGGTGCTCGGCCTGGTGGCGCTCCAGGTAAGCGAACGCCGCGGCCTGCATGGCTGCTCGATAGTCCTGGTGCTGCGGTTTGGCGGTGTTCATACGGAAGTCTCCATGGTGTCGAGCAGATCGAGCTGGTCGGTTTTCGGGCGCAAGGCCTGCAGGGCCTTGGCACGTTCCATGGCCGGTGCCATGGGCAGTTGCATCAGTGGGCGATCAAGGCCGCTGGGGCTGATCTGCTGGCTGATGGTCTGGTTTCCGTTGAAGGTGGCACCGCACACCAGGTTGCTGCACTGGTACCAAATGCTGCGGAAGCAGGGCGTCTCCTCGCGGCTGGTGCGGATGAACAGCGCACTGCGGCAGCAGGGGCAGAGGAACGGTGCATGCTTGACGGTTTCGCTGCGCTTCATGGCTTGGCCTTCCTGTGCAGGGCGATGACGGCGAGCACCTCGGTGTGCAGCGCGGCCAGGTGCTGGCGATGCACCTGGAGGATCTTGGCCAGCTCCTGGTTGTCGATGCCGTCGCCGATCGCGTCAGCGATGGTCTGGTTGAGCTGGCCTTCCTTCACGTCAGCCGCCAGGGCCAGGTGGTAGAGCTCCACGTTGTCCAGCTCGGAGGCATCCGGCAGCGCGGTGAACAGGCCGTTGTACAGGCCGGCGATGTAGTCCGGCAGGTAGTGGGTGCCGCTGACCTGCTCCAGCTGCTGCAGCTGTTCATCGCTGAGCGGGCGGTGGCCGGTGCTCTCGTAGAGCTGGTTGTCGAACCGCTTGAGGTCCAGCCCCAGGAAGGTGGCGGCGCACTCGCGGCCCCCCGGGAAGGCTCCGACGATGGCCTGCGCGACCTTGCGGCGGCTGTCGAGGATTGGGCGTTTCATATTCTCGTTTTCCCCCTTGAGCCGGCGCACTACTGTGCGACCGTGCCTTCCTTGATGCCGAGCAGGACGGCGGCGCGGTGGGCTTCGCCCCGCTTGCCTTTCTTGGTACCGGCGAGAACTTGGTAAGTGGTGTGCAGATCAAGGCTGTGCTCTACGGCGAAATCCTTGACGGAAATGCCTTGCGATTCGAGCCATGCCTTTGCTTGTGCTGGTGTGCGGGTGGCGTGCATCATTCAAAACCATTCAAAAGCGTTCAGTCCGGCACAGATTACCACTCATTCGAGTGGCGTCAATGGGGTTTTATATCCAAATGAGTGGAATTGGTGATCGCCTGCGCGAGGAGAGGGATCGTCTCGGACTCTCACAGGGAGCTTTTGGCGAGATTGGCGGTGTGAAAGCCAACGCCCAGGGCAACTACGAAAAGGGCGAGCGCTACCCAGATGCGGGCTATCTGGCTGCACTGGCAGGAAGAGGCGTGGACGTTCTTTACGTCATCACCGGAGAGCGCAAGCCATTTGCCGCCGACAGCATCAGCGCCGAGGAGGCCGAGTTGCTCAAGCGCTATCGCCAGTTGCCTGACGGCGACCGCGCTGGCGCGACCAAGATGGTCACCGCCCTGGCCGAGATGGCTGGTCGCTACGAAGTAAAAAAAACGGACAACCGCTAATTCATCCGTGAGTTAGCTGTAACAGCGTGGGCGTGGTGCCTGCGCCCACCGGAAGGCCCCAGGAGGGAACCATGAAGAGATTACTGCTGGCTTGCACCACCCTGCTCATCATGACGGCCGCACACGCCGCCGAGATTACCGGCCGCGTGGTCGGTGTGAGCGACGGTGACACGCTCACCCTACTGACGGCGGAAAAGCAGCAGATCAAGGTGCGTCTGTCCTCGATCGACACTCCGGAAAAAGCCCAGCCCTACGGTCAGAAGTCACGTCAGGCCCTGGCTGATTTGACCTTTCAGAAGCAGGCTGTTCTGGACGTTCAGGACCGTGATCGTTACGGCCGTACCGTTGCCCGGGTGCATGTCGATGGCGTCGATGTGAATCGCAAGCTGGTCGAGTCCGGCGCCGCCTGGGTGTATCGCCAGTACAACCGCGACCAGTCATTGCTGCAGGCAGAGGCTGAGGCCAAAGCGGCCAAGCGAGGCCTGTGGGCGCTGCCGGAAGCTGAGCGCATGCCCCCGTGGGAGTGGCGCCGTGGCGGCCAGCTCGCAACGTCGAATCCTCGTCCCGTGCTTGTGGCTGATAATTCCGATGCGAGCGGGTTCAGCTGCTCAGTGCGGAAGAACTGTGGGCAGATGAGCAGCTGTGCAGAGGCCCGTTACCACCTCGAAACCTGCGGGAACGGACGTCTGGACAGGGATAACGATGGAGTCCCTTGTGAGACCCTCTGCGAGTAACTGGCGGGTAACCTTGGGATTCACAAGGGCACTTTGACTGGAATCAGAAATCTTCGCCGTTATCTTGGGTAGCTCACTGCCAAAACGGAGTATGCAGATGAGTACCGAAGTGCGTGAGGCTGTAGGTGGTCAACCAGTGGATAGGGTTGCTCAGCCCCTGATGGAGTACGTGACACCAGAGGAGCGGCTGATTCTTAGGTTCTATCGCCAGCTTGGCGAGGCCGAGCAGATGTTTATGCGTCGGGCGATCGAGGCGATGGCCTCGCGCATGTCATCCGCTTGAACCAGAAAGGCGCCCTTGGGCGCCTTTTTCACGTCTGCGATTGCTGCAGCCGCTTCCACTCCAGATCGACAGCCCGCTGCGCGTTGGCCTTGCTGGCGTAGAGGTGCGTCAGGCGCTTGGGCTTGGTCTGGTCGCCCGCGGTGAGCTGCTTCTGCTCGCCCGTCTTCTCGTCGCGGTACCAGGCGGCGACGCCGGTGTAGTCGCCGTCGTTGTCGGCCAGCAGATCCACGTCGTCGCCGTCGGGCAGCTTGGACTCCAGCTCCAGGCTGGTGGTGTAGCTCTCCGGCGTGAAGCTGTGGCGCAGGTTGCCGCCCAGCCAGACGATGGCCGCGATCTCGGCCTTGATGCCGAGCAGGCTGTAGGTCTGGTCGGGGGTCAGCTCCGGGCGGCCCTTGGCCAGCATGTAGCTGAGCGTGGCGGTACCGCGTTTTAAGCGCCGCCACTCGGCGCGGGCCGCGCTCAGGGCGCTGGCCTGGTCGGTGTAGCTGTGGCGCAGCTCCTTGAGGTTGTCGCCGCCGCCGGCGATGGCCTCCTTCTTCTCGGCGCTGTTGACCTCGTAGTAGTAGGCCTTGACGCCGGTGTAGCTGTCGCGGTCAGCCTGCAGGAAGCGGTGCTGGTCGCCGTCTGCCCTGGTGAGGGTGACGTGGGGCAGGCTCAGGCCGCTGGCGGTGGCGCTTTTGCCGGCCGGCATGAACAGCAGCCGCCCGGCCTTCACGGTGCTGATGGCGTCGTGCTCCTGGCCCAGGCGCTTGAGCAGGTTGGCGTCGCTCTCGTTGGCCTGGTCCAGGTGCAGCAGCTGAATGGCCGCCAGCAATGGGCTGATCACCGGCGCGAGGCCGTGAGCTGCTGCGATCGAGGCGATCACCGCGCCCAGTGTGGCGCCGTCCCAGCTGCGTTCGCGTTTGACCTTGAGGCCGCCGCGCAAGTCCGCGCTGCGGGCGCGGATGTTGAGTACGTCCGGCGCGCCGCTGTGCTCGGTTTCGTCCACGGTGTAGCTGCCCTTGTCCACCAGGCCGGTGTCGCTCCAGCCCAGCCACAGGCGCACGGTGGCGCCCCGGGGCGGGATGGCCAGCAGGCCGTCGTGGTCGCTGAGGGTGATGTCGAGCTGGTCGGCCTCCATGCCGCGGTTGTCGGTCAGCTCGATGCTGACCAGGCGCTCCTCGATGTCGAGGGTGATGTCGCGGCCGTTGACCACCACACGGCAGATCGGCTTGGGGTAGCTGGTGGCTTCGCGGTAGCGGCGGGCGGCGTCGCTGAGCAGGCCGCTGGCTTGCTGCAGCAGACTCACAGCAGCCCCCGCAGGATGCCGCCGATGCTGCCGGTGACGCTCCCGAGCAGATCCACGCGGCCATCATCGATGCGCGTCAGCTTGAGGTTGAACTCGATGCGCCGGGCCGCGCCGTCACGGAAGAACAGGGTGCGCGTCTCGCTGAGCGACTCGATCACCCACAGGCCGAAGATCCGCCCGTCTCCCTGCACCAGCGGCCAGGCCTTGCCGGTGTCGGCCATCATGCGCAGGGTGTCGAGGCTCAGCGGGCTGCCGGCCAGCCCGGGCAGCAGTACGCCGGGCAGGGTGATGCTGTCGTCGCCGCGCCCCAGGTACTGGCGCGCCGGGTTGGTGCCAATGCGGCTGGTGGAGCCGTGCCGCCAGTCGGTCTGGCGCTGGAACTCCTGGTAGGCCAGGGTCTCCAGGCTGAATACGAACATGCCGAGGGCCATCATCATGGGGCTGCTTCTCCTGGTAAATCAGTCCTGGTCGCCAAGCGCCGAACGCACGCGGGCGGCCTTGCCACGCTCGCGCTCGTCGAGCAGCTGGTTGAGCATTTGGCGCAGGCCTGCGGTATCGGTACCGGGCGCCGCCTGGATGGTGATCTGGTAGGTGTCGCCCTGGACGACCATGGGCGCGCTGCTTGCCGCGGCGGATAGCGGCGGGCGGTTGTCCATGGCGATGGCCGGGCCGCTCAGACCGAAGCTCACGGCGCCAGCGGCCGCCAGTTGCTTGGCCATGGCTGTGACCGCACCGAGCGGGCCGCCCTGGCCACCTGTCAGCCCCTGCTCAAGGCCCTGCATGGTGAAGCCGCCCAGCTCGGCGAACACGCGCGACGGCGAGTGGATGCCCAGCTTTTCCTTGAACCAGCCGACGGTGCTGTCGCCGACGCCGCTGATGGCGGTTTTCACGGCGCCCAGCTTGTTCTTGATGCCGTTGACCAGGCCGTCGAGGATCATGCCGCCGAAGTCGGTGAACTTGGCCGGCAGCTCGACGCCGAAGTAGCCCATCAGCCCGGCGAAGGCGCGGTAGAACAGGCCGAGCGGGGAGAAGTTGAGGATCAGCGTGGCGATGCCGCCCAGGCCGCCGTTGAAGCCGGCCTTGATCTCGGCCCACAGGCCGAGGAAGTAAGGGCCGACCCGGTCCCAGTTTTTGTAGATCAGGTAGGCCGCGCCGGCGATGGCGGTCACGGCCAGGCCGATGGGGTTCATCATCAGCGCCCGGCCGATCAGCAGAATGCCTTTCCACACGACTGGCAATGCGACCTTGCCGAGGTTTAGCAGCACGCTAGCCAAACCCGCGCCCTTGATGCCGAACACAGTCAGCGCATAGCGCGCCATAGCGAACGGGCCGAGGAAGCTGGCCATGCCCAGGGTGACGGCGCCGAAGCCGGCCGCCAGCGCGGCAACGCCGGCCACCGTCTTGAGGATCTGCCCGGCCAGCTCCGGGTTGGCCTTGACCCAGTCGTTCACCCGGCTGACCACGCTGTTGAAGCTCTCGATCAGCTCCACCAGGGTAGGCCGCAGCGTCTCGCCCAGGGTGGCCGAGAGGTTGAAGGCGTTGTTCTTGGCCATCTGCAGGCGCGCGGACATCAGCTCGGCGCGAATGTCGGCTTCGCGCTGCATGGAGCCGTCGCCGTCGGCTGAGTTGGCCAATTCGAGCTGGCGGCGGTACTCGCCGACGTTCTGCGCCAGTTTTGCCGCGTCGTCGCCGAACTCCTTGCCGAAGAGCTGCGTGGTGACGCCGAGCTGCTCAGCCTTGGGCAGCTTGTTGATGGCGTCCAGCACCTGCTGCAGGGTGCCTGTGGCGTTCTCGGCCATGCCGCTCTGCAGGGCCTCAGCCTCAAGCCCCAGCGCCTTGAGCCCGGCCTGGAAGCGTTTGGGCTGCTGGGATGCAATGGCCAGCTCGCGGATCATCGCGTTGGTGGCGGTGCCGGCAACCTCGGCGGTGGCGCCCAAGGTGAGGAATGTGGAGCCCAGGGCCGCTGCTTCCTTGTAGCTCATGCCAACCGAAGCGGTGACGCCCGCAGTGCGCTGCAGCACCTCGATGATGTCCGCGCCCTTCGACTTGGCGTTGTCGTCCAGGTAGTTGATGGCGTCGCCCAGCTGGCTGACGTTCTGGATCGGGATCTTGTATAGGTCGGCGATGCGCGCGAGGTTCTCGCCGATCTGGTCTGCCGGCAGCTCGAAGGCGGTGGCGGCGTTGGCCGCTACCTCGGCAAACGCCAGCAGGTTGTCCTTGCCGGTCACGCCCATGCGCGCCGCGCCTTCTACCAGCGCGGCGATCTCGGTGGTGGCCATGGGGATGCGCTCGCCCATGGCTTTGATGGCGTCGGCCATCTCGTAGTAGGTGCTGGTGAGCTGCCCGTTGTCGTCGCGGGCGCCCGCCACCTGCTTGGCGACGCCGGCCATGGCGTCCTCGAAGCTCATGTAGCTCTGGACGGTGCTCAGTACCGGCATGCCCATGGCGGCCCCGGCAGCGGCCGAGCCCGCGCCGACGCCCGCCATGCTGCCGGCGAGCTGCTGGCTCTTGTCGTACTGATCACGCGCGCGGGCAAGCTGTTTGGTCTGCGTTGCCAAGCGCTGCATGCGCCGGCCCTGCTCGGTGATGGTCTGGTTGGTCTGCTCGATGCGCTGGCGCAGGTCGCGCTCGTGCTGGCTGAGGTTGCGCGTGCTGATGCCGGCAGCGCTGAGCTTGTTGCGCAGGCCCTGGAGCTGTACCTGCTGCTCCTGGTGCTGCTTCTTGAGGGCGGTGGCCTCGCGGATGGCGCCCTTGAGATCGCGCGTCATCTGCCGGGTGGGCACGCCAGTGGCGGCCAGGTCTCTGCCGAGGGCCTTCACCCGATCGCGGGCGCCCTGCAGGGCGGTTTCGGTCTGCTCGCTGGCAGCGCGCAGCGTGCGCCAGCTGCTAACGTCGCGCTGCTGTGACTGCAGCGTCTTGAGCTGGTCGCGGGATTCCTTGAGGGCGCGGCCGAGGCCGACGCTCCCCTGGGTGATGGCGCGGATGGGCCGGGTGGCGCGGTCGATGGCCTGGAGGATGACCTCCATCTTCAAGTCATTGGCCATAGCGTTGCTCCCAGCGTGTTCTGGCCCGCTCCCGCCATTCGATCAGATCAGAAAGGGCCAGCGGGGCCATGTCCGCCGGCGCCCAGTGAAAGACCATGGCCAGGTCGGCCATGGCGTCTTCTACGCAACGAGGGCAGCTTCCTTCGCCGACTTCTGCAGCAAAAAACCGGACACCGCGACCCCGCAGGCCAGCAGGTCGGCCGGATCCATGGTGCCGATCTCGGCGTCGGTGAGGCTGGGCGTGCTGATGCGCGGCAGCACCTTGCGCAGGGCCAGCACGTCCATCTGCACCAGGTCGACCAGGGTCACGCCGCGCAGCTCGCCGCTCATGGGCTTGCGCAGGGTGAGCTTGTCGTGGGTTGTCTCACCGCGCTTGATGGGGGTGTCCAGTTCGATGACTACTTCGGCGGGGTTCTGGGCCTTGTCGGTGGGCTCGGGGGTTGCCATGGGGTTGCTCCTTGGGGGGTGATTAACCGCCAGCCCAGTGGCCGGCGGCGGATTGCGGAACGGTGGCCGCTGGCCGCGCATCGGTTAGATGCCCAGCGCCTTGCGGTGCGCGGCCAAGAGGTCTTTGCCGTTGACGATGTAGACGAAGTTGAGCAGGTCGATCTCGACCAGGACTTCGCCGTCGACGGTGAGCTTGTAGTAGGTCAGGGTGGTGGTGATCTTGTGCTCGGTGTCTTCACCAGGCTCGGCGTCGCCGAAGTCGATCTCCTCATGGCGGCCGCGAGCGACGATCTCCACGGCGCTGACTTCGCCGGTGTCGTCACGCTGCACGGAGCCTGCGAAGCGCAGCTGCACAGCGTCGGCGGTGGTGGCACCGAACTGGCGCACGGCGAGCAGATCCCAGCCGCCGAGCGTCCACTCCAGCTGCAGGCCGTCGTCGCTGTGGCCCATGTCGACCTTGACCGGGCCGTCCATGCCGCCGCCGCGATAGGACTCCAGCTTGCGGCTGAGTGTCGGCAGGGTGAGGGACTTGGCAACGCCGAGGTAGCTGTTGCCGTCGTTGAACAGGTTGAGGTGCTTGAGCTTCTTGGGCAGGGCCATGGTCGGGCGCTCCTACGGCGCGGCCGGAGCCGCGCGGATGAATGGGATGGTCAGGCGTTGACGGCGGCGGCGAAGTCGACCAGGAAGCGGTCGGTGATGCGCTGGCGCAGCAGCAGGTTTTCCAGCGGCGGGACCGGGGTGTAGTCGTAGTCCAGGTACAGCTTGCCGGCCTTGAGGGTGTCCTTGTCGTTGGCGGCCTCGTCGTACCAGCACTCGCCCCCCAGCAGGTAGCCGTTGCGCACCAGCTCGCGGAACTTGGCATTGATGCCTTCGACGATGTCGCGCACCAGGCTCGGGTGCATGGGCTTGTCCACCGCCCAGAAGTGCGCCTCGGCCATGGTGTCCGCCAGCACCTGCGCCGAGCGGGTGTAGTTCTCGAAGGCGAACAGAGGGTCAGCCGAGCAGGTGCGCGAGCCCCAGAAGCGGAAGCCATCGCGGCGGATCAGCGTGGTGACCTCGTCGGCGTTGAGCAGGCCGGCGTCGGTGGCGGGGTTCTGCAGGTCGAAGTAGATGTCCTTGGACAGGCCCGACACGCCGTTGACCGGCACGTTGGAGAGGGTCTTGTGCCAGCCCACTTGCTCGTCGAGCTTGGCGCGCAGGCCCAGGGCGCGGGCCACGGCGTTGGCCGGTGCGTTGGCGTTGGCAACGGTGTCCCAGGAGACGAAGTCCGGCCAGATGAGCATCAGCTCGCGGGCGCCGAAGCCGGCGCGGTAGGCCAGGGCCTCGGAGACGGTCTCGCAGTCCCAGCAGCTGGCATAGGCGAAGCCGCGCAGCTTCTCGGCGATAGCGACTAGTTCGGTGGTGACAGCCAGGTTGTCCAGGCCGGGCACGCCCAGGATGCGTGGGCGCACGCCGAGCTGGGCTTCTGCGGCCAGCAGGGCCTTGAGGCCGGTGTACTGGCCTGCAGGGGTGACGCCGCCGATGATCTTGCTGACCTGGTCAGCTTCTTTCGCGGCATCGTCGACGCCTTCGCCATCGGCCACACGCACCACGACAGTGACGGGGCTGGCCTGGTCGGCGATGGCGTCCAGGCTCTTGGCCAGGGTGCCCTGCTCGCCGGCCTTACCAGAGGCAGTGAGCACGTCGGTGAGCAGGACGGGCTTGTTGAGGGGAAAGACCGTGGCGTCGGCATCCTGCGCGGTGCAGACCATGCCCACCACGGCAGTGGCGACGGTGCGAATGGGGCGGGTGCCCTCGTTGAGTTCGAGGACGCGGACGCCGTGATGGTAGTCGGACATTGGGGCAGCTCCTGGTGGGCGTGATGCCAGTTCAGTGAGCCTTGAGGGTGACGCGCGCGCGCAAGGGGCGCGAGCGCCGGGGGTTGTGGCGCTGAGGGGTCACAACCTGGGGAACCAGGCCCAGACGGGCCTGGTTGTGCTCAAGCGTTGTTGCCGATGCCGGCGACGGCGGCCTCGATGGCGGCGATGGTTTGGGCAGTGAGCTGTTGGGCTTGCTCGACTTCGCCGGCGGCCATGAGGGTGCGGATTTGCTCTTTGGCGGCCAGGCGTGTGGTGCGCAGCAGCTCCAGGGCGTTGGTGTAGGCCGCTGCCTCGGCGAGGATGCTGTCGGCCGCCTGCTGCGGCGTGCGCCCGTTGATGGCCCAGGCGGCGACCATGGGCGGCGCGTCGCCTTCATAGCCAGCAGCGGCGAATTGCTCGGCCTGCAGGCGAGCGCGGTCGTACTCGACGGCGCGTAGGGGGTCGCCGGCGACGGCACGGCGGGCGAGGTCGGCGGCGGTGTCGATGCGTTGGCAGAGTTCTATCGCGGTTACGGCGCGCTGCGCACGAACGTGCTCATTAACCTCTGACTCATCCATAGCAGACAGGTCATCGGCGCCGAATTTAGCGCGGTCTTCTTCTGTTTCAAAAGCAAATACTGAACCTTTCGCATTCTTAAATAATAACATTAGCTAAGCTCCAGCCATTGTTCAGTAATTGTAGAGACAATTGAATATTGCGCATCAATTGGGATTATCGCGGTTATTGACTCGGTATCCAGTGTGTCAAATTTAAGTCGGACGCCATCGACGAATAGCCCACCAGCCGCGCCAGCGTTACCGATGAAATGAATCATTATCGGCTTGCCTGTTGTGTTCGTGTACGTGGTGTTAGTCAACCGACTGGCAGTAACATCCTTCCATGTCTGCCCAATGCCAAGAGCGCGCGGGTCATTTGCAGCTATTTGAATGTCTTTTGACCCGTCGAAATCAACGCCGTTAATCTTCCTAGCGGTTGAAAGCCTGTCCGCTTTTGCCACGGTAGCAGTTGAAATATTTCCGTCATGGTAGAGTTTGCGCATTTGGGCGTCGACATAGTTGCCGGCGCGAAAGAACATTTCGCCGCTTAGGGATAGGATAATCTGAGTTCCATAGGTACCGCTCGGGAATCCGATATTTATAATTGTTCCAGAGTGCGAGTCGGGCGCTCCCACAGTGCTGCTATTGTAAACTTTAAAGTTTGTAGACCATTCGTTTATTGATTCGGCAATGTTTTCTATTAACTCACCGCGCCGACCTAATCCGTGCGCGCCATTGAGCATTAACCGCCCAAGGGTGTAATCGAAGGCATTAGACTGCTTAACCAGGCCCAGAAACTCGCCCATGGCCGAGACGGCATCACAAGCCAGCAGGTCGCGGCCCTCTGCAGTGATAGTCGTCAGGCTCAGTGCACCGGCGCCAGTGAAATAGGGCAGGGTGTTGGGCGCACCCTCGAGAGAGGACAGCGCATTCAGATTGATATTAAGGGGCTGTTTACTAGCCAGTGCGGTCGTAACTGTGGTAGCGAAGTTCGGGTCGTTGCCCAGGGCAGCAGCCAACTCGTTGAGGGTATCAAGAGCAGCGGGGGATGAATTTACCAGCGCGGCCACGGCCGCCTGTACGTATGCCGTGGTCGCCAGCAGGTTGTTGCTCACTGTGAGCGGCTGAGTTGGTGCAGTCGCGTTGCCAGTAAGTGCTGGGCTATCCAGCGGAGCACGCAGGGAAATTGCCTCGTTAAGCAACGCTTGTACGGCCGCGACAAATTCGGTGGTGGCCAACTGGGTGTTGCTTGTGCCAGCAGGAGCTGTGGGCGCTTTTGGCATGCCGGTGAATGTCGGGCTGTCTAACGGTGCAGCACCAAGCGTGAGCAGGGCTTCCGCATCATCGGTATCGTCGAGCAGGGTGCGAGCAAAGGCGCTGAGTGTAGCCAGGGCGAACTGGTCTGCACCGGTGCTGTAGATGATCTGATTTGCAGCGGTGACGAGTTCGGCCAGCGCTGTGAGAGTGGCGTCTTTCGCTTGCTTTTCATCCTGCAGGCGCTTGCCCATCGCGGCCGACAGCGCCGCCGATGAACTGCTGGACTCCAGATTGTTGATCAGGGTGGTAACCCCTGGGGTCGTTTCAGTTGCTGGCGGGTTGGTGAACGTAATGTCGCCGAACTCGATGACCGAGGTGTCGAGGCTCTCAAGAATGATGTCGGTGGCCAGCAGCAGGGTGGACGGGGCGGCTTTCTGGATGATCCAGCCCGCCGCTGGCAGCTGGGAGTAGATGGCGATGAGGGTGCCTTTGTCGCTGATCAAGCCGAACTCGCCGACGTTGTAGGCGGCGCTGCTTTCATCCTTAGCCATGACGTGGATGGTGTCAGCGGCCACCACCTGGCCGCCGATGGATGAAACACGCTTGACCTCGGCCTGCAGCGCCGTTTGGGTTTTGCTGGGCGTGTATTGCCCGGTACCGAGCGCGACAGCGGTGATGGTGACTTTTTCGGTGCCGGTGTTCTGGGCGTTGATGATTTCAGCCCGGCCGGCGTTGGTGATGGTGATGAGTAGGGCCATTAGGGTGCCTCGGTGCATTGAATGCGGCGGTAGATGACGGGGCGTGTGGCGCCGGCCAGGCCAAGGCCACCGGTAGCCGCCAGGCCGAGCGTGAAGGTGAAGTGGCTGCGCACGGGCTTGGTGCGCTCGATTTCCTTGATGACGTCCTGCTGGTAGGCGGCGGTGTTGGGTACGCCCTGGCCGAGGGTGAGCACCACGTCGAAGGTGTGCGGGGTGCCCATGGGGCTTTTTTGCCACCACTCGCGCAGGGCGAGGGCACTGCCGAACGCGGCGACGACGTCGCGCACGCTTTTGGCGGTGCCTTTGCGGCGCTGGATTTCTACCGCTGCGCGGATACGTGCGCGCTTGACCGCCTCGGGCCAGTACGGCTGCCAGCTGTCGAGCGAGAGCGTCCAGGCCAGCCAGGGCAGCAGGTGCGCGGGGCAGGTTTCGGGGTTCCAGAGTTCGCGCAGGGGCACGGGCAGCGTGCCGAGGCGCAGGGTGGCTTGCTCCAGCTTGCGCTCAAGCGCTGAGGCGTTGGGCGGCAGCAGGCTCGGTTGGTCACTCATCGAGGCCACCATCGGTCAGGTTGATGGCGGTGCAGTAGGTGGCGCTCTGGCGATCTACCACCAGGTTGGCGGCGGGATTGGCCAGATCAACGCGCTGCACGCCCGGCTGGTGCAGCGCGGCGTAGATGCCGGAGAGGGTGACATCCAGACCGAGGCGGTGCTGGCCGGCGGTGTAGGCCTCGAGCGCTGCCCGCGCGTTGGCCATGATGACTTCACGGTCTGGGCCGGCATAGAAGTAGAGCGTGGCGTCGACCTGATACTGCACGACAGTGGCGGCTTGAACCTGGACGTAGTCGGTCAGTGGGCGGACGCTTTCGTCGCTCAGCCTGGCCAGTACGGTTGCGAGCAGAGGCGCGGCGGGGATGCCGCTGCCCTGGCGTGACAGTACGGTGATCAGTACTTGGCCGGGGGTTGGGCTGATGGCGCTTGCGTCGAGCACCTGCCCGTCTGCACTGAGTGCGTGGAAGATGTAGGCGCCCTCTGGCCCTGCAGTGGACAGCCCTTCCAGTGAAAGCTGGATGCGGTATCGGAAGTCGTTGTCGCTCTCGTAAACGGCCGCGATGGGCGGCACGGCGGTTAGGTCTGCGGGGCTTAGCAGCAGTCGTTCTACGCCGAACAAGGTGCCGAGGTTGTCCAGATCGGTGCCGGCTGAGTAGGGCAGCATGACAGCGCGGGCGGCGTCGTTGATGCGGGCGCGCAGCTGCAGTTCGCGGTAGGCGCAAACCTGCAGCAGCTTCATGAAGGGTTCCGACTCGACCTGGGCGTCCAGCTCCGGGGCGCGTTCGATGAGGTCGGCCAACATGGCGGCAAGGATCTGCTCAAAGTCGAGCGGCTCGATCACGTTCGGCGCCGCGACCTGGGAGAGGTTGATGGCGGTGAACTGGCTCATGCGATAGCTCCAAGGCGCAGCGGGATGCGCAGGCTGAGCGGTTCGTTGATGTCAGCCCTGGTGCCGTCTATATCCAACACGACTTGTCCAGGCTGCTCGCCAAGGAACAACTGCACGCGGCTTAGGCGGATGCGTGGCTCCCAGCGCAGCAGGGCCATGGCGGTGGCGGCATAGGCCTGCAGGCGCGTGGCGTCGTTGGTGGGCCAGTCGATGAGTTCGGGCAGCTGGCTGCCGTAGTCGCGGCGCATGACACGCGAGCCGATAGGCGTGGTGAGGATGTCGGCAATCGACTGGGCAATGTGGGCATTGCCAGCGAGGGCGCGGCCGGTTTGGTTGCTCATGCCGATCATGGTGTCGGCTCCTGGGAAATACCGCTGCCCGGCATCACGCCCTTGGTGCGGTGGTTGACCAGGCTGATGCCTGCAGCGATGACGTCGTTGCTCACGGTCACCAGGCCGGTGATATCCACGTCGCCGAGGATGGAGATGCCGCCCGGTGCCTGCAGCTCTGCGGTGCCTCCGGCTGGCAGGATGGCCAGCAAGCGGTGGGCGATGCTGTCGTACTCGATCACGGCGCCGTCGCGGTAGGTGCGGCGGTGCAGGCCTGCGCGCTCGCCGTTGGCGGGGATCAGGTCAGAGAACAACCCCGTCAGCACGAGGCCCTGGGCGAGGTGCCCGGATGGGCTGAGCAGTACCACCTGCTCGCCGATGGTGGGCGGGTCCCACTCGCGGTCTGCGCCGGCGCGCAGGGCCAGCCAGGGCAGCCAGGTGGTGGTGAGTGTGCCGCTTTTGACCTTGACGCGCGGCGGCTGCATCTGCACCTCGGCGATGGTGCCGAGGCGGACGATGTTTTCAATGAGTCGGGCTAGGTCGGCGATGTTCATGCCGCTGATGCTGCCGCTCGCGCGCGCGGGGCGCACTGGCGCGGTGTTGTGCCGGTGGTGCCCTACAACGCGCAGTCAGCGGGTGAGGTGCTGCAGAAGCTGGTCGCGGATCAATTCCAGGTCGGCATCGGTGAAGCCGAGCAGCTCGCGGCGCTCGTACTGCACCTCGGCCTGGCCGCGTTCGGGGCGGTCGCGCAGGCCGTACTGGTGGACGCGGGCGATGCGGGCCACGCGGCCCATGAAGCTGATGGCGATGGCATCCGGGGTGCTGCGCAGCTTGAGGTGCGCGGCCTGGCGCACCTTGGTGAACATCTGCCGCTTGATGCGCCCGACCTTGCCGCGCAGCTTGCGGGGCTTGCGTGGGGCGTAGGCTGTGCCGTCCGGGTTGCGCTGGCTGGCCACGCGCTGCTGCTGGCTGCGGCGCAGCTCGCGGCCGATCTGCTGGTTGAGCTGGCGGCGGGCGCTGGGTTCCAGCTTGGCCAGTAGGGCACCTGCCCAGTCTTCCAGGGCGCGCAGATCATCAGCCATGGCGGAGTGGGTGCGGGCTGGCGAGGTCGCCGCCGTCCTGGGCTGTGCTCTGCCACTCGGCCAGGAGCATGCCGTTGGCGTAGAGCTGCCAGATGCCAGCTTCCAGGAACGGGTCCAGCTGCGGTTCGTCCGGGTGGCTTACGTCCAGAGTGCCGCCGGCCTGCTTCTTAACGATCACCCGTTCAGTGAGTGGCAGCTTGATGGAGAGGTCGACCTTGCTGTTGTCCAGGACGTCGGCCTCGAAAGCGATGGCGGTCTTGCCCTTCTCCAGGTTGGTGAGCAGTTCGTGCTGGTTGACCAGCAGCCAGGCCAGCAGCGGGATGGCCACGGCGTCCGGGTGGCCGGCGTAGTCGGTGAGGATGACGTTGAGGGTGTAGCTGTACTCGAAGGACAGGCCAGGCGCGGCGGTGCTGCGGATGGTGCCGTTGTCGATGAACACCAGCAGGCGGTCGGGGTTCTTGTGCAGTTCGGGCACGGCCTCCAGCAGGTGGGCGCGCAGGCTGTTGGGCTTGTTCATGGCTGGGGGGCCCTCTGTTGGTGCTGGTGGATCATGTCGATCTGGGCGGCGCAGTCGGCCCAGGCGGCCTCGACGGACTCGATGTCGCGCAGCAACTCGCCGTTACTGGCGGGGCTTGCCGGCGGCAGGCGGCACGGCACCACGGCCGGGCAGCCAGTCTCGATAACCAGCGGCTCCGGTGATGGCGGGGCGCTCGCGCAGCCGGCGAGCAGCAGCAGGCAGAGGCTGAGCGGACCATTGGCGAAGGTCGGCATTTTCACGTTCAAGCTCCTGGATCTGGTTGAGGCTGGCGGCCAGGTTCTGGCGCAGCAGATCCTGGGTGGTTCGCAGTGAGGCCTGGGCGGTGCGCTCGGCCTGCAGGGCGCCGTCGAGGCGGGTGATGGTGGCGGCCTGGCGGGCGTTGCGTTGCTCCAGCTGCTGCACTTTCTCGGCAGCCAGGTCGGCGCGGGCCTGCTCGGCCTGGATGCGCTGGTACTGGCCCCAGAGCAGCAGCCCCAGGGCACCGAGCAGGGCGAGTCCGTAGAGCGCCTGGCGCAGGGTGGTCATGCGGCGGCCTTGCTGCAGCCGCAGCTGGCGTGCCGCTCGTAGGCGCGCTCGAGCTTCACGTCGTACAGGTTCCGGGCGTAGGCCGGGCCGTTGTAGGCCTTGGCGAACTGCGCCCACTTCTTGCCCTTGAGGGCCTTGTGCAGGGCCGGGTCGGCTTCGATGAAGCGGACGAAGGCCTCGAACTGCTCGTTCTCGTCGCTGGCCATGCGGCTGACGAAGTCGGCGACGCTGGCGTAGCCGAGGCGGTTGGCGTGGTAGCCCATGATCTGGAAGGCGCCCCAGCTTGCGGACTCGTCCGCACAGAGGGCGTCGAGCATACGCGCCTGGGCCAGTCGCTGGTGCTCGGCGGTGCCGCCGGCGTAGCCGCCCGGGCGACGGTTGACCAGGTGCGGGTGCAGGGCGGCGAGGTGGTCGGCGTGGGCGATCAGCGCGGCGCTGTCGTCGCCGTCGTGGCGTACCAGGGACAAGCGCGCGTGCATGACGTGGCGCTCGAACAGGATTTTCGGCTTGCCGTTGGCCAGGAAGCCGGCGCCGCTGCTTTCCACCTCGTTGACGGCGTAGACCACGGCCAGCTCGACGCCGAGGCGCTCAGCGGCAGCCACCAGGGTGGCGTTGCGCAGCAGGTGGCGGCAGTCGGTACCGGTCAGGGCGGCCAGAGTCTTGGGGCCGGCGATGCCATCGGCCACCAGGCCGACCTTGAGCTGGTAGGCGCGCACGGCGGCCTCGGTCTTGGCGCCGAAGTCGCCGTCGGCGAACAGCTTGGCGCCCTGGGCGTTGAGCTGCTTCTGCAGCTGGAGCACGGCCTGGCCGCGGTCACCGTGACGGAGTGTGGTCATACAGAGGGCCTCAGCAGGGCGGCAAGGTTGCCGCGGGAACGGTAGACGAGGATGCACAGCAGCACGGCGATGGCCGCTTGCCAGAGGCTGACGGGGCGCTGGTAGAGCAGGATCTCCAGCCCGGCGCAGAGCAAGGCGGCGATCAGTAGGCAGGCCAGCAGCGAGATGCCGCGACGGATGCGGGCGCCGTTGCGCTGGAAGCACAGCAGCCGCAGCGCCGAGGCCAGGTAGGCGACGGCGGCGGCCAGGGGTACGAGGTGCAGCAGCAGGGTGACCATCTTCACTCTCCTTTGCCCTTCTTGAGCCAGGACGGGACCATACCCTGCAGGAAGGCCTGGACGTCGGACAGCTCCATGCGCTCGACCACGGCCAGCACCTTTAGGGCGATGGGGACGACGAGAATGGCGCCGACGAAGCCGCCGGGGCCGGTCTGGGTGATGGGGGTCTGGGCGACGATCTCGCCGGCGCTGACGTAGCCGGCACCGACCGAGACCAGCAGGCCGAGCAGGCGCTGCCAGGCCTTGAGGTCTTTCTGGTTCAGGGCGATCAGGGCGGCGCCGATGATGGCGCCGAACAGGGCGTTGCCGTCCATGTTGGGCAGGAAAGTGGCAAGGCCGACGCCGGCTGCGGCCGTGGCCACGACGACGGAGCTGCTGGTTGGATCAGCCATGGTGAGTCCTTTCAGGTGTGGGGAGTACGGTGGTGTCCTTGAGGCTGTGGCCGAGCTGCACGAACGGCAGGCGGTTGATGCGGGCGACCACGTCGACCAGTAGGGCCGGCGAGTAGCGCTGGGCGTCCTGGAAGCCGATGGCAGCGGCGCAGAACTCGCTGCAGAACATGCGCTCGCGGTGGTCGATGGCCACCGGCAGCAGCTGGCTGAGGCCAATGCCGAGCCAGTCGTAGCCCAGCCCCCAGTGGCGCGCGAAAACGTCCTCGATCCGGGCGGCGGATGCCCAGGGCAGCGGGAACAGGTCCCAGTGTTCGAGGTTCAGCTCGATGTACTTCTCGCGCACGCCGCCATCCATGGCCGAGGCCGACAGCCAGCGGCCGTCGGGCATGACCAGTTCGCAGTGGCTGTAGCGCGAGTGCGTCCATAGGCGGATCAGGCGGTTGAACAGCTTGCCCTTGCCTTTGTAGGCGGCGAGGTAGATCAGTCCCATAGGTTCACCACCTGGCGTTGTTCGGCTTGCGGGGCGGCATCCGGCAGGGTGACGGCGGTGCCGTGGGGAATGACGGGGCCGAGGTCGGCGAGGCCGGGGTTGGCGTCCAGGACGGTCTCGGTGACGCCTGCGGTGCGGCCGTAATACCGCCAGCAGATGGCGTCGACGGTGTCGCCCTGGTTGGCGATTACGCTGGCCATCAGAGCAGCTCCACCGTGGTGTGGCTGATGCCAAGGATGCTGCGCAGGGCGTGGCGCGCGTCGCGGCGCAGCTCGTCGATGTTTGTGCTGTCCTCGGTGGCCTTCTGCTCGCCGCTGTTGGTGGCGTCGAAGCTGCGGTAGCGCTCGACCAGCTCGGCGGTGGCGCGGCAGTAGATGGTGCGGCGGTAGAGGTGCAGCAGCTGGCTTTCGCCTTTGATCTGCGATGCCGGCACGTCGGCCAGGCTGGCGTGGCCTTCCTCCTGACGGGCGCGGCGGTAGAGGTCGAGCTCGCGGTTGGCCTCGATCATGGCATTGATCGCGGCGGCCTCGATGCGCTCGGGTGTGACGCTGGCGTCCAGGCGCATGGCGGCGCGCAGGTCGAGACAGTCGATGTCCGGCCAGAAGGCGTCGTTCTCGATCTTGTGCTCGGCGGCGGTGGTGCCGGAGGCGATGAATCCGCTCATGGTCTGGCCCTTGGGTCGGCGGTGGTCGGGGCTTCACAGACAGTCCAAGGAGAGAGCCTGCTGATCCGCCCCGAGCCGCCGGGGTGCGTGGGGACGCTCGGTTAGCTGGCCGGGCCAGCGTGTTTCTTGAGGAGGCGCTCGGCGCGCTCCAGGTCTTTCTTGCCGCCGCAACTGTTGTGCAGCTCGATGGCGCGCTTGAGCAGGTCGATGCCGAACTGCAGCCAGGCCTGTTCGTCCGGGGTGAGCGTTTCGGCGTCGTAGTTGAGCTGGGCCAACTGGGCGCGGCCTTGGGCGAGCACCAGCTTGGCGCGGGCCTCGTCGGGCATGTCCTGGTCGGCGGTGAGTTCGGCGGTGCGGTTGAGGGTCACCAGCGGGAAAGGCTTGCCGGCCTTCTGTGCATTGAGCGCCGCGGTGGCGACTTCCTCGGCTACCAGGCAGCCGGTGGTGCGGTTGAAGCGATCCGGCATGACCAACTGGTGGCGCAGGACGTATTCGGCGATCTGCAGGCCGCCTTCGAAGTCGCTGGCGTCGAAGCGCCAGACCATGACGGTGACCAGCACGTCGTCTTGGGCGCCCTGGCCTGCCGAGAGCACGCCCTCGATGTAGGGGACGTACTCCGGCAGCAGCTCGGCCTTGAGCTTCGCCTTGCCTTCCGTGGACTGCACCTGCTTGAGGCGGAACTGGTCCTGCTGCAGCTTGGCCAGCATCACCTCGTAGTTGGTGGCGCCTTCCATGAGCGCAGCGGGGGCGGCGGCTGCCGCCTCCTGGGCTGCGCGCTTGCGCAGCTGGTTACGTTGGGCGAGGGAAAGGCTCATGGGTTAGGCCTCAGTCGGAGCCGGGTAGGTCATGGCCTCGATGTTTTCCACCAGGGCCACGGCGCCGAAGTCCTCGATGACGTAGGCGTCATTGCTGGACTGGTAGTCGGCCACGCGGTCGTACTCCGGCTCGTCCTTGAGGTGGCGGCGACGGGCGCCTTCCTGCCAGTAGATGGAGAGGTTCTTGAGGAAGGTGACCAGCACGGTGCCTTCCGGGAAGAACGGCGCATCGACCACCGGCAGGCCGCCGAGACGGGCGCGGCTGACGATCTCCTGGGCGGCATTCTCCTCCTGGTTGGCGGCGGAGCCTTTTTCCACGGCCTTGAGCAGCTTCTCGTGCATCAGGTCGCGGCTGACCAGGACGACCAGGTCCGGGCGGGTGCGGTGCCACGGGTCGAGCATCTGGACGGCATCGAAGACCAGGCCGTCGAGGGTCTGGTAGTCGCCGCTGATCTCGGTGTTGACACCGGCCACCTTGATGACCTTGGTTGCGCCGACGGTGACCTTGCCAGCCACTGCGCCTTCATCGAGCACGCGATCAGCGGCGCCGGTGCGGATCTTCTGCAGCCAGCCGATGTTGACGTCTTGCAGCAGCGGGTAGGTGGCGCGGTTGGTGGCCGCGGCAGCGCTGACACCGTTGAAGCCGATCATGATGCGGTCGAGTGCCTGGCGCTCGATGATGGCGTTGGTCAGGCGCACCTGGAAGTCCGGGAACTTGGCCCAGGCGTCGAGCAGGGCGTAGGGGAACGCCGTGTCGAAGTTGGTTTGCTTGCAGGTGTAGCTGTCCTTGGCCAGTTCGGACACGTCGGCCGGGTTGCGGCGGTTGCCGCCGGCGGTATTGGTGCGGCTTGCGACAGGGCCGTTGACGCCGACGAGCAGGGCCTCGCCGCTTTGTTCTTCGACGCCGATCAGGTTGATGGCCTTGAGGAAGGCGCTCGACTCCTGCATGGCGCTTTCCAGCGTCTGCTGCACGCTGGGGGTGACGTTGAATTTCTCGGTGGCGCTGGCCACGCCATTGACCAGGGCGATCTGCGCGGCCAGGGCGGTGAAGGCGATGCGGGTTGCGTTACGCATGGGGTGTTCTCCGGGTGTGCGGGCTGGTGAGGGTCAGAACTTGGTCAGCACTTTGCCTTCGCCGCCGGTTGCGGGCGGGCGCTGCTGCTGACTGTGGTCCTCGGTTTCGCTGAGGCGCTTGACCAGGTCGTTCAGCTCAGTTTCGAGCTTGTCGAACTTGGCGCTCAGCTCTTGGCGGGCCTTCTGTTCTGCGGTGAAGGCTTCGCCCTGCTCCTGGGCGTGCGAGGCCAGCGCCTCGACCGCTTCGGTCAGCTCGGAGAACTGGGCGTCGTCCTTGACGGCTTTGTCCTTGCTCTTGCCGAGGGCATCGAGCACGCGCTTGAACAGACCGTCGGTCTTGCTCTCGGGCTCGGTGACTTCCTCGAATTCGAGGGCGACTTCAATGGCCTCGGAGAACAGGTTCTCCGGGTCATTCTTGCGCGCCTTGAGGGGGTTGGCGTCGGGATGCTGGGCGCTGAAGCTGAGCATCTCGGTGCCCAGGCTGGCCGGGGTGTCGGTGACGGCGATGCCGTCCAGGTAGGCGCGGCCGGTGTCGGCGAACTTCGGGCGGATCTCGATGCTGGTGAAGATCTTCTGCCGTGCCTTGTTCAGGGCGATCAGGTCGGCGGTCGGCTCGATCTGGGCGAACAGGGCCAGTTTCTTCTTGCCGGCGACTTCGACTTCTTCGGTTTTCAGGGCAACGACGTCGCCGTAGGCCTTGAACGGGCCATCCGGCAGCAGGCTGCGGAAGTGCTCCAGCCAGACGCGGGCGCCGTAGGTGTTGGGGTTGTAGGTTTCGGCAGCGTCCACCAGCCACTGGCGCTCGATGGTGCGGCCGTCGGTGGTGGCGCCTTCGACGGCGACGCGGAAGAACTTGCTGCGGTACTTCTTGGCGGTGGCGTTTGCGGCCATGGGGCTTGTCCTCAATCCGGGGCGGTGGGCCTTTCGTTGAGGGCATGGTCGGCAGCGGGGCGGTTAGCAGCAACGCGCGGGGGTTGTGTGGCTGGGGCGGTACAACGTGCGGCGGTAGGGCCTCACGCGCGCGACCGGCAGCATCGGCGCCATGAACGCTATCGTCGAACTCCCCACCGATCACCGCCGCCACGCCAAGCACCTGTATTGGCAGGGCTATCGCGTGTGCGAGATCGCCGAGCTGATCGGCGAGAAGGAGAAGACGCTGCACAGCTGGAAGGCCCGCGACGAGTGGGATCGGGCCAGCCCGCTGGAGCGTATTCAGGCCGCCACCGAGGCGCGGCTGGTGCAGCTGATCCTCAAGGACCCGAAGAGCGGGGCGGACTACAAGGAAATCGACCTGCTCCACCGGCAAATGGAGAGGCAGGCGCGAATCGCGCGCTACCAGGAGGGCGGTACCGAAACAGACCTCAACCCGGAGCTGGCCAAGCGCAACGCCGGGGAAAAGCGTAAACCCAAGCGCAACGACATCACAGAGGAGATGGTCGAGAAACTGGTGGAGGCGTTTCTCGATGGCTGCTTCGACTACCAGAAGGACTGGTACCGGGCGGGCAACCAGCGCACGCGCGCCATCCTCAAGAGCCGCCAGATCGGCGCGACGTTCTACTTCGCCCGCGAGGCGCTGATCGACGCGCTGACCACCGGGCGCAACCAGATTTTCCTGTCGGCCAGCAAGGCGCAGGCGCATATCTTCAAGGCGTATATCCAGGCCTTCGCCCGCGACACGGTCGGGGTGGAGCTGACTGGCGACCCGATCATTCTGCCGAACGGCGCCGAGATGCACTTCCTGGGCACCAACGCGCGCACCGCCCAGGGCTACCACGGCAACTTCTACTTCGACGAGTTCTTCTGGACGTTCAAATTCAACGAGCTGAACAAGGTGGCCAGCGGCATGGCCATGCAGAAGCAGTACCGGCGCACTTACTTCTCGACGCCCAGCTCGATGGCGCACGAGGCCTATTCGTTCTGGACGGGCGAGCGCTTCAACAAGGGCAAGCCGGCGGCCAAGCACCTCAAGCTGGACGTGAGCCACGACGCGCTGCAGCAGGGCCGGCTGTGCGACGACAGGATCTGGCGGCAGATCGTCACCATCCTGGACGCCGAGGAGCGTGGCTGCGACCTGTTCGATATCGACGAGCTGCGCCTGGAGTACGACGCGGCGGCCTTCCAGAACCTGCTGATGTGCCAGTTCGTCGACGACGGGGCGAGCATCTTCCCGCTCAACCTGCTGCAGCCGTGCATGGTGGACAGTTGGTCGGTGTGGACGGACTACCAGCCTATGGCCATGCGGCCGTTTGCCGATCGGCAGGTGTGGGTGGGCTATGACCCGGCCGAGTCGGGCGATTCCGCCGGCCTGATCGTGGTGGCGCCGCCGCTGGTACCGGGCGGCAAGTTCCGCGTCCTGGAGCGGCACCAGTTCCGCGGCATGGACTTCAACGCCCAGGCCGAGACGATCCGCCAGGTGACGCGCCGCTACTGGGTGACCTACATCGGCATCGACACCACCGGCCTGGGCAGCGCGGTGGCGCAGCTGGTGCGCCAGTTCTTCCCGGGCTTGAAGACCTTCTCCTACAGCCCGGAGGTGAAGACGCGCCTGGTGATGAAGGCCTGGGACGTGATCAGCAAGGGCCGGCTGGAGTTCGACGCCGGCTGGACTGACCTGGCGTCGTCGCTGATGGCCATCCGCAAGACGGTCACGCCGGGCGGGCGGCAGTTCACCTATACCGCCGGGCGTAACGAACACACCGGCCACGCCGACCTGGCCTGGGCGCTCTTTCACGCATTGCACAACGAGCCGCTGGAGGGCCAGACCGTGGCCAACACCGGCATCATGGAGATCTACTCATGAGTAAACGGCGCGACCGCCACCAGCAGACGGTGGCCACCACGGCACAAGCCAGCGAGGGCGAGGTGCTGGCCCAGGGCGACGGCGGCCAGTCGATGGCCTTTACCTTCGGCGACCCGATGCCGGTGCTCGATGGCCGGGAAATTCTCGACTACCTGGAGTGCTGGGCGAACGGGCGCTGGTATGAGCCGCCGGTTTCGCTGGACGGGCTGGCCAAGTCGTCGAAGGCGAGCGTCTACCTTCAGTCGGGCCTGATCTTCAAGCGCAACGCGCTTGCCCGCACCTTCATCCCGCACCGGCTGCTCAGCCGGGCGGCTTTCGAGCAGATCGCCATGGACTGGGGCTGGTCGGGCAACCTGTACCTGGAGAAGCGCGACAACATGCTGCGCCAGGCGATCGGCCTGCAGCCCTGCCTGGCGAAGTACATGCGGCGCGGTACCGACCTGCAGACCTACTACCAGGTGCGCGGCTGGAAGGACGAGCACGAGTTCAAGGCCGGCAGCATCTGCCACCTGCGGGTGGCGGATATCAACCAGGAGGTCTACGGCCTGCCGGAATGGCTGCCCGCCCTGCAGAGCGCGTTGCTCAACGAGAGCGCCACGCTGTTCCGCCGCAAGTATTACCAGAACGGCAGCCATGCCGGCTTCATCCTGTACATGACCGACGCGGCGCAGAACGAGGACTTCGTCACCGACCTGCGCAACGCGATGAAGAACAGCAAGGGGCCGGGCAACTTCCGCAACCTGTTCATGTACGCGCCGAACGGCAAGAAGGACGGCCTGCAACTGATCCCGATCAGCGAGGTGGCGGCGAAGGACGACTTCGGCGCGATCAAGAACATCAGCCGCGACGACCAGCTAGCGATGCTGCGCATCCCGCCTCAGCTCATGGGGGTGGTGCCGCAGAACGCGGGGGGCTTCGGTTCGATCCGCGAGGCGGCCCAAGTATGGGCGGTCAACGAGCTGGAGCCTGAGCAGGCCCGGCTGCGGCAGATCAACGACTGGCTAGGGGAGGAGGTGGTGCGCTTCCGGCCGTATGAGATGCCGGCCGCCAGCTAGACGACCAGGACCATGAAGAAGCCGCCCTTGAGGCGGCTTTTTTACATCACCTCAGCCACGAAGTACTGGCTCTCAGTCTCGAATACGCCGACCACGATTTCACCGCGATCAGGCCTGCAAAGCTGGTAGGCATCGGCGAACTGCTCGAAACACTTGGCCAGCTCGGGCCGCTTAGCCCATTGGCGAGTGGTGCTGTCGCGGCTGTCTGCATGGCTCATCAGAAACTCATCAGCCTCTGGGATATGGACGGCATATCCATGGAAGGCTGCATCTTCTGGAAGGCCGAGATCGGCCTTGATGTCCGCCAAAGAGCGCTGTTCAAGGCCCAGCTGCTCGGCCAACTGCTCAGTGCGAGCCCTTGACTGCTGGATCCGCTGTTCAAGGGTCCCGCGATTCTTTGCCTGCCCCATATTCGTTCATCCCTGTCGATGCCCTGAAAGGTGGCGATCATACACCGGCCAGCACCCGGCGCGCGCGCTCGTCCCCCCGCCACGCCCCCGGGCTAAATGTGTCGTTTTTTCGGCACCCCTGCGACCACCGCGAGCCGGCCCAGTCCGGGGGCTTGGTGAGGTGATGAAGGGGGTGGCTATCCCTGCGAATCCCTGCGCGCAGGGGGCTTATCACGCTGCCGCTGAGCGGCTTCTGCGTAACAAGGGCAGGGGGGGCTTCTGGAAAAGAGTAATTTCAGTAATCCGGCGCTGTGGCAGTGCTGGAGGCCGCGTCTTTTGGGGCTTTCAGGATTACAAAAGGGAGTAACAGAGGAGTAATCAAAAAGGTAATTTTTTGCTAAGTGCCTGATTTATAAGGCTTTTAGAAAGGTCGAAAATCACCTTTTCAAAGAGTAATCAGATTACTTCAAGGTTACTTAAAGATTACTTCCTGCCGTTTCAGAAAAGCCCTGAAAAATCAGAGGCTTGCGAGCGTAAAACGGTCAAGATTACTGATGTTACTCTTTTTTCAGACCCCCCCTATACCTTTGGCCGGAGCCTTATCGCGCAGGGGCGCGCACGCGTATACGTGCGTTGGTCTTGTTACGCGCCTTGTTACGTTGTGGCGCGTTCACTCAAGCCAGAACGGCTGTAAGTGCTTGATTTAGATGGTGCCGGCACCAGGAGTCGAACCCGGGACCTACTGATTACAAGTCAGTTGCTCTACCAGCTGAGCTATACCGGCTAGGGGCGGCCATTATAGCCATTGCGCGGGGCGAGTAAAGGGTTTTGCTGGACGCTGGCCAGGTGGTGGTTATGCACAATAGGCACGTGCTATGTAGTGTGTGCTGCTGGCTTTGTGCGCTGCTTCTCGGTTTTTCGTAACTGTATGAATTTTAAAGTTTTAACGGGGATGCCTGAAAACTAGACAGGTCCTTGCAAGGCTGATCTGAAGCGGCTTGCAGGCATTGATCCCAGGCTCATCAACAGAGTTATCCACAGATACTGTGGAATAGTTCAGGCGGGGCGCTCAGCGAGCAGGAGCAGGTTGCGGGGGGTCAGTTGGCTGGCGCAAAACAGCCCGAGCTGCACCTGGTAGCCCTGTTCCTGCAGGTAGAGGGCGCGGTCGAGGAGCAGCCAGAGTTCCAGTGGGCGGCGGAACAGGGCGCGTGGCAGCTCCAGATTGCGTACTACGGCCAGACGTTGCCAGCCCTGTTGCTCAAGCGCCGACCAGTTGCGCGGAGGCGGCGGCGGGAGTTGCTTGAGCGCGGCAAGGTCTCGGCAGTAGTCGGCAAAGGGCTTGTGTAGCCAGTCTGCGGGCAGCGAGGGAGTGGGTAGGTACTCCGTGCTGTTACGCAGTTCTCGCTGCAGCAGGTCGAAGGCCAGGCGCCAGGCCATCGACTGGTCGCGTTGGCGTCGCGTACGTGAGCTGGCAGTGACGGTTTCACTGAGCGGCAGGCGCAGGTCATCCAGTGACAGCTGCAGGGTGGACTGTTGCGCCGGGCGGCTGAGTGGCTGGTAGTACGCGGTGCTGATGCGGTTGTAACAGCAGGGGGCCACGGCCAGGCGCGGGCAGCCGGCGGCGCTGGCCAGTTGCAGCAGGCGCACGTGCAGGTCGCCACAGGCGTGCAGGGCTACCGGGGTGTGATCGCTATGCAGGGCGGCAGCGCTGTCGTTGGCCAGCACGTCCTGCTGGCGGTGCGTGGCCTGTAGGTGCAGGCGCTGGCTGAGCTGTGCGCCGCTGGCGACCAGTGCCGGGTCGCTCTCCAGGCAGGTCAGTTGCTGCGCGGGCCAGGCTAGCAGGCGACCCAGGTGTCCCTTGCCGGAACACCAGTCGAGCCAGTGTGTTGGCTGAGTGCGAAACGGCAGGCAGCTGGCGAAGGCTTCGATTTGCTGGCGTTTGCGTCCGGGGACGTCGACGAACAGGCTGTGTGGTGTATCGCCCAATGAATGGCTGGGAAATTGCCCCAGGCTGATCAGCTGCCTGGCCTGTGCGGCCAGTTCGGGGTAGGGCGGTGGCGCCTCGGTCAGCTGTTCGGGGTGATTGTGCTGGGTTTCGGCTTGCTCCAGGCTGCGCGCGCGCAGCCAGTTGGCCAAGATGGGGTGCCGGGTTTCCCAGGGCAGCTCCAGCAGGGTGAACGGGCGCGGTCGCCAGATGTCCTGATGCTGGTCGAGGAAGGCGTCCAGTGCCTGGAAACGCTCGGCCAGTGCGTTGCCGCTGAGGATCATTGCTCGTTCTCAGCGGCCCTGGCAGGCATCGACGCGCAGCCAGCGTTCGAGCAGCTTGAAGGCCTGGACCAGGACAAAGGCGATCAACAGGTAGAACAGGCCGGCGGCAAAGAAGATTTCTACCGGCAGGTAGGTGCGGGCAATGATGGTGCGCGCCATGCCGGTCAGTTCGAGCAGGGTGATGGTGCTGGCCAGGGCGCTGGCCTTGAGCATCAGGATCACTTCGTTGCTGTAGGCCGGCAGGCCGATGCGTGCAGCGCGCGGCAGGATGATGTGCAGCAGGGTCTGGCGGCGGCCCATGCCCAGAGCGCGTGCAGCTTCGATTTCGCCGGGGGGGATGGCCTGGATGGCACCTCGGAGAATTTCTGCGATATAGGCTGCGGTATGCAGGGTCATGGTGATGATGGCGCACCAGTAAGGGTCACGCAGGTAGGGCCACAGCGGCCCCTGGCGGATCACATCGAACTGCGCCATGCCGTAGTACACCAGGAATAGCTGCAGCAGCAGTGGTGTGCCGCGGAAGAAGAAGATGTAGCCAAAGGGCAGGGCGCGCACATACCAGTGGCGCGAGGCGCGGGCGATACCCAGCGGGATGGCCAGCAGCAGGCCGGCGATCACCGCGATGGCGACCAGTTCCAGGGTCAGCAAGGCGCCTTCGGTCAGGCGTGGCAACCATTTGATGATGACGTCCCAGTTCATGACGCGCTCCGCACGAAGCCGCGGTTGGCTCGTTTTTCCAGGAAGTACATGCCAGTCATGGCGAGGATGGTCAGCCCCAGGTAGATGAAGGCGGCAACCATGTAGAAAGTGAAGGGCTCTTTGCTGGCCGTTACGGCGATCTGCGAACGACGCATGATTTCCTCAAGGCCGATCACCGAAACCAGCGCGGTGTCCTTCATGAGGATCATGAACAGATTGCCCAGGCCTGGCAGGGCGATGCGCCACATTTGCGGCAGGATGATCGTCCAGAGAATGCGCGGGCGCGACAGGCCCAGGGCCAGACCGGCTTCGCGATGACCTCTGGGAATGGCCAGGATGGCACCCCGGAAGACCTCTGTGGCATAGGCGCCGAAGCACAGGCCAAGGGCGATGGTGCCGGCGGCAAAGGCGTTCAGTTCCAGGCTTTCCAGGCCCAGCCAGTCGGCCAGGCTACGCATCAGGCCGACCGTGCCGAAATAGATGAGCAGTACCCAGAGCAGCTCCGGCACGCCACGTACGATGGTCGAATAGCTGCTGCCCAACCATTGCAGAGGCTTGTAGGAGGAGGTTTTGGCCAGGGCGCCGAGCAGGCCCAGCACCAGGCCGACCGCCAGCGCGGCGAGGGCCAGCTGAATGGTCATCCAGGTGCCGGCAGCCAGGGCCGGGCCGAATCCGTGAAGGTCTGGGGTCATTGCTTAACTACGCAAGGCAGGGCCGGGGCGGAGGCCCCGGCCGGTGGCATCAGTAGATGCTGAACGGGAAGTACTTGTCGTTGATCTTCTTGTAGGTGCCGTCTTCGACGATCTCCGCCAGGGCCTTGTTCAGGCGCTCGCGCAGCGGATCGTTCTTGCGTACGGCAATGCCGATCTTGTCGTTGTCGAAGACCGGCTCACCCTTGAACTCGAAGGACTGGCCGGCATCGCTTTTCAGCCATTCCCATTGCACGAAGGTGTCGGCGAGGATGCCGTCGAGGCGTCCGGACGACAGGTCGAGGTAGGCGTTTTCCTGGGTGTCGTACAGTTTGATATCGACCACGCCGTCGAGGTTGTCTTCCAGCCAGGTGCCGGCGATGGTCGCGCGTTGGGCGCCAATCACCTTGCCCTTGAGGCTGGCCTTGTCGGTCTTGAATTCGCCATCCTTGGGCGCCACGAACTGCAGCTTGTTGGTGTAGTAGGGCTCGGTGAAGTCGACTGCAGCCTTGCGCTCTTCGGTGATCGACATGGAGGCAATGAGGAAGTCGAACTTCCTGGCATTCAGTGCCGGGATGATGCCGTCCCAGTCGGAAGTGACCACTTCGCACTCAACCGCCATCTTGGCGCACAGTGCCTGGCCGATTTCCACGTCGAAACCACCGACTTGACCACTGGCGTCGATCAGGTTGAAGGGCGGGTAGGCGCCTTCGGTGCCGAGCTTGAGTTTTTCCGCGGCAACGGCCTGGGCGCCGAAGGCCAGGGTGGCAGCAGCAGCGAGCAGGATCTTCTTGTAGTTCTGCATGGTGGAGCTCCGTTAGCGATTGCTGGACATGAATTGCTTGCAGCGGGCCGACTGGGGGTTGTCGAACACCTGGTCGGGCGGGCCTTGCTCCTCGACCAGGCCCTGGTGAAGGAATACCACTTCACTGGATACCTGGCGGGCAAAGTTCATCTCGTGGGTCACCAGCAGCATGGTACGGCCTTCTTCGGCCAGCGCACGGATAACGCTGAGGACTTCCTGCACCATTTCCGGATCGAGTGCCGAAGTGGGCTCGTCGAACAGGATGACCTTGGGCTGCATGGCCAGGGTGCGCGCGATAGCTGCACGTTGTTGCTGGCCGCCGGACAGCTGGTTGGGGTAGCTGTGGCGTTTGTCGGCAATACCGACCTTGGCCAGCAGGGCTTCGGCGCTGTCGATCGCTTCGGCCTTGCTCAGGCCCAGCACGCGACGCGGTGCCTCGATGATGTTGTCGAGGATGCTCATGTGCGGCCAGAGGTTGAAATTCTGGAACACGAAACCCAGCTCGCTGCGGATGCGGTTGATCTGCTTGTGGCTGGCGGCGACCAGCTCGCCGTTCTTCGCCGCTTTGAGCTTGAGTTCTTCGCCGGCGACGATGATCTGTCCCTGGTGAGGGTTTTCCAGCAGGTTGATGCAGCGCAGGAAGGTCGACTTGCCGGAGCCTGAGGAGCCGAGGATGGAAATCACATCACCGTCGCGGGCGGTGAGGGAAATGCCCTTGAGCACCTCCAGGTCACCGTAGCGCTTGTGCAGGTTGCGAACTTCCAGTGCGGGGGTGGCCTCGGCCATGGCGATTCTCTTTGTTGGCTGGTTATGGGTGTATGTGCCTTCCTGGCAGAAGTGGCAGCGGCCGGGCGATCCACTGGTTTGCTGGCGGTCAAGCTAGCATAGCGTTTTGCCCAGCGCCAAGCCGCATGGGCGTTGAGCCGGGTTACCGGGCCTGGGCTGTCGCATTGTTGCAGCTGCCTGTCGCCAGGGGCAAAGAATGCCGGGCAGCGCGCGCGGCTGGCACTTTAGCTGATCTGGCTGGTGCTGGCTGCGCGACGGGTGGTCGCGGCTGGCAAGCACCCTAGACAACAAAAAACCCGCACTAGGCGGGTTTTAAGTGTTTGATCGGCAAGGCCGCTCAAACGTAAGAGTGGTGCCAGAGACGGAACCAAACCAGAAGCGTAAACCCTTATCGCTGCTGGACTTTTTCGGTTCTCGTTTTCTTCGACATCCCTAAGAACATCCCTAAAAACAAAAGTACCCTAAAAGTTCGGCGCGGATTATGCCCGAACAGTCCCACCGATTACCAACCGGACGCATTGCCGGGTTGGTTTGTTTCATTTCCGTCAGTGTGGCGCACAGGGTTGCCGGTAACGGTTAGTTAACCGTTACCGCGCCGTTACCGCACCGTTACGGCGCTGTGCCGGGCGGGGCAGTTGGCTGGCCTGCTTGCCCTGGGGTAAATCTCCCTCACCAAAGGGGGGCTTTGGTGCGCGCAAGGGTGGCCAGGCTGTCGAGGTATTCCCCCAGTGGGGGAAGATGGGGCTTTGGTGCGCGCAAGGGTGGCCAGTTTCCCCAGGGGCAAAACGTGAATTTTGGAGACGCGCAAAAAAGGCTCCCCCTGTCGTTCGGGCATTCCCTCGGGCCAGACTTTTTGCCCTCCCCCCTCCCGTCTGCCCTGGTTGCCGCTGTGTTGTTGCTCGGTTCGCGCTTCCGGCTGGCTGCCTGCCTCGGGGCCTTGCAGGGCGGGCCTTTGGCTATCAGGTGAAGAGGAACCGGAACCGGGGGTGCGGGCTTGGCCCGTATGTAGTGCGGCGGCGGGGCTCGAACTACCCTCATCATGCCCCCCTATGGGAGTACCTTTTGCGATTGGCTGGCGCTATCGGTAGCCATGCCGCTGGCCTGCTGCCTTGCTTGCTCATGCGCAGCCCGCCCTTGTGGGGGAACCGATACGCCAGCACCGGGTGCGTGCCCTTGGGGTGAGTGCTTGGAGCTGCTGCGCTCGGCCTAACTGGGCGGGTGCTAGGTTGCTGTATGCCCGCTGCCCTGGGCGCGGGCTGGTGCGGCCTGGTGGGCAATAACAACACAACAACCAACCCCCGAAAAATTCTCATACATGGCGGCGGGGCGGGGCTCGAATTACCCGCAAGGCACCCCCCGTCCGGCAGAACCTAAAGCAGGGGGGCTGCCACCTTGCCGCTGCCCGTCCTTGTGGGGCTGGTTGGTGCTGGCGCGGTGTTGCTTAGTTTGTGGGGGAACCGGGGGAACTGGGGGAACCGCCAGCACTGGCGCGGCCTCCAGCGGTTCCCCCAGGGAAACACGCGGGGGAACCGGGGGAACCGATACGCCAGCACCAGGTGCGTGCCCTTGGGGTGAGTGCTTGGAACTGCTGCGCTTGGCGATATGACCAGGTGCTGGCTGCCCTGTGGGTGAACGATTCGTTCAGCCTTGCTGGGTGTCGTGTACTGCGTTGGCCACGGCTTCACCCTGTCGCGTGGCGCTTGATGCCTTGGCGCGTGGCTGCCAGTCGGGATGCAATCGCCGGTAGCGCTCGACTGCCTGCCGGGTCTGCTCCAGCAGGGCGGCCAAGTCTTGGCGCTGTGGCTTGGTGTGGGTGTCTCTGTGCATGGCGTGACCTCCTTGTCTGCCTGTGGAGTGTAGGCCACTTGCAGCGCCATGAATGCCCTGCTTAATTGCGGGGGCGATCCCGGTTTTCCCCTTCCTTCACCCTCTCCATGCAGAAATACAAAAAACGGCCACAGCCCGCGCCAGTGCTGGTGCGGGTGCTTTTTGCAGAAATGCAGGAACAGCGCCTTAGCGTTCGATTACTCGGCTGCCGTGGGCATCATGCACAACCAGCGCGGGGCGACGGATAGTCACGCTGCCGTCAGCGTTCACAGCATGGGCAACAGCGCCATAGAACGGGCCACCCGGCGCGAACGGATCAGGCAGGGCCTGCGCCGGGGCTGTGCGTATAAAGTCCATGGTGGCCAGCAGGCACGCTTGATAGAGCGGGCTGCCTTCGCCCCATGCCTTGCTGCGAGGCTCTGCGCTGTTCTCCAGGTCGTGGATAGCCACCAGGTCACAGAAGGTGTGCCACCCTTCGCGGCGGGCCCTGGGGCGGTCTGCCTGGTTGATGTTCAGCAGGTCGGCCAGCGCCTCGAAGCCCAGCACAGCGGCCAGGCCCTGGCGATCCAGCACCAGCACCCTGCCCACGTCCAGCAGCACAGCAAGGGCGCTCTCCAGTTCGCTGCGTCGGTGTTCGCCGGCCTGGCGCTCGATGTCGTCAGCGGCTTGCCTGGTGAACGGCTCGAACTGGCGCAATTTAGCAGCCTGGCGGCGCATGGCTCGGCGCTCTCTGCCGATGGCTTCCCGCACTTCGCAGAGCAGGCGGCACACGCGCCTGGCGATGGTCAGGGCGTCACGGGGGGTGGCGTTTGGCTTCTGACTTATCAGGGCCAGGTTCTGTACAAGTGACATAGATTCAACTCTCCAGAATATCGGCGTCTGCCCAGCGCCAGCGCGCAATGGTCAGGGCTTCGTCATAGGTCATTGGCTGGCCGACCATGTACCCGACTGGCTCACCGGCACGGATGACCTGCCAGGCGCTGCGGGTATGTTTGCCAGGGGCTGGCGTGTCAGCGGCCACAGCGCCGGGCAGGTGCGTTGCCGCCATGTCGTTACTGGGGCAGGCAGGTGCCAGGTGCACGGTTTTTTGCAGCTGCTGTGAACCCTCCGGCGTGACCGGGGCAGTCTGTAGCCGTTGGAGCAGTTGCCGTGCGCCAGCCATGGTTAAGCCTCCCGTGGTTGCAGGTGGTAAAGGCGCTGGCTCTGCCCGTCAGCCTTAACCTGCTTGGCGCGCTTGCCGCCTTCGCCCCGCTCGGTGAGCCATCCGGCAGCGTCCAGTACTTCCAGCACGGTGCGCTGCTCGAAGCCTGGCACGGCACGCCTTAGCCCTTCGCTTGTCAGCAACCAGGTGCGCCGCCCGGCATCCTCCCGCCACCAGCCCGCACGGTCACGGACAGGGGCGCTATCACGGCCCAGCTCAGAGAAGTGCGCTTCCCCATGGCGGGTGATGAACTCCAGCACCAGGGCCTTTATGGCAGCATCCTCGCTTGGGTCGGCGCTGCGCTCGCTTTGCCAGTTGGCGAACAGCTCCAGCATGGCCAAGCGGGCGGCATCCGGCTTCAGTGGCAGCAAGCCGCACCCGATAGCCAGTTCACCGGCCAGCGCCAGCAGGGCAAAGCGATCTGCTGCGCGGCCTTCCAGGTTGTTGCGGGGCTGGTACTGGGCGCGTAGCAGTGTCAGGGCTTCGGGTAGCCCGTCCAGGCCCTCACCGTCCAGCAGGTGGCGGACAAAGGCGGGCCCGGCGTGGCCGTAGTGGGTGACGCTGGCTCGCTTTATTGCCTTGGACAGGCTGCCCCCATCGGGGTGGCCATGTAGATGATCCCAGCAGCCGTGACGGCGGGCGGCGCTCAAGTCCAGCAGCCGCACCTCCTGCCCCGCTTTGCTGCGTTTTCCGGCCTCGGCCATTTTGGCAGGCAGCGTCAGCTCCCCGGATGAAAGCAGCGACACACGCCAGCGGTTGGTGGTGCGTGCGCCCCCGGTGCGGGTTGCGCGGGCGCGCCCGGTGCCGTTGGCCAGGGCATAGACAATATCGCCAACCTTGGCCGGGTCAGACTCCCCCAGTTCGTCCAGTGCCAGCAGGGTGTCATTGCGTTGGCTGGCGATCCCCTCCAGGCCGTTGCCGGTTGCGTTCCATGTGCGCAGCAACTGCTCACCGTGCCCCCAAACCGAGGCCGCGGCCTGGGCGATGCTGCTTTTCCCGGTGCTGCTTTTGCCGTGCAAGTTGATCCCGCCACTCTGCTGGCGCGTTGGGTACAGCAAGGGGCCAGCCAGGGCAGTGCAGATGCCCAGGATCAACAGTGGGTTGCCGGCACTGAAACGGGCCACGTTATCGCGCCAGCCGTCCAGGTTGCCGGCCCTGGTGAAGTCATCCAGGTTGGCCAGCTCGCTTTGCAAAATGGCGTCCCCCTGGCCGATGTTCTCCCCCGGCATGATGAACAGCTCCGTACCATGCCAGCCGGTGGTGCTGGCGGCGGTGACCTGGCGGTCTGGGTGCTGGCTCTGAATGTACCGGTTCAACTGCTTGAAGCCGTCCGGGTCTATCTCTACCCCCATGCTCAACAGTTCCCGGCGCAAATCCTCCCCGCTACCGCTCAGCATGGCCATGGGCATGGCCCATTCCCGCCATTGCCCCAGCGTGTTGCGGAACCTCAACAGCCGCCCGAAGTGGGCACCGTTGCAGCTGGTGACGGCAGAGACATGCAAGGGTGAGCACACCCAATGGTCGAACGGTGCGGGCGCGGCGTCACCCTTGCCAGGTCGCTGGCCGTGCCAGTAGACGCCAGCGCGCAGCTTGTTACCGGTGCTGGTGGTGACGGGGTGGTCATAGACCCGAAAGCCTGGCCGGTCGATGTCAGGGGCAACCGGCTCGCTTACCAGCTGTAGAATGCTGGCCTTCTCTTGGGCGTTGCTCATGCGTGGGCCTCCCGCCATTGGCGCAGGTCGTTAAAGTCAGACAGGGTGACGGGCGCACGGCTTGGCCATTCGGGCAGCACCAGGCCACAGCCCAGGGCGGCAGCCGCTCGCACAGCACTGGTGCGGCCTGGGTTGCCCTCGGTCTGGCGGTCATCGTCGCCGGCGATGATCAGCACCGCGTCAGGGTGACGGCGTTGCAGGCGTCGGCCTGCCTCCAGCAGGTTGCCGGCATTCATGGCGCACGCTACGGCTGCGCCGGTTTCTTCGTGGATACTGGCCCCGGTTGCCCAGCCTTCGCACAGGTACAGCGGCTGGCCGGCTGCGATGCTGCCCAAGGTTGAGCAGCAGCCCTTGATCAGGCCGCCACTCAAGAAGCGCTTGGCTCCGTCCAGGTCTATGCGTTGCAGGTTCACCAACTGCCCGTCACGACTCAGCGGCACAAGCAACTGGCCAGCCTGCTGGCGCAGGGTGTGCGGGCGGCAGCCCTTGGCGACCAGGTAAGGGTGCGCAGGATCGGCGCGGCGAGCGTCGCGCCACAGGCGGGTGGCACGCTCTGCTGCGGCCTGCTGGCGCTGGTGCTGCTCGGCCTCTCGCTGGTGCCTGGCCTGCTCGATACGCTGGCGCAGGTGCTCACGCTCCAGCAGGGTGGCAGGTGCTCGGCTGCTCCAGGTGTGGCTGGTGCCGGTTTTCCAGCTGCCAAACGATCCCCAGGGCAGGCCGTCCAGGTGAAGCACGTACCAGCCGTTGCGAGTGCCGGGGCGGTCGCCTGGGACGTGTACGCGGTGCAGATGCCCATCCGCAACGGGTAGCCAATCCAAAGGCCCCCAGGCGGCTTGCAGGGCTGCGCGGAAATCGCTCAAGCCATCCATAACAACACCTCCAGCCCAAGCAGCAGCACCAGGTCAGCGCCAGCAGGTTGCAGCGCCAGCAACAGGGCGCTGGCTTTTTTCAGGCAAGCCGAGCCCATCGGCACAGCGGTGCCGTTTTTTGTGTGCATGGTGATTACTCCCCTGCGGTCGCTTGCCAGTAGCCGGTGGCGACCAGGAAGGCGTGCCCTGGCTGCTCGGCTTGCCGCGCCTCGATTACCAGGCGCTTGATGGCTTCGGTGTGCTGCTCGGCCTCTGCTCGGTCGGCATGGCGCAGGTCAATCCGCACAATGGCCACCAGGGCAGCAGGCAGGCTGCTGCGGAGCATTTCGGCCAGCTCCAGCGCCAGCCCTCCGATTGTCAGCGGGGGCAGTTCGCGGCGTCGCCCGGTACCGGAATGGCAGACGGTGACCACATGGCCCCGGGTGGTGCTGTTTGGCATGGTGCTCATGTCCATTGCTCCCGGTCAGGCGCGGCATAGCCCCACGCTTCATTTGCACGCTCGAAGACAAGCGCACCGATTGCGGCCACAGCGTGCGCCAGGCCGTAGCGGTCTTCTTCCGATATCTCGTGCTCGGAGTCATCAGCCCCCAGCAGCCGGCCTATTGCCTCCAAGCCCTTGCCGGCGCTCGCCAGCACTTCGGCGCGCTGCTGGATCATTTCGAACGCTTGGCGGTCGGTTATGCGGCTCATTGCGCACCCCCTTCTGCATCGTGTCCGGATGGCGTGCGGACGGCTTGCGCCTGCTCTGCAATCTCCCGGGCGTAGTCCAGCTGGGTGGTCAGGTCGCCGGTTTGCGCGGTCATAAAATCGCGCCAGTCTGCCAAAGCACCCAAGCCCAGGTCGGTCAGGTGGCGAGCATCAAGCAGGCCGCTGCGAATGCCGTCTCTCAGGTTGGCGAACTCTACCGGGTAGGCTTTGCGGATTGCGCGCAGGGTGGCGGCGAGCATGTCCAGTTGCTCGGTGGTGGCGTTCAGCAGGTCGATAGCATCCTGCGCCACGTTGGCGGCGGTGTTGGCCTGGCTCATTGCGCACCCCCTACAGCTTCCAGGGCACGGGCCTTGGTTATGTGATGCTGATAACGGGCCAGGCGAGTGGCGGCAGAGGAATCGGCACGCAGTGCGGCAAAGGCCATGCGGCGATGGGCAGCGGCGCGAAGCCGGGACGGATTGAGGGTGTTGTGCATGGGTGTAGCTCCTTGAGTAGTGGAGCTGTCACCGCCTGCGGCCAAGCAGGTTAGGGTGGCAGCTGTACGCGGGTTGGCCGACCGGGACTCAAGGCACCCGGCACACCCGAAGGTGTCCCGCGCACAGCCGCCATAACTCGAAGAGGCGGACACAAAAAAAGCGCCAGCATTCGGATGGTGGGCGCTTGTGCGCCTTGAGTGATTCGACCGGCCAAGGTCGGCCACGGGATTTACCGCGACGGGCACACCATAGCGGCAACGCTGGCGCTTGGCAACGGCTGGCAGGGGCGGGGAGGCATTCATGCGGCCACCTTCCGGCCTTTGCGGCAAAGCATGTCCAGCACGCGCTGGGCATGGCGGCGCTCGCTGCGTGGCAGGCTGTAGCGGATCACGTCGCAGGGTTGCCCCCAATGGTTGGGCACCTTCTCTGGTGTGCGCTTGAAAGTCAGCCCGTGGTCATTGGCCAGGTCGCTGATTGTGCTGTTCAGGCAGTGGTCACCGATGCGCTCAGCCTCGAAGCGATTGAGCGGGCCAGTGTGCAGCAGGTGCCCAAGAATGCGAGCAATCTTGCTGGGTGCCAGCGGCTGGCTGTTGGTGATAATGTTGCCCTGCGACTGGCTGCCTTGTTTCTCGGAACGGGTGGCCTTTTTCATTTAAGCGGCTTCCCCACGGCAGGCTGCAATGCGGTCGTCGCACCAGGCCATCACTTCGGCTTCGATCCATACCACGGACTTGGGGCCCAGGTTGATCTGCTTAGGGAATGTGCCAGCGGCAATGCGGCGGTAAATCTCGGAGCACGAAAGACCGGTGATTTGTTCCACGGCCTGGCGCTTGATGAAGTGGCGGGCGGTTTGGGTTGAACTGGTTTTGGCTGCCATTGCTTGTCCCTCCGGGGGTATTTCAAGGCGTTGTGGGGAATCACGCTTGAAATGCTGGCGGGGCAGAGGGGGCTGGAACAGGTGACAGCTTGCAGAAAAGGGGTGGCCGGTTTGGGTTTGCGCTGTGGGTAAAACGGCGCGGGGCAGACAGGGCGCGGCTTGTAACCTGTCACCCCTTTTGGGTGTTCTTCTTAGATACAACTCCCCCGTTCTTCCGTGCTTTCCAGGCAAGCGCCCATGACAAACGCTTGCCAACACTTTCAGTCGGCGGCTCCACGTTATCCCGCCACCAGCGTTTAGCCAGTTCTCCGATGCCTATGCCGTTGCGGGCTGTCGGGTCTGTTGTGCCGTTTTCTGTCAGGTCGCACCAGGCGGCCACCATGCGCTGCCCTTCTACAGGGGCCAGCGGGTTGCTGGTGTCCATAAAGGCGAGGATGCCGGCGTGGTCGCGCAGTTGATCCTCCAAGAGCGTGCGCGCTCGGCGGTCATCCTCTGCGTCCCTTCTGTGCTGCTCTGCGGCTTCTTGTGCCTGCTGGGTGCGGTGTTCCTGGGCTCTGAGCTGGGCGCGTAGCTGCTCGTTTTCCCGTGCCAGTAGTTCACACCTCTGCTCGGCAGCCTCTAGCCGGTGGCTGGCGCTGTGCTCACCCTCGATACGCTGCTGCGCTTGGCGCAGTGCGAGACATTCCGGGGCGCTTCCAGGCAAGGGCGGCTGGTGTTGTGTAGCCGGTTGCGGCCCTTGGCCTGGTGCTGGCGCTGGTGCCGCAAGATGTAAGGCTGCCGCCAGCTCGGCACGCGACTCGGCCTCAAGCTCAAGGCGGGCAATCCAGTGACGGGCCAGCAGTACGGCTCCGGCTTGGACTGAGCCGCTTGCGGTTTCCACAGCTGTCTCTGTTATTCCAGCTGCCCGCTGCTCGAAGTATGCGGCCAGTGCTTCCAGTGTGATGCCGCCGGCACCCGTGGCTGGGTCATACAGGGTGACGCTGGCGAAGGCGGCGTCTATGACCTGGTTGGCCGGGCCAAGGGTGCGCAGCACCCCAGCCAACTCGCTGGCGAGCAGGCGAGGGTTAAACCGGCTGCCGTCGCTCCATGCCTCGATCACTTGCGGCAGGCGGATGCGGCCAAAAGGTTGTGGTGACTGGTTTGGCACTGATGCCATTCCTGTGTGGACATACAGTAGTGCCAGGAATCCTAACAGCAATTCCCTTGCGTTCCCTAAAGTCACCAGCAGGCGGCCACGCCTCTGGCGCGCCGTGTTGCGGCACGTTTTGCGCGCTGTCGAATCGTGGCGCGCACGGGTGGCGCGCACGGGTGGAGCGTGTCGGTTCTGGCACTCTGTGCTGGTTCCGGCACTCTGTGCCGATATGGCCCGGTTCCCCCGGTTCCCCCGTGTGTTTTCTTGGGGGAACCGCTGCAAGGCCCGTGGTTGCTGGTGGTTCCCTCGGTTCCCCCGGTTCCACCACCAAACAAGTGGAACCACAGCAAACACGTCTGCAAGGGTCTGGCTTATGGCAGAGCCGGAAAGGGTCGCCCGCGACTTACACTTTCGTGAGTTTTCAGGGAACCGGGGGAACCGCTCAGGCCTGGCGCTTTATGTTCACCACGTTGGCACCAGAGCAGAGTGCGTCGATAGAGTCTGCCCAGGCTTGCATCATTTCCCGGCGTTGCTCCAGGTAGGTGGCATGGTTGTAGGTGTCGCGTATTTCGTCGGCGTCACCGTGCGCTAGCTGGCGCTCAATCCAGTCGCGGTTATAGCCGCGCCCGTTCAGCTCGGTGCTCAGCAGGTGGCGGAATCCGTGTCCGGTCTGGCGACCTTCGTAGCCCAGCAGGCGCAGCGCCTTGTTGATGGTGTTTTCACTCATGGGGCGGTCTGCATTCTGCTGGCCGGGGAACAGCAGGGCGTAGGTGCCGGTGATCTCTTGGAGCTGGCGCAGGATGGCTACGGCCTGGCGAGGCAAGGGCACGACATGCGGGCGGCGGGCCTTCATGCGTTCTTTCGGGATCGTCCAGGTGGCTGCGTCAAGGTCGAACTCTGCCCAGGGCGCAGCGCGCAGCTCACCAGGCCGTACCGCTGTCAGGATCAGCAGGCGAATGGCGCACCGTGTATGCGTGTGGATGTTGGCCTTGTCCAGCCGTGTCAGCAGCTCGGGCAATTCAGCCAGCGGGATGTATGGATGGTGGCGTGCTGCTTTGGGTGGGGCTGCCACAACATCCAGATCAGTGGCCGGGTTGTTATCGACTACGCCCTTTGCCAATCCATAGCGGAATATCTGGTGTAGCCACTGGCGTATCTTGCCGGCAGCGTTCAGCGTGCCCCGTGCCTCTACCTTGCGCACCAGTTCAACCAGGTCGGGGCGCGTGATGCTGGCCAGCGCTTGCTGGCCCAGGTTCGGGATCAGGTCGTTCTCCAGGTAGAGCCTGGCCTTGTATGCGGTGCTTTCGGCCCAGCGTGGCGCGTTGTAGCCGTACCACTCACGGGCCAGTGTCTCGAAGGTGACGCCTTCCACCTTCTTGGCTTGCTTGGCGGCTCTTTTCTGCTCTCCGGGGTCGATACCATCCGCCAGCAGTTGGCGTGCTTCTGCGCGCCTTTGGCGGGCCTTCACCAGAGGCACGTCAGGGTAAGCGCCAAATGACAGCGGGGTCATGTCTCTGCCGTCGAATCGGTACTTGAAGCGCCACAGCTTGGAGCCGTTCGGCTTGATCTCCAGGTAAAGCCCCTGGCCATCGGTCAGCTTGTAGAGCTTCTCTTTGGGCTTGGCGGTCTTAATGGTGGAATCGCTCAGGGGCGTGACTGTGCGGGGCATTGGGCACCTTCGTAGGGATGTCGGTGATGACCGAACCGGCGACATCCCTAAGAATGTCCCTAAACCTTTGGGCCTGCAAGGGAAGGTCTGGGAACCCCAGAAAGCAGAAAGCCCGCACGGGGCGGGCTCTCTGTGGTGTTTCGGGTGATGCTGGCACTACCCGAAAACGAAAGGTGGTGCCCAGAGACGGAATCGAACCGCCGACACGGGGATTTTCAATCCCCTGCTCTACCGACTGAGCTATCTGGGCAACGGGGCGCAATTAAACGGGCTTTGTGCGCTAGTGTCAACCCTGCGCCCGAAAAATATTTAATTATTCCGGGCGCTTAGCGATGCTCAGGCGCTGGGCGGCACATAGCCTTCAGCTTTGGCGTAGTCCTCGCCGCTGAGGAACTTGTCCATTTCCTGCTGGAGGAACTTGCGGTCTTCGGCGTTCATCATGTTCAGCCGGCGCTCGTTGATCAGCATGGTCTGGTGCTTCTGCCATTCGTCCCAGGCCTGGCGTGAGACGTTCTGGAAGATGTCTTCACCCTTGGCGCCAGGATAGGGCGGACGATCGAGGCCGGGAAGTTCTTGCTTGTGCTTGCGGCACAGTACGGTGCGGGTCATCGCGACTCTCCTTCGGGCAATGCGTGGGCGGCGCGCTTGAGCAGGGTCTTTACCGGGGCTGCCAGGCCCAGGCGCGGCGGGCTGGCGAGGTTATACCAGAGCCAGTCGCCTTCGGCCATGCGCGGGGCAACCTGCTGGCAGTGCACCAGCCAGGGTTCTATGTGTAGCTGGAAGTGGCTGAAGGTATGACTCAGCGTGGGCAGTGCCTGGCGCGCGCCCAGTTGCAGACCGTGCTGGCTGGCCAGGCTTTCGAGGTGGGCCAGCGTGCTGACTTCCGGCAGGCTCCACAGCCCGCCCCATAGCCCGCTTGAAGGGCGGCGATAGAGCAGGATGTCACCCTGCGGATTGCTCAGCAGCGCCATCAGGGTCTGGCGCTGGGGCAGTTGCCGGCGGGGCTTGGGCTCTGGGTAGGCGCTGGGGCAGCCAAGCTGGTGGGCGCGGCAGCTGTCGCGCAGCGGGCAGAGCAGGCAGCTGGGTTTGCTGCGGGTGCACAGCGTGGCGCCCAGGTCCATCATCGCCTGGGTGTAGTGGTTGACGCGTTGCGTGGGCGTCAGCTGCTCGGCCAGTGCCCATAGCTGACGGGCCACGGCGCTTTCCCCCGGGTAGCCAGGCAGCGCGGCATAGCGCGCCAGTACCCGCTTGACGTTGCCATCCAGGATAGCTGCGCGTAGCCCCATGCTCAGGCTGGCGATGGCGCCTGCGGTAGAGCGGCCGATGCCTGGCAGCTCGGCCAGTTGCTCGACGCTGCGCGGGAACTCCCCGGCATGCTGGGTAACGATGATCTGTGCGGTTTTGTGCAGGTTGCGGGCGCGGCTGTAGTAGCCCAGTCCGGTCCACAGGTGCAGCACTTCGTCTTCATGCGCCGCCGCCAGGGCCTGCACGCTGGGCAGGGCCTGCATGAAGCGTTCGAAGTAGCCCAGCACGGTGGCGACCTGGGTTTGTTGCAGCATGATTTCCGACACCCATACCCGATAGGGGCTGATGTCCTGCTGCCAGGGCAAGTCCTTGCGGCCGTGCTGGTCATACCAGGCCAGCACGGCATCGGCGAACGTGTGGGTGGTCATTGCTTGAACAGGCCGCGCAGGGCGTCCTTGAGTTCCGGGCTGACTTTGTCGCCGAGTTTTTCCTCAAGTTTTTCGGTCAGCTTGCTGCCGGCCAGGCGCGCCGCGATCTTGCCCAGGCCGTCCTTGTCCAGGCGGCAGGCCTTGCCGCCCAGCTCCAGTGGGCCGCGGCAGCGCAGCGGCCATTCGATGCCCTGGTAGCGTTCATTGACCTGGCAGGCCGGGTCGGGCATTTCCCGCTGGTCGCCTTCCAGGGTGATGCCGGCACGATAATCCATGCCCAGTACGCGCAGGTCGATGTCGCCCTGGCCCTTGACGCTCAGGCCGGGCAGGCGCACCTGCAGGTCCGGGTTGTTGGCCACGCCGTTGCGAATGCGCAGGCTGCCATCGAGGCGCTGGAACGGGGTGTCGCGACCGCTTGGCGGGTTGCTCAGCGGCTTGCGATTGAGCGTGGCGATGCCCTGGCATAACTGCTGTTCGAGGTTGGCATCGAGCAGTACGCCATCCAGCACGGCGAAACGCATGTCGCCATTGAGGGCATCGACCCAGGCCTGCTGGCTATTGCCCTGGGTGGTCAGTTGAGCCTGCAGGTCGAGACGGCCGCGCAGCGGCAGCGATTCGCCCTGGGCTTTGAACAGTTGCTCCAGCGGCAGACGGCTGAGGGTTTTGTTGAGGCTCAGGCGAATCGGCTGCTCGCGCAGATCGGCTTCGCCGGTGGCTTCAAGGCGCCCGTCGAACAGTTCGCTGCGCAGCTGTTTAAGGGTCAGACGCCCCTGTTTGGCGTGCAGCTGTAATTGCAGGTTGCGTAGCGGCAGGCCGTCGTAGTTTAGCTGGCCAAGGCTCAGGCTGGCCTGCAGGTCGAGCGGGCGCAGGCGGGCCAGGGGCAGCATCTCGCTCTGGCTCCAGGCCTGCTGGGTCGGCGCGCCAGGCAGTTCGCTGGTGCCGCTGCTGCCGGCGCGGGCCAGCGCTTCGCGGACTTCGCCCTGGCGCTGGCTGGGTTGTTCAGCGGCTTTTGGCGGCAGGTAGCGGTCGAGGTCGAGGCGATCACCCTGCAGTTGCAGGCGCAGGGCCTGGCGTTGCCAGTCGCTGACGGCGATCTGGCCGGTGAAGCGGCTGTCGTCGAGGCGTAGCTTGAGATCCTGCAGGTTCAGGCTCTGGCTGTTGCCGCTGAGACGGGTGCTCAGTTCGAACTGCTCGAGGGCGCCGGCATCGTTCATCGCCGGTAGTTCGATGCCCAGGCCGGTGAGGAACTCGCGCAGGTTGAAGGGGGCCAGGGATAGTCCGCCTTCCAGCTGGCTGCCCTTGTCCAGTTCGCGCAGGCGCAGCTCGCCGATGGCACGCAGTTGGTTGGCGCTGAGCTTGAAGCTGCTCCATTCAGCAATTTGGGCGGCCTGGTCGAGCAGCAGTTGGCCCTGGCTGCTGAACGTCAGCGTCTTGCCTTGCAGGGGTTCGCCGGAGGCTTCGCCCTGCAGCTGCAGGTCTTCCAGCTGGTAGCGCTGCAGGCTGCGCTCGAAGCGCAGTTTGCCGCTGAGTTCGGCCTTGGCGCGCAGCACGGGCTGGTTATTGGCGAAAAAGCCGGACAGCTTGATCGGGATGCTTTGCCCTTCGGTAATCGCCCCGGTACTCAGCTGGATACCCTCCAGGCTGTACTGCTGGCCGCTGGCCAGGTCCTGGTAGCGAATCCGCGCGTTGCTCAGGGTCAGGCTGTCGATGTCCAGACGCACGGCCTGCGTGCTGCTCTGCGGCGCGGCGGGCGGCGGGCTGGCGGGCTGCGCGCCAGTAGCGGGACGGCTATCGCTGGGCGTTGCGGTCTGCGCCTGGCCAAGTTGCTGCCAGTTGCCACGGCCCTGGGCGTCGCGCTGCAAGTCGAGCTCCAGGCCGTCGACCCGGATGGCGCTCATCTGTACTTCGCGGCGCAGCAGGGGCATGACCCGCACCGACAGGCCCAGCAGGCGTACCCGTGCCAGGGGCTGTTCGGGTTGTTGCAGGCTGGCAATGGTTGCGTCGCTCAGTTCCAGGCCCAGCCAGGGGAACAGGCTCCAGCCGATGTCGCCCTGCAGGCGCAGTTCTACGCCGGCCTTATCGCGGGCCAGCTGGCTGATCTCGTCCTTGTAGTCATTGGGATTGAACAGGTGAGTGAGTGCCAGGCCCAGGGCTACCAGCAGCAGAAGCAGGCCAAGCAGCAGCAGGCCGAGGATTTTGCCGAGCGCTTTCATCAAGCAGTCCTTGTTTCAACAGGGTCCGGGGCGGGGAGTATACCGCTGCCTTACAGGGCGGCGGCGACGCGTTCGGCGATGGCCAGGCTGGCAGTCAGCCCCGGAGATTCGATGCCGAACAGGTTGACCAGGCCGGGCAGGCCGTGATCCCCGGGGGTTTGGATGACGAAGTCGGCGGCCGGTTCCCCGGCGCCGCTGAGTTTCGGCCGTACGCCACTGTAAGCCGGTTGCAGGCGTGCCGGGTCGATGCCCGGATAGTAGCGGGCGATGGCAGCGGCAAACGGCTCGCGTAGGCTGGCATCCACCTGGTAGTCGAGTTCGCTCAGGTAATGGACGTCGGGGCCGAAACGTAGCTGGCCGGCCAGGTCGAGGGTGGCGTGGATGCCCAGCCCGGCCGTGTTGGCCGCTGGCAGCGGGTAGATCAGCTGGCTGAACGGGCTGCGCCCGCTGTAGCTGAAGTAGCGTCCCTGGCAGAGATGCTGACGAGGCACGCCGGTCAGTCCCTGGGTAGCCTGGGCCAGCTCGGGTGCGGCGAAGCCGGCAGCATTGATCACCTGGCCGGCGCGCAGTTGAAAGGGCTCGCCGGCACTCAGCCCGCTGACCCGCCAGCCGCCGGCGTATGGCTCAAGGTGCGTGGCGCGGGTATGCAGGATCAGCTGCGCTCCCTGTCGTTCGGCGTGAGCCAGCAGGGATTGCAGGTAGGCGTGGCTGTCGAAGATGCCGGTGCTCGGCGAGTGCAGGGCGGCCACACCACGCAGGGCCGGCTCGCGCTGGCGCAGTTGTGCGGCATCGAGTGGTTGCAGGTCGTCTACGCCGCAGGCCCGGGCATTCTCGGCCAGACGCTGCAGGGCGGGCAGCTCCTCTTCGTCCACGGCCACCAGCAGCTTGCCCAGGCGGCGGTGGGCGATGTGCTGCCTGGCGCACCAGGCATACAGGCGTTCGCGGCCTTCCAGGCACAGGCTGGCCTTGAGCGAGCCGGGTGGGTAGTAGAGACCGGCGTGGATGACTTCGGAGTTGCGGCTGGAGGCGTGGCTGCCGATCAGCGCCTGCGCTTCGATGATCAGGCAGCTGCGTGTGGGCGATGCAAGACGTGCGGCGCAGGCCAGGCCGATGGCGCCGGCGCCGATGATCAGCAGGTCGACCTGGTGCATCGGCTCAGCCGGCCTGGGTCTTGCTCTGCAGGATGACCTGCAGTGCGCTGTCCAGACCTGGCGGCGCCTGCCAGTGCAGCGCTTGTCCGGCTTCAGCGGCCAGACGGCAGGCCTCCGCGTAGAGGCGCCGGGCCACCCCACGACGCCGGGTGACCTGGCGGACGCAGAGGTGTGACAGCTGCCAGCCGTCAGCGCCGCGCGTCACGCAGGCGGCACCGAGCAGGCGGTCGTTGAAGCGTCCGACCAGCAACTGGCCGCTGTCCAGCAGGCTATCCAGCAGATGTTGTGCGTCGTTGTAGGGGGCCAGCAGCCAGTCGGGTGCCTCGGCATAGATTTTCGCCAGGTCAAGACGATCCTGCGCGCTGGGCTGGCGGACAAATTCGACGACAACGGGCATGCGGCGGTCCTCGGGTGGCTAGGCGGGCGAGTGTAAACCCGCTGGCCGGGCGGCCGGTAGCCGGGCCCGCTGCGCCCGGCCTATAATGGCGGCCTTTCCGCAGCATTTATCCCGGAGTTGCACATGGCCGAGCGTACGGCATGCGTCGAGCGCAATACCCTGGAGACCCAGGTCAAGGTCTCGATCAATCTGGATGGCACTGGCAAGGCCAAGTTTGATATTGGCGTGCCTTTCCTCGAGCACATGCTCGACCAGATTGCCCGTCACGGCCTGATCGACCTGGACATCCACTGCAAGGGCGACCTGCATATCGACGATCACCACACCGTGGAAGACGTCGGCATCACCCTCGGCCAAGCGTTCGCCAAGGCCGTCGGCGACAAGAAGGGCATGACCCGTTACGGCCACTCCTATGTGCCGCTAGACGAAGCCCTGTCGCGCGTGGTGATCGATTTCTCCGGTCGTCCCGGCCTGCAGATGCATGTGCCCTTCACCCGCGCGGTGGTCGGCGGCTTCGACGTGGATCTGTTCCAGGAGTTCTTCCAGGGCTTCGTCAACCACGCCCTGGTGACCCTGCACATCGACAACCTGCGCGGCCACAACACCCACCACCAGATCGAGACGGTGTTCAAGGCCTTTGGCCGCGCCCTGCGCATGGCCATCGAGCTGGACCCGCGTATGGCCGGGCAGATGCCGTCCACCAAAGGGTGCTTGTAAGTGCAGACCGTTGCAGTAATCGACTATGGCATGGGCAACCTGCATTCGGTGGCCAAGGCGCTGGAGCATGTTGGCGCCGGCCGGGTGCTGGTGACCAGCGATGCGCAGGTGATCCGCGAGGCTGACCGCGTGGTGTTCCCCGGGGTTGGGGCGATCCGCGACTGCATGGCCGAGATCAAGCGCCTGGGCTTCGACAGCCTGGTGCGCGAGGTCAGCGCTGACCGTCCGTTCCTTGGCATCTGCGTCGGCATGCAGGCCCTGCTGGAGCGCAGCGAGGAGAACGATGGCGTGGACTGCATCGGTCTGTTCCCCGGCCAGGTGCGCTTTTTCGGCAAGGACCTGTATGAAGGGGGCGAACACCTGAAGGTGCCGCACATGGGCTGGAACGAAGTCGAGCAGGTGATCGACCACCCGCTGTGGCACGAGATCCCAAACAAGGGTCGTTTCTACTTCGTGCACAGCTACTACATCGACTCCGGCAATCCCGCCCAGGTGGTCGGGCGTGGTCACTATGGCAAGGACTTCGCCGCGGCGCTGGCCGACGGCTCGAAGTTCGCCGTGCAGTTCCACCCGGAAAAGAGCCATACCCATGGCCTGCAGCTGTTGCAGAACTTCATCGGCTGGGATGGGCGTTGGTAAAGACGGCGCTGCGCGCGAGGCCAAGCGCTGAAGGCTGGACGATATGCGCGGCATTTTTTCGTCAAGCCTTCAGCATTTAGCCTTCAGCGAAATCATTTTCTCGATTTTTCAGGACCTATCCGAATGCTGATTATCCCCGCTATCGATCTCAAGGACGGCGCCTGCGTGCGTCTGCGCCAGGGCCGCATGGAAGACTCCACGGTGTTCTCCGATGACCCGGTGAGCATGGCCGCCAAGTGGGTCGAGGGCGGCTGCCGCCGTCTGCACCTGGTCGACCTGAACGGCGCCTTCGAAGGCCAGCCGGTCAACGGTGAAGTGGTCACCGCCATCGCCAAGCGCTACCCGACCCTGCCGATCCAGATCGGCGGCGGCATCCGCACCCTGGAGACCATCGAGCACTATGTGCGCGCCGGGGTCAGCTACGTGATCATCGGCACCAAGGCCGTGAAGGATCCGCAGTTTGTCACTGACGCCTGCAAGGCCTTCCCGGGCAAGGTGATCGTCGGTCTGGACGCCAAAGACGGCTTCGTCGCCACCGACGGCTGGGCCGAGGTGTCGAGCGTGCAGGCGACTGATCTGGCCAAGCGCTTCGAGGCCGATGGCGTATCCGCCATCGTTTATACCGATATCGCCAAAGACGGCATGATGCAGGGCTGCAACGTCGAGGCTACCGCCGCGCTGGCCGCTGCCAGCCGCATCCCGGTGATCGCTTCCGGCGGTATCCATAACCTCGGCGATGTCGAGAAGCTGCTGCTGGCGCGCTCGCCGGGCATCATCGGCGCCATCACCGGCCGTGCCATCTACGAAGGCACCCTGGATGTCGCCGAGGCGCAAGCCTTCTGCGATCGGCAGGCGAAATACGAATAAGGCGCTGGAGGCTGGAGGCTGGACGATGGCCGAGTTGCCTTTTCGTTCAGCTTTCAGCCTCCAGCCTCCAGCGAATTCAGGATTGGGAGGCCCGCATGGCCCTCGCTAAACGCATTATTCCCTGCCTCGACGTGGACAATGGCCGCGTGGTCAAGGGCGTCAAGTTCGAGAACATCCGCGACGCCGGTGACCCGGTGGAAATCGCCCGCCGCTACGACGAGCAGGGCGCCGACGAGATTACCTTCCTCGACATTACCGCCAGCGTCGACGGCCGTGACACCACCCTGCACACGGTGGAGCGCATGGCCAGCCAGGTGTTCATCCCGCTCACCGTCGGTGGCGGCGTGCGTACCGTGCAGGACATCCGCAACCTGCTGAATGCCGGCGCCGACAAGGTGTCGATCAACACCGCCGCGGTGTTCAACCCGGAGTTCGTCGGCGAGGCCGCCGCGCGCTTCGGCTCGCAGTGCATCGTCGTCGCCATCGATGCCAAAAAAGTTGCCCCGGGTCGCTGGGAAATCTTCACCCATGGCGGGCGCAAGCCGACCGGCCTGGATGCCGTGCTCTGGGCGAAGAAGATGGAAGACCTCGGCGCCGGCGAGATTCTGCTGACCAGCATGGATCAGGACGGCGTGAAAAGCGGCTACGACCTCGGCGTGACCCGCGCCATCAGCGAGAGCGTGGGCATCCCGGTGATCGCCTCCGGCGGCGTCGGCAACCTGCAACACCTGGCTGCCGGTATCCTCGAAGGCAAGGCCGACGCGGTGCTGGCCGCCAGCATCTTCCACTTTGGCGAATACAGCGTGCCGGAAGCCAAGGCCTACCTGGCCAGTCGCGGTATCGTGGTACGTTGACTGCCGTCTGGTGTTTTGCCATGACGCAGGTCGCAGCTTGGGCATGATGGGCTTGGCAAGCCGCCGACGCTGATTAAGCTGCGCCCTTTGCAAGGCTATGGAAGCCGTGGAGGGAACACATGCACAAGATACTGCTGAGCCTGTCTTTGGTCTGGGGCCTGTTGCTGGGGCTGCCGGCACAGGCCGAGGATGCGCCTGTCGCGGAAATCGTTCTGCTGACCGAAAACTTCCCGCCTTACAACATGGCCAGCAACGGGCGCAATTTTGCCCGTGAAGACCAGTTGCAGGGAATTGCCGTCGAGTTGGTACAGGAGATGTTCCAGCGCGCCGGGGTCAGCTACCACATGACCCTGCGTTTCCCCTGGGCGCGTATCTACAAGATGGCCATGGACAATCCCAATCACGGGGTTTTCACGATTGCCCGACTGCGCGAGCGTGGCCCGCTGTTCAAGTGGGTGGGGCCGCTGGGTACCGATGACTGGGTGCTGTTGGCCAACGCCGACAGCAACATCCGCCTGGACAACCTGCAGCAGGCGGGTGCTTATCGTATCGGCGCCTACAAGGACGACGCGATTTCCCAGCATCTGCAGGCCGAAGGCATTCCTTTCAGCACGTCGCTGCGTGACCAGGAGAATCTCAGCAAGCTGCAGAAGGGGCAGATCGACCTGTGGGCCACGGGTGACCTGTCCGGGCGTTACCTGGCCAAACAGGAGGGTGTCAGCGGGCTGAAGACCGTGCTGCGCTTCAACGGTACTGACCTGTACCTGGCCCTCAACCCGCAGACCCCGGATGAGGTGGTCAACAAACTCCAGCAGGCGTTGCAGGAAATGCAGGCGGAAGGCGCCCTGGCGCGCATCGTCGCCAAGTACCTGTAACGCCCCGGCGCGGCCAGGGAGCGTGGCCGCGTGACTGTTCGCAGGATGCGCTATTGCAACTCATGCTTTCGGGTGGACTCCATGCGCAAATTGCTCAAACGTTCTCTGGCTGTAGCCAGTCTGGCCTTGGCCGGCCTGGCTCAGGCGGAGGTTCCTGCGGACTACAAGGTTATCCTGCTCACCGAAAACTTCCCGCCCTACAACATGGCGATCAACGGCAAGAACTTTGCGCAGGAAGACAATATCGACGGCATCGCCGTGGATATCATTCGCGAGATGTTCAAGCGTGCCGGCATCGAGTACAGCATGACCCTGCGTTTTCCCTGGGAGCGCATCTACAAGCTGGCCCTGGAAAAGCCGGGCTATGGTGTGTTCGTCACCGCCCGCCTGCCGGAGCGCGAGGAGCAGTTCAAATGGGTCGGCCCGATTGGTCCGGATGACTGGGTGCTGCTTGGTCGTGCCGACAGCAGCATTCGTCTGAACAGCCTGGCAGAGGCAGCCAGCTATCAGGTGGGCGCCTACAAGGGGGATGCCATCTCCGAGCACCTCCTCGAACAGGGATTGCAGCCGGTGCTGGCGCTGCGTGACCAGCTCAATGCACAGAAGCTGCAGTCCGGGCAGATTGACCTGTGGGCTACCGGCGACCCCGCAGGCCGCTATCTGGCCAAGCAGGAGGGGATCAGCGGGCTGAAAACCATCCTGCGTTTCGATAGCGCGGAGCTTTACCTGGCACTGAATCGCGAAGTGCCGGACGAGGTAGTCAGCAAGCTGCAGGCCGAGCTGGACAAGTTGCGTGAAGAGGGTTTTGTCGACGACATCGTCAACAACTATCTTTGATAGGCCCGCTGGCATCTGACAACAACAATCCTGAAGAGCCAAGATCATGCTGAAAACTTGCAAACGCGTCCTTTGTGCCAGCCTGCTGCTGGCGGCTAGCAGCGCCCAGGCCGAACTGCCGGAAGGCTACAAAATGGTCGTGCTGACCGAAAACTTCCCGCCATTCAACATGGCCGTGGATGACAAGAACTTTGCCCGTGATGATGGTATCGATGGCATCAGTGCGGAAATTGTCCGCGAGATGTTCAAGCGTGCCGGCATCGACTACAGCATGACCCTGCGCTTTCCCTGGGATCGCCTGTACCGGTTGACCCTCGACAAGCCCGGCTATGCCTTGTTTTCCACGACGCGTACCGCCGAGCGTGAAGCCCTGTTCAAGTGGGTGGGGCCGCTGGGGGAAACTTCCTGGGTGCTGATGGCGCGTGGCGATAGTGCCATCCAGGTGAACAACCTGAGTGAAGCCAGCCAGTACCGTATTGGTGCCTACAAAAACAACGCACTCAGCCAGTCGCTGGAAAGCCAGAAGATTCCGCTGGTGCTGTCGCTGCGTGATCAGGAAAACATTCGCAAGCTGGCCGCCGGGCAGATCGACCTGTGGGCCACCGACGATCCGGCGGGGCGCTACATGGCGCGCGCCGAAGGCGTGCAGGGACTCAAGGTGGTCTTGAAGATGAACCAGGCCCAACTCTACCTGGCGCTCAACAAGGATACCCCGGACGAGGTGGTCGAGCGCCTGCAGAAGGCCCTGGATGAGATGCGCCAGGAAGGTTTCGTCGAGGAAATGACCAACAGCTACCTGTAGGTCGCGAGCCCGGTCTGAGTGCCGGGCTGCCTGTCTGCCGAGCAGGCCCTACTGGCGGGTGATGTTCAGGCCCTTGAGCAGGTTGAGCGCCTGGCTTAGTTGGTAGTCGTCATCCTGCGGGCGTGGGCTGCGCGTATCCTGGCGGCGCGGCTTGTCCGGTTGGCCATTGCCGTTGCCCAGGTGGCCTGCCAGGTCGGCTTCCTTGATGCCTTCGTTGTCCTGCTCGCGGGTGACGCGGGCGCGTGCCACCTCGATATCCGGGACGATGCCCTGAGCCTGGATCGAACGCCCCTTGGGCGTGAAGTACAGGGCGGTGGTCAGTTTCAGGGCGCGCTCGTTGTTCAGCGGCAGGATGGTCTGTACCGAGCCCTTGCCGAAGCTGTCGGTGCCCATCAGTACTGCGCGGCGATGATCCTGCAGGGCGCCGGCAACGATTTCCGAAGCCGAGGCGCTGCCGCCGTTGATCAGTACCACCAGTGGCACGCCCTCGCTGGCATCTTCGGGGTCGGCCGAGAAGCGCAGCTCGGAGTTGGCCAGACGCCCCTCGGTGTAGACGATCAAGCCCTTGCTGAGGAAGTGGTCGGTCACTTCGACGGCGGCCTGTAGCACGCCCCCCGGGTTGTTGCGCAGGTCGAGTACCAGGCCCTTGAGCGGCTGCTTGCCGTTGTCACGCTTGAGTTTGCTCAGCGCCTTGGCCACTTCGTCGCCGGTATTGATCTGGAACTGACTGATGCGGATCAGTCCGTAACCGTCATCCAGCAACTGGCTCTTCACGCTGCGCACCTTGATCACCGCACGCTGCAGGGGCAGATCGAACGGCTGGCCGCCTTCACGCACCAGGGTCAGTAGTACCTTGCTGCCCGGCTTGCCACGCAGTTTCTCCACCGCCTCCATCATCGACCAGCCCTTGGTCGGCTGGTTGTCGATCTTGAGGATCAGGTCGCCCGGCTGGATACCGGCCTTGGAGGCCGGGGTGTCGTCGATGGGCGAGATGACCTTGAGGAAGCCGTCCTCCATGCCGACCTCGATACCCAGGCCGCCGAATTCGCCACTGGTGCTTTCCTGCAGTTCGGCGAAGGCCTGTGGTTCGAGGTAGGCCGAATGCGGATCAAGGTTGCTGAGCATGCCTTTGATGGCGTTTTCCAGCAGGGTCTTGTCGTCGATGGGCTCGACGTAGGCGCTCTTGATGCGGTCGAGCACCTCGGCAAAGGTGCGCAGCTCGTCCAGCGGCAGTTCCGCCTTGGCGGGCGCTGGTTCGGCGGCCTGCAGAGGGCCGGCCAGCAGGCTCAGGGCCAGGGCAAAAGGGGTAAGGCGAAAGCGGTGCAGCATGCTGTGCTAACTCCAGAAAAGAAGGATCAACCGTGGCTCCGGCACCACTGCGCCGGGTCGCTGGGGCGCCCCTGCTGGCGAATGGCAAAGTACAGCGCGGCGCTTTGCTGGCCGCCACTGCTGCCCACCGTGGCAATGGTTTCGCCGGCGTTGACCAGGTCACCGGGGTTTTTCAACAGGCTTTGATTATGGCCATACAGGCTCAGATAGCCATTGCCATGGTCGATGATCACCAGCAGCCCGGCACCACGCAACCAGTCGGCAAAGACTACGCGGCCACCATGTACGGCGCGCACCGGGCTACCGGCGCTGGCGCCAATCAGCACGCCGTCCCAGGTGCTGCGGGCGTCGCCGGCGCGCGGGCTGCCGTAGCGGGCCAGCAGGCGGCCGTCCACCGGCCAGGGCAGCTTGCCTTTGGCCTGGGCAAAGGGCCCCGACTGGCCACTCCCGCTGCTGACCTGCGGGCCGCTGCCAGGGGTGCCGGGGGTGCTTTGTTGGGCCAGGCGCTGGGCTTCTGCCGCGCGTTGCCGCGCCAGCTCGGCTTCACGTGCCTGGCGGGCCAGGGTTTCCTCGATGGTGCGCAGTACCCGGGCAAATTCGGCCTGCTCCTGCTGGCGGGCACGCAGCCGCTGATCACGACTGCGGTATTCCCGGTTGAGTTTGGCCAGGGTTTGCTGGCGTTGCTGGCGCACCTTGGCCAGCTCGTCGCGGCGGCCCTGCAGTTCATGCTGACGCTCGGCCAGGCGATTTTGCTGGGCAATGATGTCGTACTCGACATTGGCCAGTTGGCGCAGGGTCTCATTGAAGGTTTCCAGCTGGCGCAGGCGGGCCTGCCCCAGGTATTCATACTGGGTCAGGGTGCGTGACAGCTGTTCCGGTCGTTGCTGGTTGAGCAGCAGGCGCAGAGGCTCCTGACGGCCACTCTGGTAGGCGGCGCGGGCCTGGATGCCAATCAGTTGCTGTTGCTCAAGGCGCGATTGCTGGAGTTTTTTTTTCTCACCGTCGAGCCGCTGCAGCTCGCTTTCGCTGTCCTTGATCTCTTCCTGCAGGTGCTTGATGTCGCGCTCCAGGCCGCCCATCTCACGTTCGGTCTTCTGCAGGGCCTGCTGTACGCTGGACTTCTCTTTTTCCAGGGTTTTCAGCAGTTTTTGCAGTTCGGCGACGTCCTGGCGGGCCTTTTCCAGTTGTTGCTGGGCGGCGCTACGCTCGTCGGCCTGGGCCAACAGGCAGAACGCGCTAAGCAGGACGATGGACAGGGTGCGAAGCATGGCGAGGCTCACCGCAGGGAAAGGACCGGCCTAGTATGCCTAAAAAAGCGGGAAAGCATTCGACGAAAAGCGCTGGAGGCTGGAAGGCTGGAGGCAAGCGCGACTGGCTGTTGCGTCGTTCAGCTTTCAGCTTTCCAGCGCTGTTTCGGCTCTTTGAGTTTATTCCAGCTCGACGATGGTTTTACCGGTCATTTCCGCAGGAACCGGCAGGCCCATCAGGGTCAGCAGGGTCGGTGCCACGTCGGCCAGTACGCCGCCTGCGCGGATGCTCGCCGGGCGCTTGCCGACATAGATGAAGGGCACCGGCTCGCAGGTGTGCGCGGTATGCGCCTGGCCGGTGCACTCATCTTCCATCTGCTCGACGTTGCCGTGGTCGGCGGTGATCAGCGCTTCACCACCGACCTTGTCCAACGCCTCGACGATGCGCCCGACGCAGCTGTCGAGGGTTTCCACGGCCTTGACCGCGGCCTCGAATACCCCGGTGTGGCCGACCATGTCGCCGTTGGCGTAGTTGACGATGATCACGTCATAGCGCTGGTTTTCGATGGCCTCGACAATCCGTTCGGTCACCTCGGGGGCGCTCATCTCCGGCTGCAGGTCGTAGGTGGCGACGTTCGGCGAGGGGATCAGGATGCGTTCTTCCCCGGCAAACGGTTCTTCGCGGCCGCCGGAGAAGAAGAAGGTCACGTGGGCGTATTTCTCGGTTTCGGCAATACGCAGCTGGGTCTTGCCGTTCTTCGCCAGGTATTCGCCGAGCACGTTGTCCAGCGATTCAGGGGCAAAGGCGCAGGGCGCGGGGATGCTTGCTGCGTACTGGGTGAGCATCACGAAGCCGGCCAGTTGCGGCACGCGCGGGCGTTGGAATTCCTGGAAGTCCGGCTCGACAAAGGCGCGGGTCAGCTCGCGGGCGCGGTCGGCGCGGAAGTTCATGAACACCACGGCGTCGCCGTCTTCCACCTGGACCGGTGTGCCGATGGTGGTGGCCTTGACGAACTCGTCGCTCTCCTCGCGGGCATAGGCGGCGGCCAGGCCTTCGCTGGCGCTGTCGGCGGCGAACTGCCCCTGGCCGTCGACGATTAGCTGCCAGGCCTGCTCGACGCGGTCCCAGCGGTTGTCGCGGTCCATCGCGTAGTAACGGCCGATCAGGCTGGCAATGCGCCCCTTGCCCAGCCTGGCGAAGGTGGCGTCGAGCAGTTCGATGGACGGCTGGGCGCTGCGCGGCGGGGTGTCGCGACCGTCGAGGAAGGCATGCAGGTAGATCTTCTCGGCGCCGCGCTGGGCAGCGAGTTCCGCCATGGCGACCAGGTGATCCTGGTGGCTGTGGACGCCGCCGTCGGAGAGCAGACCGAGGATGTGCACCGCCTTGCCGGCAATCACGGCCTTGTCCACCGCGGCATTGATCACGGCGTTGTCGAAGAACTCACCGTCGCGGATCGCCTTGGTCACCCGGGTGAAGTCCTGGTACACCACGCGGCCGGCGCCGAGATTCATGTGGCCCACCTCGGAGTTGCCCATCTGCCCGTCCGGCAGGCCGACATCCATGCCGCTGCCGGAAATCAGGCCGTGCGGCTGGGTGGCGCGCAGGCGATCGTAGACCGGGGTATGCGCCGCGTGGATGGCGTTGTACTCGGGCTTGTCGCTGTGGCCGAAGCCGTCGAGGATGATCAGGACCAGGGGTTTGGGCGTGGCGCTCATGCAGGCTGGCTCGCTCTGGGCAGTGGCTGGAAAGGCGGGATTTTAAGAGCTGCGGCGCGTGTCGTCACGGCTTGCCGGCTCTGTGTATACTTGGGCCCATTTTACGCCTGTGGAACCCTCTGATGTTGGCCCAACTGATTGAATTTGCCACTAACCACTATGTACTGAGTGGATTGTTCGTCGCCCTGCTGGTGGCCTTGCTGGTCTCCGAACTGCGCAAGGGCGGCAAGGCCCTGAGCTGTCGTGAGCTGACCGCACTGGTCAATTCTGGCGAGGCGCTGGTAGTCGACGTCCGCGCGCAGAAGGAATTCAGCGCCGGGCATATCGTCGATGCCCTGCATATTCCGCACGACAAGTTCGCCGCACGTATGGCCGAGCTGGACAGGCACAAAGAGAAAACCTTGATTCTGGTCGATGCCCTTGGCCAGCATTCCGGTAGTCTCTGTGCCCAGCTGCAGAAGGCCGGCTTCAAGGCCGCCAAACTCTCCGGCGGTATTGCCAGCTGGCGCAACGACAACCTGCCATTGGTCAAGTGACATGCCCAAGGTTCTGATCTACACCACCGCGACCTGCCCCTATTGCCTGCGCGCCAAGCAACTGCTTGACGACAAGGGCGTTCGTTATGAAGAGCGGCGTGTCGATGGTGATCCCGCCCTGCGTGCGGAAATGGCGCGGCAGGCCGGGCGTACTTCGGTACCGCAGATCTGGATTGGCAGCACCCATGTGGGCGGCTGCGATGACCTGTATGCCCTGCAGCGCGCCGGCCGCCTTGATGCCCTGCTGGCCGATTAATACTTTCGAATCAACCATGCCAAGGATTTCTCATGTCTGAGCAGAACGGCGCCCAAGAAGCGCAAAACCCGCAATTCTCCCTGCAGCGCATCTACGTCAAGGACCTGTCCTTCGAAGCGCCGAAGAGCCCGGAAATCTTCCGTCAGGATTGGGCGCCGAGCGTGCAGCTGGACCTCAACACCCGTCACAAGGAACTGGAAGCCGGTTTCCATGAGGTGGTGCTGAGTCTCTCGGTGACCGTCAAGACCGGTGAGGAAGTGGCGTTTATCGCGGAAGTACAGCAGGCCGGCATCTTCCTGATCCAGGGCCTCGACCCGGCCTCGATGAGCCATACGCTGGGCGCCTTCTGTCCCAACCTGCTGTTCCCCTATGCTCGCGAAGCCCTCGACAGCCTGGTCATCCGTGGCTCGTTCCCCGCGCTGATGCTGGCTCCGGTGAACTTCGATGCGCTGTATGCCCAGGAGCTGGCGCGCCAGCAGCAGGCCGGCGCACAGGCCTGATCAGCGCTCGGGAAAAACCCCCGGCACTGCCCCTGGCAGGCCGGGGTTTTTTAATGCCTAGGCCTGGTAGCTGATGCGTCCGTCGAGCAGGGTGTAGCGCACCCGGCCCGGCAGGCAGTGACCAAGGAATGGGCAGTTCTGGCCCTTGGAAAACCATTGCTCACCAGCCAGGGTGCTGGCCTGCTCGGCAAACAGCAGGATATCTGCCGGAGCGCCTACGGCCAGACGGCCGGCGGGCAGGCGCAGGGCTTGGGCTGGGCCGCAGGTGAGGCGGCTGAGCAGGCTGGGCAGGTCGAGCAGGCCGTCCTGCACCAGGGTCAGGGCCAGTGGCAGGAGCAGTTCGACACTGCTGATGCCTGGCTCGGTGGCGCCAAAGGGGGCCAGCTTGGCATCGTGTTCGTGCGGCTGGTGATGGCTGGCAATGCTGCCGATCACCCCCTGCCTGACCGCCTCGCGCAGGCCTTCGCGGTCACGCCGGCTGCGTAGCGGCGGCTGTACGTGGTACAGGCTGGAGAAGTCGGCTAGCGCTTCGTCGGTGAGAATCAGTTGGTACAGCGCCACGTCGGCGCTCACCGGCAGGCCACGAGCCTGGGCCTGGGCGATCATTTCCGCGCCACGTGCACTGCTGATGCAGCTGAAATGCGCGCGCACACCGTTCTGTTCGACCAGCAGCAACTGGCGGGCCAGGGCCACGGTTTCGGCGCTCTCCGGAATGCCCGGCAAGCCGAGGAAGCTGGCGGTGGCGCCTTCGTGGGCCAGGCCGCCTTCGGCCAGATCGTGATCCTGGGCGTGGAAAACCACGGTGAGGTCGAAGGTGGCTGCGTATTCCAGCGCGCGACGCAGGGTGCGACTGTTCTGGAAGCTGTACAGGCCGTCACCGAAGGCTACGCAGCCGGCATCGCGCAGCGCGACCAGTTCGGCCAGTTGCTCGCCGGCCAGGCCTTTGCTCAGGGCGCCAATGGGAAATACCTTGGCATGGCCGGCCTGCTGAGCGCGGTCGAGGATCAGCTCGGCCACGGCCGGGGTGTCCAGTACCGGACGGGTCTGCGGTGGGCAGCACAGGCTGGTTACCCCGCCTGCGGCAGCGGCCAGGGTTTCGCTGGCGATGCTGCCCTTGCGGCCATAACCGGGCTCGCGCAGGGCTACGGACAGGTCGACCAGGCCGGGAGCGGCAATCAGTCCGCTGGCATCGATCAGTTGGCGGGGATTGAAGCCGAGCGGGGCCTGGCCGATGGCGACGACCTTGCCGCCATCAATGAACAGGTCGGCGTGCTGGTCTAGGCCGCTGGCCGGGTCGAGCAGGCGCGCTCCACTAATTTGCATCGACATCAGTTGTGCTCTCCGGCGTCCTGGTTGAGTTGGCGCTGGGCGGCCTGGCCGCTCATGCACATCGACAGTACCGCCATGCGCACGGCAATACCGTAGGTCACCTGGTTGAGGATCACCGACTGCGGGCCATCGGCTACCGCCGACTCGATTTCCACGCCGCGGTTGATCGGCCCTGGGTGCATGACCAGGGCATCGGGCTTGGCCAGGGCCAGGCGCTGTTCGGTCAGGCCGTAGAGGCGGAAGAACTCGCCTTCGCTGGGCAACAGGCCGCCCTGCATGCGCTCCTTCTGCAGGCGCAGCATGATCACCACGTCGACATCGCGCAGGCCTTCGCTGAGGCTGGTGAATACACGCACGCCATACTGCTCGAGGCCGACCGGCAGCAGGGTTTGCGGGGCGATGACGCGGATGTCCGGGCAGCCCAGGGTGCGTAGGGCCAGCATGTTGGAGCGTGCCACGCGCGAGTGCAGGATATCGCCGACGATGGCGACCGAGAGGTTCTCGAAACCGCCCTTGTGCCGGCGGATGGTCAGCATGTCGAGCATGCCCTGGGTGGGGTGGGCATGGCGGCCGTCGCCGGCATTGATGATGGCCACCTGCGGGCAGACGTGCTCGGCGATGAAGTGCGCGGCGCCGGAGTCGGCATGGCGTACCACGAACATGTCGGCGGCCATGGCCTCCAGGTTGCGCAGGGTGTCGAAGAGTGTTTCACCCTTGCTGGTCGAGCTGGTCGACACATTGAGGCTGATCACGTCGGCGGACAGGCGCTGCGCGGCCAGCTCGAAGGTAGTGCGGGTGCGTGTGGAGTTCTCGAAGAACACGTTGCATACCGTCTTGCCACGCAGCAGTGGAACCTTCTTCACGGCGCGGGCGCCCACCTCAAGGAAGGAGTCGGCGGTATCCAGCAGTTCGGTGAGCAGCTCGCGCGGCAGGCCGTCGAGGCTGAGAAAGTGGCGCAGCTGGCCGTTTTCGTTGAGCTGCAGCGGGCGCTTGGCGTCAATCGGAGTCATTGCGGGAGTTCTCGGTCGGCGAGGGTTTGCAGCTCAAGGCTCAGGGGTGTGGGGCCGGACAATTTTACCCGTTGATTGGCCGCCAGGGACAGGCTGGCGCCGACCACGTCCGGGCGGATTGGCAGCTCATGGGCGTTGAGGTCGAGCAGGCAGACCAGGCTGACGCTGGCCGGGCGGCCGTAGTCGAACAGTTCGTTGAGGGCGGCGCGCACGGTGCGCCCGCTCATCAGTACGTCATCAATCAGTACCAGGTGCTGGCCCTCGATGTCGAAGGGCAGGGCCGAGGGGCGTACTTGCGGGTGCAGGCCGTGCTGGGTGAAGTCGTCGCGGTAGAACGATACGTCCAGCGTGCCCAGCGGCTGGCTGAGGCCTAGCTCGGCCAGCAGGGCCTGGGCGACCCAGACGCCGCCGGTATGGATGCCGATGAAGCGGGCCTGGTCGATGCCGCGTTGCTCCAGGTGCAGGCGCAGTGCCGCAGCCATCTGCGGCAGGAGCTGGCTGGGGTTGGGCAGGTGCATGGGCTCTCCTCTGGCGTCTAGGCGCCGTGCTGTTCAAGCCAGCCCTGCAAGAGCAGGGCGGCGGCAATCGCATCCACCGGGCGTTCGCGGTAACCGCCGCGTTGTCCCTGGGCCAGGCGCTGGCCCTTGGCTTCGTAGGTGGTCAGGCGCTCGTCGTGGGTGTGTACGGGCAGTTGATAGCGGCCGTGCAGGCGCCGTGCGAATTTTTCGGCGCGTTCGCTCATTTCGCTGGGCGAGCCGTCCATGTTCAGCGGCAGGCCGACGACCAGGGCGTCGGGTTGCCATTCCTTGAGCAGGGCCTCGATCTGCTGCCAGTCGGGTACGCCGTTTTGTGCCTTGAGCACGCAGAGTTCGCGAGCCTGGCCGGTAATCATCTGGCCGACGGCTACGCCAATTTGCCGGGTACCGTAGTCGAAACCGAGGAGCAGGCGCAGGTTGCTCATGCGTGGCCGGCCTGCGCGGTGAGCAGGCTGAGGTTGACGCCCAGGCGCGCGGCGGCGGCGTCCAGGCGCAAGTCGGCGGGCAGGTCGAAAAGAATATCCAGGCTGGCGGGGCAGGTCAGCCAGGCGTTATCGGCCAGTTCGGCTTCCAGCTGTCCGGCGTCCCAGCCGGCATAGCCGAGGGCGATCAGGTGTTGTGCCGGGCCCTGGCCGTCGGCAATCGACAGCAGAACATCCTGCGAGGTGCTCAGGGTGACGTCGCCCAGCACCACGCTGGCCTGGAATGAAGGGCCTGTCGGGTGCAGTACGAAACCCCGCTCGGTCTGCACCGGACCGCCGCTGTATACCGGCATGCCATGGCAGCGTGTTGCGGGCGGGGTTTCCGGGCGCAGTTGTTCGAGGATGTCGGCCAGGCTGAGGCCGCTGGGACGGTTGATGACCAGGCCCATGGCACCCTGCTCGCCGTGGTCGACCAGATAAGTGACGGTTTGCGCAAAATTGCCATCGGCCATATGCGGCATGGCAATCAGGAAGTGGTGCTTGAGGCAGATCGGTGCGCTGTTCATGGCGCTAGTGTGGCGGCGGCGCAGCCAAGCTTCAAGGGCTGCGGCTACTGGCTGGAGAGGCGGTCACCCCGCTCGAAGCGCCAGGTGCGGATGATTTCCAGGCGGTCGAATTCCGCCAGGTCACCACTGAACGGGGCGTAGGGTGCGGCCAGGCGTACGATGCGCATGGCGGCCTGGTCGAGCACACTATGCCCGGAGGACTCCAATACCTGTACTTCGTATAGGGTGCCGTCGCGATTGATGGTCACCAGCAGACGCAGCGAGCCATAGATGCGCTGCCGGCGTGCTTCGTCGGGATAGTTGAGATTGCCGATGCGCTCGATCTTCTTGCGCCACTCTTCCTTGTACCAGGCGCCCTTGTCGCGCAGCGTGGACGCGGCATTCAGGCGGTGGATCTTCGGTCGCTTGGCATACAGTTCGCGCTCCATGCTCAGCTGCGCCTCGAGGCTGGCAATTTCCATCGACAGCTGGCTGCTGTCGAAGATCGGTGCCGGCGGGCTGGGCGGTTGCGGTGGAGTCTTCTCGGGCTTGACCTGCACTTTCTGTACTTGCGGTGCCTGGGTGGCGAGTACCTGCTTGCGCGTTTCGACCTGCGGGCTGGGTGGCGGCGCGCTGGGGGGGGTGACCTTGCGGATCTCGCTGTCCTGCAGGGGCGCTTGCTCGGTGGTTTTCGGGGCGGCCTTGTGCTCCAGGCTGCCACTGCCTTCCTGATTGTGCTGAGCAATGAAGTCAGCATCCTTCGGCGCCTGTTCGCTCTGGAAGGTAGCCAGGGTGACTTCCAGGCTCTTGCTGATCTGGCTGGGCTTGGGCATTTCAAAGCCCACGCCGATGATCAGTGCCAGGTGCAGTACGGCGGCGATCAGCAGGGTAAAGCCCAGGCGGTCAGCTGGGCGGGCGCTGGAGGAGGGAGGCACGGAAGGGGTTGCTTTCATGGGTGTCGCAAGCCGGCAAGATGCCCGGCAGTCTGCCCAGCGTTGCGATAAAAGTCCATGAAGCAGGCCACGCTTGGCGGTTCTGCCTAACGTGTGGCGAGTTTTTCGGCAATCACTTGCATCAGGCGCTCGCCGATGCGCGTATCAAACGCGGCATCAATCTCGCGTATGCAGGTCGGGCTGGTGACGTTGATCTCGGTCAGGTGCTCGCCAATCACGTCGAGGCCGACAAACAGCAGGCCGCGGCGGCGCAGCTCAGGGCCGACTGCGGCGGCGATCTCGTGGTCGCGGGGGGTGAGTGGGCGCGCCTCGCCGCGGCCGCCAGCGGCCAGGTTGCCGCGGGTCTCGCCCTGTGCAGGGATGCGCGCCAGGCAATAGGGTACCGGCTCGCCATCGATCATCAGGATGCGCTTATCGCCATCGACAATCGCCGGCAGGTAACGCTGCGCCATGATCTGCTGGCTGCCGTGAGCCGTCAGGGTTTCCAGAATGACCGACAGATTGGGGTCTCCGGCGCGGTGGCGGAAGATCGACGCGCCGCCCATTCCGTCCAGGGGTTTGAGAATGATGTCACGCTGTGCCTCGGCGAATTGCCGCAAAATGTCCGGGCGACGGCTGACCAAAGTGTCAGGAGTGTAGGCGCTGAATGCCGTGGCAAAGAATTTCTCGTTGCAGTCACGCAGGCTCTGCGGGCGATTGACCACCAGGGTGCCGGCGCGTTCGGCCTGCTCCAGCAGGTAAGTCGAATAGATGAACTCGTTGTCGAACGGCGGATCCTTGCGCATCAGGATGACCTGCAGTTCGGCCAGTGGCTGGTCGAGTTCCTCGCCAAGGGTGAACCAGCCGTCGGCGTTGTTGAACACCTGCAGTGGCTGCATGCGGGCGCGTGCCTCGCCAGCGAGCTGATAAAGGTCACGCTGCTCCATATAGAAAAGTTGCCAACCACGTGCCTGGGCGGCAAGAAGCATGGCCAGCGAGCTGTCCTTCTTGAAATTGATGCTGGCAATGGGGTCCATGATGATGCCGAGACGAACGGTCATGGGCGGTATTCTCCTGGCAGGCGGCGGGTGCCGCACGATAGCGGGGATGCTGGCCAGGGTTCAAGCTGAAACGCCGTCAGGCAGCCGGCACGGCTGGCGATAGGGCGGTTTGTGGAATGGTTCAGGAGACTGTGCTAAAAAGACCGCACGATTGGGTCGCAGCCCATCGGTGGCAGGGCCTTCAGCGCACTGATATAACGCATATAACGACTCACCGAGGCGGATGGTAGGGCGAACATGGAACAGCATTCCGAAGGCTTGAGGGTAATGGTGATCGACGATTCGAAGACGATTCGTCGGACGGCGGAAACACTGCTTAAGAAAGTCGGTTGTGACGTGGTCACGGCCGTCGATGGTTTCGATGCGTTGGCCAAGATCGCCGATACCCATCCCAGCATCATCTTTGTTGATATCATGATGCCGCGACTGGATGGCTATCAGACCTGTGCGCTGATCAAGAACAACAGTGCGTTCAAATCTACCCCGGTGATCATGCTGTCCTCCAAGGATGGTCTGTTCGACAAGGCCAAGGGGCGCATCGTTGGTTCCGACCAGTACCTGACCAAGCCCTTCAGCAAGGAAGAGCTGCTTGGCGCCATCAAGGCCCACGTCCCTGATTTCACTCCAGTGGAACAAGCTTCCTGAAGTCCGGCCAATCGGCCGGTGATGCCTTATTCGTATGGGAACAACCATGGCTCGTATTCTGATTGTTGATGATTCGCCCACCGAGATGTACAAGCTGACAGCCATGCTGGAAAAGCACGGTCATCAGGTATTGAAAGCTGAAAACGGCGCCGATGGTGTGGCTCTGGCTCGCCAGGAAAAGCCCGATGCGGTGCTGATGGATATCGTGATGCCGGGTTTGAACGGCTTCCAGGCCACCCGTCAACTGACCAAGGATGCGGAGACCAGTCACATTCCGGTGGTCATCGTTACGACCAAGGATCAGGAAACCGACAAGGTCTGGGGCAAGCGCCAGGGGGCGCGTGACTACCTGACCAAGCCGGTTGACGAGGCTACCCTGCTCAAGACGCTGAATGCGGTGCTGGCTGGCTAATAGCTGCCTTCCTGCTTCATTTTTCCAGAAGAACAAGAAGGCGCCAGCTTGCATGGCTGAACAAACCTCTCCATTCCAGCGTCTGCAACAGATCGATCAGTCGTGCCGTGCCCTGGCAGCCGGTCTTCCTGCCCAGCAGGAGGCGGTGCAGACCTGGAGCGGCATCGGTTTTCGCATGGGCGGTCGTCTGTTCGTCGCGCCCATGGGTGAAGTGGCCGAAGTGCTGCATGAGCCGCGTTTTACCTTGCTGCCTGGGGTCAAGAGCTGGGTGCGTGGCGTGGCCAACGTGCGTGGTCGCTTGCTGCCGGTAATGGATCTGTGCGGCTTCTTCGGTCATGAGTTGAGCAATCGGCGCAAGCAACGGCGTGTCCTGGTGGTCGATCACCAGGAAATTTTCGCCGGTCTGACCGTCGACGAAGTGTTCGGTATGCAGCACTTCCCGGTGGATGCCTTCAGCGAGCATTTGCCGCCGCTGGAAGCCAATATCCAGGCATTCATTCACGGTGTCTTTCAGCGCGAACAGCCGTGGCTGGTATTCAGCCCCTACGCGCTGGCACAGAATCAGGAATTTCTCGACGTTGCTGTATGACGGCTGCCTGCTGGGCGGTGCGTCTTGGTTCGCGTGGAGCAAGGCAAGATCGGGTCGCAAGGCTCGCGTGGTACGGATGAGCCGGGTAACCGGCTTTTAAGCGTTACAGGAAACGATCGGTGGTAGGTCCAGGCGGGGGCCAGATAATGAAGAAAATCAACGCAGGCAATCTCCTTTCGGGTATTCGCAGCAGCGCGCTGATCACCGGACTCTTCGTGGTCCTGGTGGTCTCTATCGTGTTGCTGTTCGCGAACTTCGCATACCTCAACACCCAGTCGAACTACGACAAGGAATACATCAGCCATGCCGGCGAACTGCGCGTACTGTCGCAGCGTATCGCCAAGAACGCCACGGAAGCGGCGGCCGGCAAGAGCGAGGCCTTCCCGCTGCTCAAAGAGGCGCGTAACGACTTCGAGAAACGTTGGAATATTCTCCTGCGTGGTGATGAGGAAAGCGGCCTGCCGCCGGCGCCGGATGCCGTCCGCGAGCAAATGGGCCTGGTACAGAAGGACTGGGACAATCTGCGGCAGAGTGCTGACGCCATCCTGGCCAGTGAGCAGACCGTACTGTCGCTGCACCAGGTAGCCGCGACCCTGGCCGAGACCATTCCGCAGCTGCAGGTTGAGTACGACGAGGTGGTGACCACCCTGTTGGATAGTGCCTCGCCGGCCGATCAGGTAGCCGTGGCGCAGCGTCAGACCTTGCTGGCTGAACGTATTCTGGGTTCGGTGAACAAGGTGTTGGTGGGTGACGAAGACTCGGTACAGGCCGCTGATATGTTCGGTCGTGATGCCAGTCTGTTTGGTCGCGTACTGGCCGGCATGCTCGAAGGCAACGAGGCCATGCAGATCACCCAGGTGACGGATACCGATGCGGCGGAGCGCCTGGCGGAAATTTCCGAACTGTTCGAATTCGTTTCCGGTTCGGTAGACGAGATTCTCGAAACCTCGCCGGAACTGTTCCAGGTTCGTGAATCGGCGAACATCATCTTTACCGGTTCGCAGACCCTGCTTGACCAGGCCTCTTTGCTGGCCAGCGGCTTCGAAGAGCTGGCTACCGGGCGTCATTTCAATACCCTGGCCGGTTATGTGCTGGGCATTCTGGCATTGGCTTCGATCATTCTGATCGGTCTGGTCATGGTTCAGAGCACCCGCCAGCGCCTGGCCGAGACCGCCGAGAAGAACGAACGTAACCAGAACGCGATTCTCCGTCTGCTCGACGAGATCGCCGACCTGGCGGACGGTGACCTGACGGTGGCGGCGACGGTAACCGAAGACTTCACGGGTGCCATCGCTGACTCCATCAACTACTCCATTGACCAGCTGCGCGATCTGGTAGTGACCATTAACCAGACTGCTGTACAGGTGGCTGCCGCCGCCCAGGAAACCCAGGCCACGGCGATGCATCTGGCCGAGGCTTCCGAGCATCAGGCGCAGGAAATTGCCGGGGCTTCCGCGGCAATCAACGAAATGGCCGTGTCGATTGACCAGGTATCGGCCAACGCCGCCGAATCCACCGCGGTAGCGGAGCGTTCGGTAGCCATCGCCAACAAGGGTAACGAGGTGGTGCACAACACCATCACCGGCATGGATAACATCCGTGAGCAGATCCAGGATACCTCGAAGCGGATCAAGCGCCTCGGTGAGTCGTCCCAGGAGATCGGTGACATCGTTAGCCTGATTAACGACATTGCCGACCAAACCAACATCCTCGCACTGAATGCGGCGATCCAGGCCTCCATGGCCGGTGATGCGGGCCGTGGCTTCGCCGTGGTAGCGGATGAAGTACAGCGCCTCGCAGAGCGTTCCTCGGCGGCGACCAAGCAGATCGAGGCACTGGTTAAGACCATTCAGACCGATACCAACGAAGCGGTTATCTCCATGGAACAGACCACCTCCGAGGTGGTGCGTGGTGCCCGTCTGGCGCAAGACGCCGGGGTGGCCCTGGAAGAGATCGAGAAGGTATCCAAGACCCTCGCGGCGTTGATTCAGAACATCTCCAACGCTGCACGCCAGCAGGCCTCTTCGGCGGGTCACATCTCCAACACCATGAACGTGATCCAGGAGATTACCTCGCAGACCTCCGCGGGTACCACGGCGACGGCGCGCAGCATTGGTAACCTGGCCAAGATGGCCAGTGAGATGCGCAAGTCGGTATCCGGCTTTACTCTGCCGGACTCGGCGGAAAAGGCCTAAGCAACTGAGGCGCGGCGCCTGCTGGGCGCCGCATGGACCGCCAGGTGGCAGCCATGAGCGAAGGGCAGAGCATGCAGGCAGAGGGCGTGTGGACCTTGCAACCGCTGGTCGAGCTGTCTGCGCAGGACTTTCGTGACTGGTGTCGGGTGCTGGAAGAGCGTACCGGCCTGGTGATCAACGAACAGCGACGGTCCTTCCTGCAGGCCAATCTGGGCATGCGCATGCGTGAGCTGGGCATGACCGACTATGCCAGCTACCTGCGCCAGGTTCTCGATGGGCCGCGTGGTGCGGTCGAGTGGTCGTTGCTGATGGATCGGCTGACCATCCAGGAAACCCGTTTCTTTCGTCACCCTCCGTCCTTTGCTCTGCTCCAGCGCTATCTGCAGGAGCGCGTGCAGGCCGGTCTACAGCGTCCGCTGGCGTTGTGGAGTCTGGGTTGCTCGACCGGTGAAGAAGCCTATTCGCTGGCGGTGGTCGCGGCTGAGGTGCTGCGTGATACGCAGACCGCGGATGCGTTTGGCGTCACGGCCACCGATATCAGCCTGAATGCGCTGAACAAGGCGCGTAGTGCCGAATACCCGGCACGTCGCCTGGAACAGCTGGAACCGCAATGGCTGGAGCGTTATTTCCAGGCGTTGCCCGATGGACGCTACAAGGTATTGCCGCAACTGGTCGCGCGAGTCTGTTGTGCGCGGCTGAATGTGCTGGAGTTGGCCAAGGCGCCGATGACCGGCATGGACGTCATTTTTTGCCAAAACCTGTTGATCTACTTTCGTCGCTGGCGTCGCCGCGAAATCCTCAACCGCCTGGCCGAGCGCCTGGTGCCTGGGGGCTTGCTGGTGATTGGCGTGGGCGAGATGAGCGACTGGCAGCATCCGGATCTGCAACCGGTGGCTGACGAACAGGTGTTGGCGTTTACCCGGAAGGGGTAATTCAGGCTTATGAGCAGTGGAGTCGCTATGGGTGATCGGCACGATTATGTCGCCCTGGAATGGGTCAAGGGCGAGATCGCGGAAACCCTGAAACAGGCCCGCCAGGCGCTGGAAGCGTTTGTCGAGAATCCGCAGGACACGACGCGCCTGCGCTTCTGCCTGACGTATGTGCATCAGGTGCACGGCACCCTGCAGATGGTCGAGTTTTTCGGTGCAGCCCTGCTGGCCGAGGAAATGGAGCAGCTTGCCCTGGCGCTGGCCGAAGGACGGGTCAGCAACCAGGCTGAAGCACTTGAAGTGATGATGCAGGCCATCCTGCAGTTGCCCAACTACCTCGATCGTATCCAGACCGCCCGCCGCGACCTGCCGTTGGTGCTGCTGCCGTTGCTGAACGACCTGCGTGCGGCGCGCGGCGAGAAGCTGCTCTCCGAAACCAGCCTGTTCAGCCCTGAACTGGGGGCGGGCCAGGCACAGCTGCCTGCCGAGCAGCTAGCTATGCGGCAAACAGCCGAGCTGCCGCAATTGCTGCGCAAGTTGCGGCAGATGCAGCAGCAGGCGCTGGTGGGGGTGATTCGTAATCAGGAGCTACCGACCAACCTGGGCTATATGGCGCGGGTCTTTGCCCGCCTGGAAAGCCTTAGCCAGGATGCCCCGCTGCAAGAACTCTGGCAGATTGCTTCCGGCCTGATCGAAGGCCTGGCCAACGGCAGCGTCAGCCACGGTGCTTCGGTGCGGACCCTGTTGCGGCAGATCGACAAGGAGCTCAAGCGCCTGGTCGAGCAGGGTGTACCTGGACTCAACCAGCCGGCTCCCGGCGAGCTGGTGAAAAACCTGCTGTTCTATATCGCCAAGTCCACTGCCAGCTCGCCACGCATTGTCGCGCTGAAGAATCGCTACCGTCTTGACGAGGCCTTGCCGGGCAACGACCTGGTTGACGAAGAACGTGCCCGCCTGGCAGGCCCTGACCGTGATGCCATGCGCTCGGTGGTCACCGCACTGTGCGAGGAGCTGGTGCGCGTCAAAGACAGCCTCGACCTGTTCGTGCGCAGTGATCGCAAGAATCTGGCCGACCTCGACGCCCTGTATGCGCCCCTCAAGCAGATTGCCGATACCCTGGCGGTATTGGGTTTTGGCCAGCCGCGCAAAGTCATCGTTGATCAGCTGGATGTGGTTCGCGCGCTGGCCAGCGGCCAGCGTGAGCCGAGCGATGCGCTGCTGATGGATGTGGCCGGCGCCCTGCTGTATGTCGAAGCCACCCTGGCAGGCATGGCTGGCCCGGTGGAAGGCGCACGCGACGAACAGAGCCAACTGCCGACCACCGATGTCGGGCAGATTCATCAGGTGGTGATCAAGGAAGCGCGCAATGGCCTGGAACAGGCCAAGGACGCCATCATCGAGTTCATCGCTTCGCAGTGGAACCATGAACACCTGGCGCGTGCGCCGCAGCTGCTGACCCAGGTACGGGGTGGCTTGGCGATGATTCCCCTGCCGCGTGCCGCTGCTCTGCTGGAGGCCGCACGTGCCTACATCGACGAACAGCTGCTGGCCCGCAAGGCCGTACCCAACTGGCAGCATCTGGATACCCTGGCAGACGCCATCACCAGTGTCGAGTACTACCTGGAGCGCCTGGCCGAAGATCATGCCAGCCAGGGCGATCTGATTCTCGATGTGGCAGAGGAGAGTCTCGATAGTCTCGGTTACCCGATCAAGCCGCAGCGCTCGATCCTCGACTGGGATAGTGCCGAGGTCACGGACACAACCCCGGAACCCCTGGCTGACCCGCTTGACGAAATCGAAGTGCTGGACGCGCAGGCGGACGAGCCCCTGCCCACGCAAGGGTCGACCTGGGCGAGCGAGTTGGAGCAGCCTGACGCGCCATTGGCGAGCCTGCCCGAGCAAGCGGTTGCCGAGCAGCCGGCCGAACCGGCGGAGCACTGGGACGATGCATGGTCGAACACCCCGTCGCATACTGAGCCTGTGCTTGAGCCTCTGGATGCTTGGCAGCAAGACGCGATCGAGCTGCCGACGAGCGCTGTGACACTACTGGCCGAGGAACAGACCGAGCCCTTGACCTGGGATGAGGCCAGCATCGCCGAATTGCAGTTGCCGGAAGTCGAGCTGCCCGCTCTGCCCGAGACACCCGCCGTCGAACCGTCTTGTGCGGCGAGCGAACTGTCGATCGCCGATGTGATGGCTGCGCCGGTTCAGGCGATCAATCCACCGGCCCAGGATGTGCCTCCCAGCCTGCTGCCGCCGCCCGCTGATGAAGAACCGGTGGACGAGGAGTTGCTGGAAGTCTTCATCGAGGAAGCAGCCGAGGTATTGGAGACCATCCATACCTACTTGCCGCAATGGCGTGCCAATACCGATGATCGCGAAGCGCTGACCGAGCTGCGTCGCGCGTTCCACACCCTCAAGGGCAGCGGGCGCATGGTGCGTGCGCTGATCATTGGTGAGCTGTCCTGGGCGATCGAGAACATGCTCAATCGTGTTCTCGACCGCAGCATTCAGGCCGAACCGGCGGTGCAGCAGGTGGTCGCGGATGTGGTGGCCCTGCTCCCGGCGCTGGCCGATGAATTTGCCGCCAAGGCACAACGCCAGCGTGATGATGTCGACCTCCTGGCAGCTACTGCCCATGCGTTGGCGCGTGGCGAAACACCACCGCAGGGGCCTGCGCCGGAGCAGGCTGACGAGCAAGACGCTGTGCTTGTGGGAGGCTTGCCTGAGGTTACCGCTGACAACACGGCGCAGAGCGATACGCAGAGCGCTGCTGAAGCAGAACTGGACCCGTTGCTGCTGGATATTTTCCGCAATGAGGCGCTCACCCATCTGGAAACCCTGGTGGCTTTCCTGGCCGATTGTGCCCAGGAACTGCCGCAGCCGGTTACCGATGACCTGCAGCGCGCCCTGCATACGCTCAAGGGCAGTGCCTTCATGGCCGGCATCCTGCCGATTGCCGAGATTGCCGCCCCGTTGGAGAAGATGGTCAAGGAGTTCAAGGCCAACCTGATTCAGCTGGACATGAGCGAAGCTGAATTGCTGCATGCCGCCGAGCAGCTGATGCAGGCCGGCCTGGAGCAGTTGGACAGTCACCCGCTGGCAGCCCTGCCAGGCAGTGCCGAGTTGCTGGAGCGCATCGCCCGCCTGCACCAGGAGCGCCTGGCTCAGGCCAGCAGTGCCCGCGACGGTGTGGCCAGCGAAGAACAGCGCGATCCGCAGATGATTGCCATCTTCCTCGCCGAGGGCATGGATATCCTGCTGGACGCCGAGGATCTGCTGCGTCGCTGGCGCGAGCATCCCAGCGAGCGTCAGGAACTGGGTGACCTGCAAGCCGAACTGCAAACGCTGGAGCGCGGTGCCGAGCTGGCCGAGTTGACCCCCATCCAGCAACTCAGCCATGCCTTGCTGGAACTGTACGCGGCTGTGGAAGACGGTCGTCTGGCCGTCAGCGAGCGCTTCTTTGCCGAGGCCGAACACGCCCATGAAGCGTTGATCGGCATGATGGATCAGGTGGCGGCCGGCCTGCAGGTGACCGAGCAGCCAGAGGTGCTGGCAGCACTGGCCGACCTGTTGGCCAGCGCGTTTGACCCGGCCACCCTGGCGCAACTGGCCGAGGCCAGCCAGGGCATGCAGGTTGAGGAAGTGCTGGTCGATGCCGAACCGGAGTCAGTCGCCGAGCCTGCGTTTGACGAGGCGCCGCCGGCCGTTGTGACCCCCGCCGAGCAGCCTGCGGTTGCGGCGTATGGTCTGGACGAGCTGGATGCGGAAATGGTCGAGATCTTCCTCGAGGAAGCGGTCGATATTCTCGATAGTGCTGCCGCCGCGTTGGAGCGCTGGCTGGGCGAGCCGAGCAATGCCACCCCGCTGTCAGCCCTGCAGCGTGACCTGCACACCCTCAAGGGTGGTGCGCGTATGGCCGAGATTCGCCCGATTGGCGATCTGGCCCATGAGCTGGAAACGCTTTACGAAGGCTTGGTCGACCGTCGCTACAGCCACTGCGATGCCCTGGCGGATTTGCTGCAACGCTGTCATGACAAGCTGGCCAGCCAGCTGGAGCAGTTGCAGGGCGGCCAGGCGATTGCTCAGGCCGATGATTTACTGGCGGCTATCCAGGCTTATCGTCAGGTCGGTGCTGCGGGCTTGCCCGGCGCGCTGCCTAGCGCCACCCTGAGCGCCGAAGCCGAAGCCGAAGCCGAAGCCGAAGCCGAAGCCGAAGCCGAAGCCGAAGCCGAAGCCGAAGCCGAAGCCGAAGCCGAAGCCGAAGCTTCCCTGCCCCTTGCCGTCGAGGCTCCGGCTGAGGCACTGGAAATGGACCTGGGCGAGCTGCCCTCGGTCGATTTTCAGCTACCCGATCTGCCGGCCGTCGAGCCGGCGCAACCTGCCAGCGAGCCGCTCAACCAGGAGGCTGAGTTCAGCTTGCCGTCGCTCAGCGAAAGCGAGTGGGGTTTGCAGGACGCACTGCCGGAACTGGGCCATGCAGGACTGCAGACAGGCCTGCCAGACGCTGCTGACGTGGCGCCGCTGGGCGATTCAATAGAGATGGATTTGGCTGAGCTGGCGGATGCCGAACTCAGCCTGCCGGATCTGCCGCTGCCTGAAGAAACCGCGCAACCTGCTGCCGAGCTGAGCTTGCCGAACGATGCCAGCATGCCGGCACTGAGCGACAGCGAGTGGGCGATACAGGACAGTCTGCCGCAGCTGGGTGCCGAACAGTTGCTGGACGAGATGGCGCCTGTCGATGCTGAGCCAGAGCCAGAGCCAGAGCCAGAGCCAGAGCCAGAGCCAGAGCCAGAGCCAGAGCCAGAGTCCATGGCGGCGGCAGCAATGGATGAGCAGGATTTCGAGCTGGTGGAAATCTTCCTCGAGGAAGGTTTCGACATCATCGAAAGTGCGGGTGCAGCGTTGCAACGCTGGATGGCCGATACCGATAACAGCCTGGAACTGGAGTCGCTGCAGCGTGACCTGCATACCCTCAAGGGGGGGGCGCGCATGGCGGAAATCAGTGCCATTGGCGACCTGGCTCATGAGCTGGAGTTCCTCTACGAAGGCCTGGGCAATGGCCGGCTGCGTGCCAGCCCGGCGCTGTTCGGCCTGTTGCAGGACTGCCATGACCGCCTGGAGCAGATGCTCGAAGCCCTGCGTGAGCGGCGCGCGCTGCCTGATGGCCAGGCTCTCATCGAACTGATCCAGCGCTTCCGGGCCAATCCCGACGAGCAGCTGAGCATGCCCACGTCGGTGCACCTGCAACCGGCGAGCGAAGAAGAGCCGCTGGTCGAAGCCGATAGCGATATCCTCGACATCTTCCTCGAAGAAGCCGAAGACCTGCTGGAGTCCATCGAGGCCGCGATCGGTCGGATGAGCGGTGGCTCCGAGGATGGCGAGGCACTGGACGATCTGTTGCGGTTGCTGCACACCCTCAAGGGCGGTGCGCGGCTGGCCGGGCAGAAGCGTCTGGGTAATATCAGTCATGATCTGGAGCAGCATCTGACGGAGGCTCGCCGGCAGGGTCAGCCGTGGCCGGAAAGCCTGCAGGTCGACCTGCAATCGGCCTACGAAGGTTTGCAGGGCGAACTGCAACAGTTGCGCGCGCGTCTGGACGAGCAGGGCGAGCCGCCAGTGCCGGTTGCCGAGGTGGCCGCCGAGCCGTTGCGCAGCCAGCTTGCCCAGCCGATTGTCGCCGCTAGCAGTACCGCGCTGGCCCCTAGCCAGACTGCCAAGGTGCTGCCCTTTGTCCAGCAGGCCCGCGAGGCAGCCCAGGAAGCCCTGGCCCGTCGTGCGCCGCAGGAGCTGGTCAAGGTACCCGCGGAGTTGCTCGAAGGCCTGGTCAACCTGGCGGGGGAAACCTCGATTTTCCGTGGCCGCGTCGAGCAGCAGGTGAGCGACTTCAGCTTCACCCTCAGCGAGATGGAAGCGACTATCGAGCGGGTGCGCGACCAGTTGCGCCGCCTCGATACGGAAACCCAGGCGCAGATTCTCAGCCGTATCCAGGCCGAGGCGGAGCGCGTCGGCTACGAAGATTTCGACCCGCTGGAAATGGACCGCCACTCGCAACTGCAACAGCTGTCGCGTGCGCTGTTCGAATCGGCGTCCGACTTGCTCGACCTCAAGGAAACCCTGGCCACCAAGAACCGCGATGCGGAAACCCTGCTGCTGCAACAGGCACGGGTCAATACCGAGCTGCAGGAAGGCCTGATGCGTACCCGCATGGTGCCTTTTGATCGTCTGGTGCCGCGCTTGCGGCGTATTGTCCGGCAGATCGCTGGCGAACTGGGCAAGCAGGTGGAGTTCCATGTCGGCAACGCCGAAGGGGAAATGGACCGTACCGTGCTTGAACGCATCGTTGCGCCGCTGGAACACATGCTGCGTAATGCCGTCGACCACGGTATCGAGTCACAAGCGCAGCGCCAGGCGGCCGGCAAGCCGGCGGTTGGCAGTATTCGCCTGGAGCTGGGGCGTGAAGGCGGGGATATCGTCCTGACCCTGGCCGACGATGGCGCGGGTATCCGTCTGGATGCGGTCCGCCGCAAGGCCATCGAGCGCGGCCTGATGGATGCCGATGCCAGCTTGTCCGATCAGGAGATCCTCCAGTTCATTCTCGAGGCAGGTTTCTCCACGGCCGAGAAAGTCACGCAGATTTCCGGGCGTGGCGTCGGTATGGACGTGGTGCATTCGGAAGTGAAACAGCTGGGCGGCAGCATGAGCATTGCCTCGCAGCTCGGCCAGGGAACTACCTTCACCATCCGACTGCCGTTTACCGTGTCGGTGAACCGTGCGCTGATGGTGCTCTCCGGTGAAGACCTGTATGCCATCCCGCTGAACACCATCGAAGGTATCGTGCGGGTCTCGCCCTATGAGCTGGAGGCCTACTACGCGCCTGATGCGCCGCGCTTCGAATACGCCGGACAGGCTTATGAACTCAAGTACCTGGGCGATCTGCTGGGTAACGGCCAGCAACCCAAGCTGGTCGGGCAAAGCCTGCCGCTGCCGGTGATCCTGGTGCGCTCCAAGGAGCATGCCATGGCTGTACAGGTCGACAGCCTGGCCGGCTCCCGGGAAATTGTGGTGAAGAGCCTTGGCCCGCAATTTGCCGGCGTGCACGGCATTTCCGGGGCGACCATCCTCGGTGATGGTCGCGTGGTGGTGATTCTCGATCTGCTGGCGACCATCCGCGCGCTGCATGCGCACCAGGCCAGCCTGCAGGCCCGCACGCGGCCGCAACTGGCGCCTGTGGCGGAGGTCGAGCAGGCCCGTCCGACGCTGGTCATGGTGGTGGATGACTCGGTAACCGTGCGCAAGGTCACCAGCCGTCTGCTGGAACGTAACGGTATGAACGTGCTGACCGCCAAGGACGGGGTGGATGCCATCACCCAGCTGCAGGAACACAAGCCCGACATCATGCTGCTGGATATCGAAATGCCGCGCATGGACGGTTTCGAAGTGGCGACCCTGGTGCGTCACGACGCACATCTCAAGGACCTGCCGATCATCATGATCACTTCGCGAACCGGCGAGAAGCACCGTGAACGCGCCATGGCGATTGGCGTCAACGAATACCTGGGCAAGCCCTATCAGGAAAGCCAGCTGCTTGAAACCATCCAGCAGCTGATCAAGGACCCGCGCAATGTCTGATAAAACCGCTGCACGGATTGCCGTGCTCGCCGACACCTCGCTGCAACGTCATGTGCTGCAACAGGCACTGACCGGCAACGGTTACCAGGTGGTGCTCAACAGCGACCCCGGGAAGATCGACCAGGACAGCCTGGCGGCCTGTGATACGGACCTGTGGCTGGTCGACCTGGCCCAGTCGGAAGACTCGCCACTGGTCGATGAGCTGCTGGAGAATGCCAGTGCTCCGGTGTTGTTCGGCGAGGGGCACGCTCCCGAGCGGCATTCGGAAAACTACCCGCGTTGGGAGCGCAGCCTGTTCAGCAAGGTCAAACGCCTGGTCGGTGATCCGACTGCGGCAGTTGGCCCCAGCTTGCAGGCCCTGCTTGACGAGGGGCAGCGACCGAGCCGCCTGAACCTTCCCGAAGCGTTGGCCGAAGCCCCCTTGCAGGCTGGCGCGCCGGCGCGCCAGGTATGGCTGCTGGCGGCTTCGCTGGGTGGTCCGGTGGCGGTCAAGGCGTTTCTCGATGCCTTGCCCGGTGGTTTGCCGCTGGCCTTTCTGTATGCCCAGCACATCGATGCGGCCTTCGAAGCCAGTCTGCCCCAGGCGGTTGGCCGGCACAGCCAGTGGAGTGTCAACCCGGTACGCCAGGGCGACCAGCCGCGCTGTGGCGAAGTATTGGTGGTGCCGGTCAGTCACGAACTGGCCTTTGGCGACGAGGGCCAGATGCTGGTCACCGAGCGCGCCTGGCAGGAGCCCTACAGCCCGTCCATCGACCAGATGATGCTTAACCTGGCACAGGCTTATGGCAGCCAGTGCGGCGTCATTGTGTTCAGTGGCATGGGTAGTGACGGCAGCGCAGCCGCTGCCTACGTCAAGCGCCAGGGTGGCGAGATCTGGACCCAGCGTTCGGAGAGCTGTATCTGCCCGAGCATGCCCGACAGCCTGCGTGAGGGTGGTTTCAGCAGTTTCAGCGGCGATCCGCGCGAACTGGCTGCTGCCCTTGTCGATCACCTTGCCGCCCAGTGCGCCTGAGCCGGAAACCACGCCCATGAGCCAAGCCGTAGCTACCCGTGACGAGGCCAGCGAAGTCCTGACCGCGCTGCTGATTCCCCTGGCTGACCGCCAGTTGCTGCTGCCCAACACGGCGGTTGCTGAACTGATTGCCTATCGCTCGCCGATTACCAGTGACGGCATGCCTGACTGGTTTCTTGGGCAGATCGCCTGGCGTGACCTGAGTTTGCCCCTGCTGTCCTTCGAGTTGGCCAGTGGGGGGGCGCAACCGCCGCGAGAGGGCGTGCGGGTTGCCGTGCTGAACGCGATTGGCGGACGGCCGCTGCTCAAGTTCATTGCCTTGCTGGTGCAGGGTATCCCCCATGCACAGAAGGTCTCCAGCGATCTGCCGCGCGCCGACCTGGCCCTGGCACCCCTGGAGCTGGATGCCGTGCAGCTGGGCGAGCAGGTTGCACGCATTCCCGATCTGCTGGCGCTGGAGCAGTTGCTGGCGGATGCCGGACTGATCGAATAAGCCGCGCTGCGCGGGTCGTCCGGCGGCCCGTCGCCCCGGGTAGATGACGGTGAGTCCGCTTCTTTATATCCATGGCCTGAACAGTTCTCCGGCTTCCAGCAAGGCGCGTATCCTGCAAGCGGTCATGCAGCGTATGGGGCTGGCCGGGCAATTGCGTATTCCCGCGCTGCATCATCATCCACGCCAGGCCATCGCCCAGTTGCAGCAGGCCATCGCCGAGCTGGGGCGGCCCTTGCTGGTCGGCAGCTCGCTGGGTGGCTACTATGCAACCTTCCTGGCCCGCCAGCACGACCTGCCGATGCTGCTGATCAATCCGGCGGTGTTGCCACACCGGCGTTTTGCCGGGTATCTGGGCGAGCAGTGCAACCATTACACTGGCGAGCGCTGGTGGCTGGATGAAACGCATGTACAGGCGCTGGCCGAGCTGGAGGTGCCGCCGCCCGAGGCGCCGGCGCGTTGCCAGGTCTGGCTGCAGACGGCCGACGAAACCCTCGACTACCGCGAGGCTGAGCGTTACTACCGTGCCTGCGCGCTGACCATCGAGGCCGGCGGCGAGCACGGTTTTGCCGGCTTTGCCCTGCACGTGCCACGCCTGCTGGCATTTGCCGGCATCGCCGCCGAACACTGGCGGCACCTGGATTTTTCCGCGTTCAACTGACAGACAAGAGAGCCCATGACTGCCTACAACGCCGACGCCATTGAAGTCCTCTCCGGTCTCGACCCGGTGCGCAAGCGCCCAGGCATGTACACCGACACCGCGCGGCCCAACCATCTGGCCCAGGAAGTCATCGACAACAGCGTCGACGAGGCCCTGGCCGGTCACGCCAAGGTCATCCAGGTCATTCTCTACGAAGACAACTCGCTGGAAGTGCTCGACGACGGGCGTGGCATGCCGGTGGATATCCACCCCGAAGAAGGCATTCCCGGTGTCGAGCTGATCCTCACCAAGCTGCATGCTGGCGGCAAGTTCTCCAACAAGAACTACCAATTCTCCGGCGGCCTGCACGGCGTGGGCATTTCGGTGGTCAATGCGCTGTCCAACCAGGTCGAGGTACGCGTCAAGCGCGACGGCAACGAATACCGCATGACCTTCGCCGATGGCTTCAAGGCCAGTGATCTGGAAGTGGTCGGCACGGTGGGCAAGCGCAACACCGGCACCAGCGTGCGCTTCTGGCCCGATGCGCAGTATTTCGATTCGCCGAAGTTTTCCATCAGCCGTCTCAAACATGTGCTCAAGGCCAAGGCGGTGCTTTGCCCCGGCCTGGAGGTCAGCTTCACCGACAAGAACACGGGCGAGACCACCCGCTGGTACTTCGAGGACGGCCTGCGCTCCTACCTGGTGGATGCGGTCAGCGAATGTGCCCGCCTGCCCGAGGAGCCGTTCTGCGGCAGCCTGGCCGGTAGCAAGGAGGCGGTCGACTGGGCGCTGCTGTGGCTGCCGGAAGGTGGTGAGTCGCTGCAGGAAAGCTATGTCAACCTGATTCCCACCGCGCAGGGCGGCACGCACGTCAACGGCCTGCGCCAGGGCCTGCTGGATGCCATGCGCGAGTTCTGCGAGTTTCGCAACCTGTTGCCGCGTGGCGTCAAGCTGGCCCCGGAAGACATCTGGGAGCGCATTGCCTTCGTCCTCTCGATGAAGATGCAGGATGCGCAGTTCTCCGGGCAGACCAAGGAGCGCCTGTCCTCGCGCGAGGCCGCGGCCTTCGTCTCCGGCGTGGTCAAGGACGCCTTCAGTCTGTGGCTCAATGCGCACCCGGAGGTCGGTCAACAGCTGGCCGAGCTGGCCATCAGCAACGCCAACCGCCGCCTCAAGGCGGGCAAGAAGGTCGAGCGCAAGAAGATCACTCAGGGCCCGGCGCTGCCCGGCAAGCTGGCTGACTGCGCCGGGCAGGAGCCGATGCGCGCCGAACTGTTCCTGGTCGAGGGTGACTCCGCCGGTGGTTCGGCCAAGCAGGCCCGCGACAAGGAGTTCCAGGCCATCATGCCGTTGCGCGGCAAGATCCTGAATACCTGGGAAGTGGATGGCAGTGAAGTGCTGGCTTCCCAGGAAGTCCACGATATCGCCGTGGCCATTGGCCTTGATCCGGGCTCCAGCGACCTGTCGCAGCTGCGCTACGGCAAGATCTGCATCCTCGCCGACGCCGACTCGGACGGCCTGCACATTGCCACGCTGCTCTGCGCGCTGTTCGTCCGTCACTTCCGCCCGCTGGTGGAAGCAGGGCATGTCTACGTGGCCATGCCGCCGTTGTACCGCATCGACCTCGGCAAGGAGGTGTTCTACGCCCTGGATGATGCCGAGCGCGATGGCATCCTTGAGCGCCTGCTGGCCGAGAAGCGTCGCGGCAAGCCGCAAGTCACCCGCTTCAAGGGCCTTGGCGAGATGAACCCGCCGCAGCTGCGGGAAACCACCATGGACCCCAATACCCGGCGCCTGGTGCAGCTGACTCTGGATGACTTCGAGGGCACCCGGGAAGTCATGGACATGTTGCTGGCCAAGAAGCGCGCCGGCGATCGCAAGAGCTGGCTGGAGAGCAAAGGCGATCTCGCCGAGGTACTGCTGTGAGGGCTGGCCTGCTCATTGGCAGCCTGCTGCTGGCTGCCAGCACCTGCGCCAGCGCCGCGCCGGAGCGCATTACGCCGCTGGTCTTGCTGGCCGAATACCCGGTGCTCGGCATGCCGTCGGGCAACCTGTCGGGACTGGCGCAGTGTGGTGATGAACTGCTGGCGGTCAGCGACCGCGATGACCGGCATATCTATCGCCTGCAGGTGCATGAGCAGACCCTGCAGGCCGAGGCACTGGCCATTCAGGTGCCGCCCGTACCGCCCAGCGCACTGCCCTGGGGCTTGCTGGCGCGTGCCTGGCTGGCTGGGCCATGGCGTGGTGGCCAGCTGGACTTCGAAGGCATCAGCTGCGATGCCGCCGGCAATCGTTACCTGCTTAGTGAGGCGCGGGCCAGTGTGCTGCGTGTCGATCGCCAGGGCCAGGGCGAGTGGTTGCGTCTGCCGCAGGCGCTGGTACGCCAGGCCCGCGCCAGCGGCATGCTGCTGCAGGCCAACGCCCTGCTCGAAGGCATTGCCGTGGCGGAGGATGGCCAGCGCCTGTGGCTGGCCGCCGAGCGCCAGAGCCGGGGGCTGCTGCTGACTCATTGGCAGGGCGGACGCTGGCGTTGCCTGGGCAACTGTGTCCTGCTCAGCGAGAGCACCCCGGTGCCCGCGCCAGCCGTGTATGGCGAACGCCGCTTGCCGAGCAGCTTCAATGCGCTGAGCCTGCACGGCGAGAAACTGTTTACCCTGGAGTCGCATCACTGGCGCCTCTGCCGGCGGCATGCGCAGCGCGCCGAGGTTGAGCGCTGCTGGTCGTACGGCGAGTTTGCCCTGGACGCATCACGCCGCTATCGGCTGCCCTACGGCATGGCCGAAGCACTGCAGGTGGATGCCGAAGGCGCCTGGATCGGCGTAGACAACGGCGGTCAGCCACGCGGCGATGGTGAGCAGCGGCCGATCGTCTGGCGCGTCGCCGCGCCAGCGCACGGCTGGTTGGCGCCATGACGGCGACGACCCTGCGCTATGCCAACCGGGTGATGCTGATCGTTGCCTGGCTGGCCGCTTTGTTGCTGGCTACGCAGTTCTTCGCCCGCTGGGAGGAGCGCCGCGAGCATCCCAATCGTGAGCCGCTGTCGCGTCAGGGCGAGGGTTTTGTTGAAGTTCAGCTGGCCAGCAGCCGGGGTGGTCATTATCTGTTGGACGGGCAGATCAATGGTCAGCGCGTGACCCTGTTACTGGATACTGGCGCCACCGCCGTGGCGGTGCCTCAGACGCTGGCAGCAACGCTCGGCCTGCAGCCTGGCGCAACGCTCAGCGTGCGCACGGCTAACGGCACGGTCCAGGCCTGGCGTACGCAGATTGACCGGCTGCAGCTGGGCGCCATCGAGTTACGTGACGTTGCCGCGCTGATCACCCCCGCCATGGAGGGCGATCAGGTGCTGTTGGGCATGAGCGCCCTGAAACGTCTGGAATTTACCCAGCGCGACGGCCAGTTGCTGTTGCGCCAAACCACCTTGCCATGAGGCCCGCATGAGCCAAACCCTCGACCTTAGCCTGGACGGCGTAGAGCGCCGTTCGTTGGCCGACTTTACCGAGAAGGCCTACCTCAACTATTCCATGTACGTGATCATGGACCGCGCCCTGCCGCATATCGGCGATGGCCTGAAGCCCGTGCAGCGACGCATCGTCTACGCCATGAGCGAGCTGGGCCTGGACGCCGACGCCAAGCACAAGAAGTCGGCGCGTACCGTCGGTGACGTGCTCGGCAAGTTCCACCCGCACGGCGACATTGCCTGCTACGAGGCCATGGTGCTGATGGCGCAGCCGTTCAGCTACCGCTACACCCTGGTCGACGGCCAGGGCAACTGGGGTGCGCCGGACGATCCCAAGTCCTTCGCCGCCATGCGTTACACCGAGGCGCGCTTGTCGCGTTACTCGGAAGTGCTGCTGGCCGAACTGGGCCAGGGCACGGTGGACTGGGTGCCGAACTTCGACGGCACTCTCGACGAGCCGGCGACCCTGCCGGCGCGGCTGCCCAACCTGTTGCTGAATGGCACCACCGGCATTGCCGTGGGCATGGCCACCGACGTGCCACCGCACAACCTGCGCGAAGTCGCCAGCGCCTGCGTGCGCCTGCTCGATGAACCGGGCGCCACGGTCGAGCAGCTGTGCGAACACATCCTAGGCCCGGACTTCCCCACCGAAGCCGAGGTCATCACGCCCAAGGCCGACCTGCTGAAGATCTACGAAACCGGCCGTGGTTCGGTGCGCATGCGTGCCGTATACCGCGTGGAAGACGGCGATATCGTGGTCACCGCGTTGCCGCACCAGGTCTCCGGAGCCAAGGTGCTGGAGCAGATCGCCGCGCAGATGCAGGCCAAGAAGCTGCCGATGGTCGCCGACCTGCGCGACGAGTCGGACCACGAGAACCCTTGCCGCATCGTGATCATCCCGCGCTCCAACCGGGTGGATGCCGACGAGCTGATGACCCACCTGTTCGCCACCACCGATCTGGAGTCCAGCTACCGGGTCAACAGCAACGTCATCGGCCTGGATGGCAAGCCGCAGGTGAAAGACCTGCGCACCCTGCTCAGCGAATGGCTGGTCTACCGCGTCGGCACCGTACGGCGCCGCCTGCAGTTCCGTCTGGACAAGGTGGAGAAGCGCCTGCACCTGTTGGAAGGCCTGCTGGTGGCCTTCCTCAACCTGGACGAAGTGATCCATATCATCCGCACCGAGGATTCGCCCAAGCCGGTGCTGATGGCGCGCTTCGGCCTGACCGAGGTGCAGGCCGACTACATCCTCGACACCCGCCTGCGTCAGCTGGCGCGGCTGGAAGAGATGAAGATCCGTGGCGAGCAGGACGAGCTGGCCAAGGAGCGCGACAAGCTGCTGGCCCTGCTCGGCAGCGAAGCCAAGCTGAAAAAGCTGGTGCGCCAGGAGATCCTCGACGATGCCGAGAAGTACGGCGATGCCCGCCGCTCGCCGATCGTCGCCCGCGCCGAAGCCCGTGCCCTGTCGGAAACCGAGCTGATGCCGACCGAACCGGTCACCGTGGTGCTCTCGGAAAAAGGCTGGGTACGCTGCGCCAAGGGCCACGATATCGACGCCACCGGCCTGTCCTACAAGGCCGGCGACGGCTTCAAGGCCGCCGCGCCCGGCCGCTCGAATCAGTACGCGGTGTTTATCGACTCCACCGGGCGCAGCTACTCGCTGGCTGCGCATTCGTTGCCATCGGCGCGTGGCCAGGGTGAGCCGCTCACCGGCCGTCTGCAACCGCCGCCCGGCGCGACCTTCGAGTGCCTGCTGCTGCCCGATGACAATGCCCTGTATGTGATTGCTTCGGACGCGGGCTACGGCTTCCTGGTCAAGGGCGAAGACCTGCAGGCCAAGAACAAGTCGGGCAAGGCCCTGCTCAGCCTGCCGGAAGGCGCGCGGGTGATGGCGCCACGTTTGGCCGGCAGCCGTGACAGCGACTGGCTGGCGGCGGTGACCAGCGAGGGCCGCCTGCTGGTGTTCAAGGTCGCCGACCTGCCGCAGCTGGCCAAGGGCAAGGGCAACAAGATCATCGGTATTCCCGGCGAGCGGGTGGCCAGCCGCGAGGAGTACCTGACCGACCTGGCCGTGCTCGGCGAGGGCTGTGCCCTGGTCCTGCAGGCCGGCAAGCGTACCCTGACCCTCAAGCCGGATGACCTGGAACACTACAAGGGCGAGCGTGGCCGGCGTGGTAACAAGCTGCCGCGTGGCTTCCAGCGCGTCGATGGCTTGCTGGTCGAGGCATTGGGCTAAGTGATGGCCGGCCCTGGCGAACCCGCCGAGCTGCGCTGGCAGGCGGCCGCAGATGGCCAGTTGCTGCTCTGCCTGAGCGGTGCCTGGACCCTGCAGCAGGCCAAGCCGGACTTGCCGGCGCTCTGGCAGAGCCGCCCACGCGGGCAGGCCGAGTTACAGCTGGCGGTACAGCCTTCGGCCTGGGACAGTAGCCTGCTGGCTGCCTTGCGGCGTTTGCAGCGGCTGGCCGAGGCTGATGGTTTGCGCGTGCATTGGCTAACCCTCCCGGAGGGGGTGGAGCGCCTGCTGCAGATGGCCGCCACGCCTTCGGTGCAGGCCCATGCCAAGGCGCCGCCGCGTTACGGCTGGGTGGCTCGTCTAGGCTTGTTGCAGCTGGGGCTGCTGGGCAGCCTGCGTCAGGCCTGCCAGTTCGTCGGCGAGGTGGTGCTGGCGCTCGGTCGCCTGGCCAGCGGGCGGGCGCGTATGCGCAGCGGCGACTTCTGGCTGGCCTTGCAGCAGTGTGGGCCGGGTGCCCTGCCGATTGTCGCGCTGATCGCCAGCCTGGTCGGGTTGATCCTCGCCTTCGTCGGTGCCGCCCAGCTGGAGGCCTTCGGTGCCCAGCTGTATATCGCCAACATGGTGGCCATCGGCATGACCCGCGAGATGGGCGCGCTGATGACCGCGGTGATCATGGCCGGGCGCACCGGCGCAGCCTATGCCGCCGAGCTGGGCAGCATGCAGGCCAACGAGGAAGTGGATGCACTGAAGACCTTCGGCTTTCCACCGCTGGAGTTTCTCGTTCTGCCACGCCTGCTGGCGCTGCTGGTGGCCATGCCGGTGCTCTGCGTGTTCGCCGATGTGCTGGGTATCTTTGGTGGCTTTGTCATCGGTGCCGGGCTGTTCGATATTTCCGCGCCGCTGTACCTGGCGCAAAGCCTGGAAATGCTCAGCCTGACCGACTTTCTCATCGGTATCTTCAAGAGCCTGGTGTTTGCCGTGCTGATCGGCCTGATCGGCTGTCACTACGGCCTGGCCAGCGGGCGTAACGCCCAGGCGGTCGGTCAGGCGACCACCCGTGCGGTGGTCAGTATCATCGTGGCCCTGGTGGTCAGCGACGCGCTGATCACCCTGATCTGTACACGGCTGGGCATCTGATGAATACCCCGGTATTGCGCGCTGAACAGCTGAGTGCCGGCTATGGCAGCCTGGTTATCCAGCGCGATCTGAATTTCAGCATTGCCGCCGGTGAGGTGTTCGTCATCATGGGTGGCAGCGGATGTGGCAAGAGTACCCTGTTGCGCCACCTGATCGGCCTGCAGGCACCGCTGGCCGGGCGCGTGCTGTTCCGCGGCGAAGACTTCTGGGCGCGCAGCGCGGATAGTCGTGCGGCCCTGCAGCAGCACTTCGGCGTGCTTTACCAGAACGGTGCCTTGTGGGGAGCGATGACCCTGCAGGAGAACATCGACCTACCGCTGGCCACCTATCGTCCGCAGCTGTGTGCCGCCGAACGGCGTGAGCTGGCGGAAATCAAGCTGGCCCTGGTCGGTCTGGCCGGGTGTGCCGAACTGTATCCGGCCGAGCTGTCCGGTGGCATGCGCAAGCGTGCCGCACTGGCCCGTGCGCTGGCGCTGGACCCGCAGGTGCTGTTCTTCGACGAGCCCTCGGCGGGGCTCGATCCGCTCAGCTCGCAGGCGCTCGACGAGCTGATCCTGCAGCTGCGCGACAGCCTGGGTTCGAGCATCGTGCTGGTCACCCATGAGCTGCCGAGCATCTACCGGGTGGCCGACACCTGCCTGTTCCTCGATAATCAGACCCGTACGCAGATCGCCCTGGGCCCGTTGCAACAGCTGCTCGACGAAGGGCCCGAGGTGGTCCAGCGATTTCTCCGCCGTGGCGACACGGCGCACGGCATGGAGCGCAGATGAGCGAAGCCCGCAAACCTTTCCTGATCGGAGCCTTCCTGCTGGCCGGCCTGGCGCTGCTGGCGGCAGGCGTGCTGCTGCTGTCGCGGGACAGCTGGTTCAGCCAGCCCAGCGAGTACGTGGTGTACTTCACCGGCGCGCTGGACGGCCTGGATGTCGGCGCCGACGTCACCTACCGCGGCGTCAAGGTCGGCACGGTGCGGGAGATCCGCCTGTCCTATGACCGCGAGCTGCAGGATGTGGTGATGCCGGTGATCGTGCGTATCAACAACCCCGGCGACAGCTCCGGGCGGGGGCGTGGCTTCGAGCGGGTGCTGGGCCAGTTGATCGAGCGCGGCCTGCGTGCCCAGTTGCAGACCCCCAGTCTGCTCACTGGCAAGGCCATCGTGGCACTGGACATGTTTCCCGGGCAGCAGGGCTATGTTCACACACACACCGAGCTGAACGACTTGCCGGTGATTCCCAGCGTGCCCTCGCGCATCGACCAGGCCGCCGACGTGCTGCGCGAACTGGTGGCCAGCCTGCGCGAGCTGCCGCTGCAGGCGATGATCGACTCGGCCAATCGCACCCTGAGCAGTATCGAAAAACTCACCAGTTCGCCGGATCTGCAGCAGGGCCTGGGCAACCTGAACAGCCTGCTGGCGCGTCTTGACCGGCTGAGTGCCAACCTGGAGCGCCAGTTGCCGCCGTTGCTGGACAGTGCGCAGAGCGGCAGCCACGACCTGGGTGCGGCGGTCGCCGACATTCGCCGGGCTGCCGAGCAGGCCGCCCAGGCCCTGCAGGAGGTCAATGCGCTGGCCAGCGACAGCCGGCGCAGCCTCGGCCCGCAGTCGGAGGTGCAATATGAAATGTTGCGCGCCCTGCAGGAGCTCAGCCAGGCCGGCAAGGCCCTGCAACGTACGGCGGAGGGGCTGGACCAGCAGCCGCAATCGCTGATCTTTGGCAAACAACGGTAACCGTTCATGACTGTCTTGCGTTATTCCCTGTGGCTGCTGCTGCTTGCCCTGCATGGCTGTGCGCTGCAACCCCCCGCCCAGTTCTACCAGTTGCAGGATGGCGCGCCGCCGCTGCCGGCGGCTGACCAGGGGCCGGCGTTGTTGCTGGGGCCATTGCAGCTGGCCGACTATCTGCAGCGCGAGAACCTGGTGCAGCGCCAGGCCGACGACAGCCTCAGCCTGAGTCAGGAGGCCCGCTGGGCGGGCAGCCTGCAGGATGATGTCGGCCAGTTGCTGCTGCGCCAGCTGGCCAGCCGCCTGCAAACCAGCCGCATTGCCCTGTATCCGGATCGGGTGGGTTTCGATAACCAGTTGCAGGCGGTGCTGAGCATCAGCCGCCTGGACTCCGGTGCCAGCCAGCCGGCTCGCCTGCAGGCGCAGTGGCGCCTGCTGGATGGCCAGGGGCAGTTGCGTGGCAGCCGGCTGCTCAGCCTGCAGGCCGAGCACGATGGCACGCCGCGCGACCAGGTGCGTGCGCAGAGCGAGCTGCTGCAACAGCTGGCCGCCGAGCTGGCCGCAGCGATCCGTGCTTTGCCGCCGAGCACGCCGCCGCCGCGGCCCGGCAAGCGAGCGCCTGCGGCCAAGGCGGGTAGCGGCAGCGCCCCTGCGCCGCTGCCGCCGGTGTTGCAGGCGCCGGGGCGGATCAGCTTCTGACGTCGATCACCAGCTTGCCCACGGCACGGCGCTCGGCCAGGGCATCGATGGCCTGGCCGGCCTCGGCCAGGCTGTAGCGCTGGGATACCAGCGGCTTGAGCTTGCCTTCGGCATACCAGGCGAACAGTTGCTGGAAGTTGGCAACGTTGTCCTGCACCTGGCGCTGGGCGAACGCACCCCAGAACACCCCGACCAGCGACGCGCCCTTGAGCAGCGGCAGGTTGGCCGGCAGGGCGGGAATCTCCCCGCTGGCAAAACCGATCACCAGCAGACGGCCATTCCAGGCGATGCAGCGGAAGGCCTCCTCGAACAGCGGGCCGCCCACCGGGTCATAGATCACGTCGACGCCCTTGCCGCCGGTCAGTTTCTTCAGCTCGTCCTTGAGGCTTTGCTCGCGGTAGTTGATCAACTGGTCGGCGCCGGCCTGGCGGGCCACCTCCAGCTTCTCGGCACTGCTTGCTGCGGCAATCACCGTGGCGCCCATGGCCTTGCCGATTTCCACGGCGGCCAGGCCCACCCCGCCGGACGCCCCCAGTACCAGCAGGGTTTCGCCCGGCTGCAGGTTACCGCGCTGCTTGAGGGCATGCATGGAGGTGCCGTAGGTCATGCCGAACGCCGCCGCACTGGCGAAGTCCATGCCGTCGGGCATCGGTAGCAGATTGTAGGCGGGCACGCAGACCTGCTCGGCAAAGCTGCCCCAGCCAGTGAGGGCCATGACTCGCTGGCCGACCCGGTACTGGCTGACCTTGTCGCCGACCGCGCTGATCACCCCGGCCGCTTCACCGCCCGGAGCAAAGGGGAAGGGCGGCTTGAACTGGTACTTGCCCTGGATGATCAGGCTGTCGGGGAAGTTCACCCCGGCGGCGTGGACATCGAGCAGCACCTCGTTGGCCTTGGGCGTGGGGCTGGGGATGTCTTCCAGCTGCAGGCTGGAGGCGGGGCCGAAGGCCTTGCACAGCAGTGCTTTCATCGCGGTATTCCTTAACGGGGATGGCTGCCTCAGTGTAGGGGGCGTTGGGGGGCGGTCAATCAGCATGCCGTCAGCTGATGGCGGGGCATAAGCGTTGGGCTTGGGTGTGCGTCGGGCAACGGCTATGCTTGGGCGCATTGCCCTTGGAGGAATTGCCGTGAAGATCACCCGTAGTCTGTTGCTGGCCCTGTTGCTGCCCTTTGCCCTGTTCGCGCAGGCCGAGGAGGAGAAGGAAGGTGAGGCGGCCAAGCCCGCCGCCGCCTATGTCACGCTGTTCCCCGCGCTGGTTGGCAACTTTGGTCCGGGGCCGCGCCTGCAGTACTACAAGGCCGATATCGCCCTGCGCGTCAGCGGTAGCGAGGCAGAGACCAAGGTGGCCTATCATGAGCCGTTGATCCGCAATCAGCTGATCGAGCTGTTCTCCCAGCAGACCCAGGAGTCGCTGGCCACCCTGGAGGCCAAGGAAGCGCTGCGCCAGGAGGCCTTGCGCCTGACCCGCCAGGTCTTGGAGCAGGAAGAGGGACAGCCGCTGGTCGAGGACCTGTTGTTCAACAACCTGATCGTCCAGCCCTGAAACCCGGCGCGGCGGGCCTCAGGCCATCTGCGCCAGGGTTTTGCGAAAGCGCAGCAGCGCGGCGAGGAAGAACAGGCTGCCGATGACGATGATCGCCAGCAATTGCGGCCAGACGATCGACAGCCCGGCGCCCCGGTAGAGAATGGCCTGGGCCAGGCTGACGAAGTGCGTGGTAGGGGCCGCCAGCATGAGCTGCTGGACCAGTTCGGGCATGCTCTCGCGTGGCGTGGTGCCGCCGGAAAGAATCTGCAGCGGGATCAGCACAAGGATGATCAGCAGGCCCAGTTGCGGCATCGAGCGCGCCACGGTGCCGAAGAAAATACCCATCGAGGTCGTGGCGAACAGGTGCAGCGCGGTAGCGCCGAGGAACAGCAGTAGCGAGCCGTGAATCGGCACCTGCAGCCAACCCTGCACCACCAGCAGTAATGACAGCGCGGTGGCCAGCAATACCACCAGGCCCATCGACCAGACCTTGGCCAGCATGATTTCCAGCGGCGTCACCGGCATCACCAGCAGGTGTTCCACGGTGCCGTGCTCGCGCTCGCGGATCAGCGCCGCCCCGGTGAGGATGATCGACAGCATGGTGATCTGGTTGATCACTTCCATCACCGAGCCGAACCAGGCCCGGGTCAGGTTGGGGTTGAAGGACACCTTGACCTGCAGTTCGGCGGCCTGCGCCGGTGTGCCCCGGTAGTGCTGGAGGAATTCACTGACTTCCGCCAGGCCGATGCTCTGGATATAGCCGGCGCCGGTGAAGGCCTGGCTGACCTGGGTGGCATCGACATTCAACTGCACCGCCGGCCGTCGCCCGGCCAGCACATCACGCTGGAAGTTGGCCGGAATATTCAGGGTGAAGGTATAGCGCCCGCCATCCATGCCGCGATCCATCTCGGCCAGGTCGATACGCTGCGGGGTGCGGAAGTACGGCTCCTGGAAGGCATCGACCAGGCGTTGCGAGAGCGCTGAGCGGTCCTCGTCGACCACCGCGATGCTCGCGTGGTGCAGGCTTTCCGGCATGCTGCTGGCCGCGGTGTAGACACCGAGGCTGAAGGCCCAGAGGATCAGCAGCAACAGGGCATAGTCGCGCTGCAGGCTGCGCAGTTCCTTGAGGCCGAGCTGGAAGATGTTGGACAGCATCAGACCTCCTGTTTTTTCAGCAGTCGGGCGCTGAGCAGGGTCAGTAGCGGGATGGTCAGCAACAGGGCCAGGAACTGTGGGTACAGGTCACTCAGTTGCAAGGCCTTGGAGAAGGTGCCACGGCTGATCACCAGGAAGTGCGAGGTCGGATACAGGTGGCCGATCAGCGCGCCAAAGCCCTCCAGTGACGACACCGGGTAGATCAGTCCGGCGAACTGGATGGCCGGGACCAGTGTGGCGATGGCGGTGCCGAACACCGCAGCGATCTGGCTGCGCGTGAAGGTCGACATGAGCAGGCCCAGGCCGGTGGCGCAGAAGATGTACAACAGGCCACCGAGCAGCAGGGTAGCCGGGCTGCCCTTGAGGGGGACGTCGAACACGCCGACCGCCAGCAGCACCAGCAGCAGGAAACTGAGCATGCCCAGCGCGACATAAGGCAGCTGTTTGCCAAGGAGAAATTCCAGGCGGGTAACCGGGGTGACGTAGAGGTTGATGATCGAGCCCAGCTCCTTTTCGCGCACTACGCCCAGCGCGGTGAGCATGGCCGGGATGAGCATCAGCAGCAGTGGGATGACCGCTGGCACCATGGCCTTGAGGCTTTCCACGTCGGGGTTGTAGCGGTAGCGCACCTCCAGGTTCACCGGCAGCGCTGCGCTGGCCTGGCTGGACTGGCGGGCCAGTTCCTGCAGGTAGCTCTGGTGCATGCCCTGCACATAGCCCTTGATGGTTTCTGCCCGGGTCGGCATGGCGCCGTCGATCCACATGGCGACCTGTGGGCTGGCGCCGCGCTTCAGGTCACGGGCGAAGTTGGGCGGGATTTCCACGGCCAGGCTGATTTCGCCGCTGCGCATGCGTCGTTCCAGCTCGGCATAGTCGTGCAGGGGCGGGCGCTCGATGAAATAGCGTGAACCCACCAGGTTGAGCAGATACTGCTGGCTGCTGCCGCTCTGGTCGCGGTCGAGCACGGCGAAGGACAGGTCTTCGACATCCAGGCTGATGCCGTAGCCGATGATGAATAGCAGCAGCACGGTACCGAACAGCGCCATGCTGCCGCGCAGTAGGTCGCGGCGCAGCTCCAGAGCCTCGCGCCAGGCATAGCTGAACAGGCGCAACAGGCTGAAGCGCGGGCTGGCCGCCGACGGACGTGGACTGGCCGGCGTGGCCGGGCTGTCGGTTGGCGCGGGCGGACTGCCCACGGCTTCCTGCAGATAGGCGACGAAGGTGGCTTCCAGGCTGGGCAGACCGCGCTTGGCCATCAGGCCGGCCGGGGTGTCGCTGTCGAGCACCTTGCCGGCATGCATCAGCGAGATGCGGTCACAGCGCTGGGCTTCGTTCATGAAGTGGGTGGAGATGAAGATGGTCACCCCGTCGCGGCGCGACAGGTCGATCATCAGCTGCCAGAAGCCGTCGCGGGCCACCGGGTCAACCCCCGAGGTGGGTTCGTCGAGGATGAGAATTTCCGGCTGGTGGATCACCGCCACGGCCAGTGACAGGCGCTGGCGCAAGCCAAGCGGCAGGCTGTCCGGCAGGCTGTCGAGTACCTCGACGAGGTCGAAGCGCTCGACCATCTCGGCGACGCGCCCGGCAATCTGTGCCGCGGGCAGATGGAACAGCCGGGCATGCAGCTCCAGGTTCTGACGCACGCTCAGTTCGCTATACAGCGAGAAGGCCTGGGACATGTAGCCGACCCGCCGACGAGTCGCCATGTCGTGCGGGTCGATGGCCTGGCCGAACAGGAAGGCTTCGCCGGAGCTGGCCGGCAGCAGCCCGGTGAGCATCTTCATGGTGGTCGATTTGCCGCAGCCGTTGGAGCCGAGGAAACCGAAGATTTCCCCGCGCTCGATGCGGAAATTGACCCGGTCGACGGCCACGAAGTCGCCAAAGCGGCAGGTCAGTTCGCGTGCCTCGATGGCGATCTGCGCGGCTGCATCGTGCTGGGTTCGCGGCGGGATGTGCAGGGCCTGGTGATTGCGCCGCCGTGCTTCCGGGAGCAGGGCGATGAAGGCCTCTTCCAGGGTGGCGCAGGCGGTGCGCTGGCGCAGTTCGGCGGGGCTGCCGGCGGCCAGCAACTGACCGTCGTTGATCGCCAGCAGGTGGTCGAAGCGTTCGGCTTCCTCCATGTAGGCGGTGGCCACCAGCACGCTCATGTGCGGGCGCTGCTGACGGATGCGTGCGATCAGCTCCCAGAACTGGTTGCGTGACAGCGGGTCGACGCCGGTGGTCGGTTCATCGAGGATCAGCAGGTCGGGATCGTGGATCAGCGCGCAGCACAGTCCGAGCTTCTGTTTCATGCCGCCGGACAGCTGTCCGGCCGGGCGTTCGCGAAAGGCTGCCATGCCGGTGCTGCGCAGCAGTTCATCGATGCGCGCCTCGCGTTCGGCGCGGTCCTGGCCGAACAGCCGGCCAAAGAAGTCCAGGTTCTCGAACACCGACAGCGTCGGGTAGAGATTCTTGCCCAAGCCCTGCGGCATGTAGGCGATATGCGGGCAGACCTGGCGGCGGTGGCGACTGCTGGCCATGTCGCCGCCCAGCACGTCGACCTGGCCCTGCTGGATTTGCCGGGCGCCGGCGATCAGCGCTAGTAGGCTGGACTTGCCGACGCCATCTGGGCCGATCATGCCGACCATCTGCCGGGCGGGGATCTCCAGGCTGACCTGGTCCACCGCCAGCTTGTCGGCATAGCGCAGACTGACCTGTTGCAGCCTGGCGACCACCTCCGCGCTGTTCATTCAGGCACGCGCAGGGCCAGTTCGTCCGGCCACTGCAGGCTCTCGTCCAGGCGCAGGTAGGCCATGCCGGGAACCCCGGTCTTGACCTGCTGCAGGTGCTTTTGCAGGAGCGCCGGGTCGAGGCGCGCCTTGACCCGGAACATCAGTTTCTCCCGCTCGTTGGCGGTTTCCACGGTCTTCGGTGTGAATTGCGCGACGCTGGCCACGTAGCTGACGCGGGCAGGAATCACATACTGCGGCGCTGCATCTATCACCAGGCGTACCTCCTGGCCGAGGGCCACGCGTCCGGCGACGCGCTCCGGGAGGAAAAAGGTCATGTAGACATCACCCAGGTCGACCAGGTTGAGTACCCGGCCGCCCGCCCCGAGTACCTCGCCAGGTTGGGCCAGGCGGTACTGGATGCGGCCGGCGCGCGGTGCCTTGAGCTGGCTGTCGTCGAGGTCCGCCTGCAGGCGTGCCACGCTGGCGCGCGCGGCTTCGATGGCCGACTCGGCTTCGATGACCTGCGAGCGTGCCGCGCTGATGCCGGCTTCGGCGGAGAGCACCTGGGCGCGTGCCGCGGCCAGGGCGGCCTCGGCACTCTGCCGACGGGCCAGGTCGTCATCCAGTTGTTGCTGGGCCAGGGCATTGCGTGCGACCAGCGCGGCGCTGCGCACATGGCGCTTGCGTGCGGCGTCCAGTTCGGCCTGGCGCTGGCGGACGATGGCGGCGGCGGTCACGGCCTCGCTTTCGCGCAGGCTGACCTGCGCCTCGGCAGTGCGCCGGCTGTTCTCGGCCTGGCGCACCTGGGCTTCGGCCTGGGCCAGTTGTGCCTGCAGTACCTGGGTATCCATGCTGGCCAGCACATCGCCGGCGCTGACGAAGTCACCTTCCTCGACGGCAATGCTGGCGATGCGTCCGCCCAGCTTGCTGGCGATATCCACTTCGGTGGCTTCGATACGCCCGTTGCCGCTGGCAAAGCCTTCGCCGAGCCCCTGCGGGCGCAGTTCATACCAGGCCAGCGCCACGGCCGCACACACAGCGGCGCCTATGGCCAGACGGCTTATCCAGGGAGTACCGCTACGCGTGTTCATCCATTTGCCTCGTGCCAAAAGGTGCGCGACACGGCCAGCGGCCTGCCGGGCACGGAACATCGATCAGAAAGGGGTATTGTTATTGTGCGCCGCTGCAGGGCGGCTGACGGCGCCATTGCGGCTTGTCGACTGTGCGCGGAGTATGGCCGAACAGTCAACAAAGCGCGTTGATGTGCATCAACCTGGCGGAACGTCGGCCAGCGTGCAGAGGGCCTGCCAGGCCGCTGTACTGACCGGCATGACGGACAGGCGGCTACCCTTGCGCAGCAGCTCCAGGTCGGCGAGTGCTGCCTGATGGGCTTGGGTGCGCAACTGGCGCAGGCTCAGCAGGGGCTGGAAGCGGCAGACGAAAGCCACCTCGACGGCTGACCAGGGGTTCTCGCCGCGCAGGCAGCGCGGGTCGTGATAGACACTCTGCGGGTCGCAGGCGGTGGGGTCGGGGTACGCCGTCCGGACGATTTCGCCGATCCCTGCCAGGCCTGGTTCGGCACAGCTGGAGTGATAGAAGAAGAACCGCTCACCCACCTGCATCTGGCGCAGGAAGTTGCGCGCCTGGTAGTTGCGTACGCCATCCCAGCGAGCCTGGCCGCGCTCGGCCAGGTCGTCGATGGAGAATTCGTCGGGCTCGGATTTCATCAGCCAGTAGGGCATCGGCTTTGCTTCCTAGTGCGATTCAGTGCACAGAATAGATTGTCAGACAAGGATCATACTGCGGCGATTACTGGAGTTTGACGCCAGAAATTTGCATTGTTCCGCCAGCTTTTCGGAGAATGCCTCGCCTGGCTTGCCAGGCCAACCGCACAGGGTTTGTGGCGGCTTTGGGGAATGGACAGTCCCTGCCATAAACAAGAGCAACAAGGTCGTCATAACGACTGCGTGCAGCTCCGCCGGCGCTGATTGCGTCGCGGGAACTGAACGACTTCGCGGGGGCAGGTATGCAAGGCAAGAAACCGGATCTTCTCTGGGTATTGGTCATTCTTCTCGGGCTCGGCCTGGTAACCACGGCCTACAGCCAGGCACTTTGGCAGCCACAGGCCGAGACCGTCATTCAGCAACCGTAGCGGCGTTGCGCGGTGATCACGCCGTGCAACGGTACGTCCCAGCTGGCCAGCGGCAGGCAGTCAACCTTCTGGCACTCATGAGCTAGGCCGAACAGGCGCGGCCCGAGCAGGTGCGCACGGCGCTGGCGATAGGCCAGGCTGCGGTCGTAGAAGCCGCCGCCCATGCCCAGGCGGCCACCCTGTTCATCAAAACCCACCAACGGCAGCAGCAACAGGTCGAGTGCCCACAGTGGGCGTTGCCGGGCGCGATTCGGGCGCGGTTCGGCTATGCCGAAACGGTTGCGTTGCAGGCGCTCGCCAGGCAATAGGCGCTGCATGCGCATGTGCGTGCGCGGCCAGCTGGCCAGTACCGGCAGGTAGGTATGCTTGCCGCGGCGCTGAGCGGCGCGCAGCAGGGGTTGCGGGTCGATTTCGCCATCGTTGGCCAGATACAGCGCGATGTGCCGGGCGCGGCGGAAGCTGGGATGTTGCGCCAGTTGCCGATACAGGCCGAGGCTGGCCTGACGTTGTTCCAGCCGGCTCAGCGCGCGGCGCGCTTCGCGCAGCTGGCGGCGCAGGCTGTGGCGGGTAGGCTGTTCGCTAGGGATGGACATCCTGAAAGAGGCTCCCCGGTAGTGCCGCTGTCGGTTTAGCCCTTGAACCCGAAAGTTCAAGGTGGAGGTGACACAAGGCGTTAAGGCTTTCCGTCGGGCGGACATGCACACCGGCCTTGGTGGCACCCCCGTGGTTGTGCGTATCGGCTCAGGGACATCACCGACTGGCCAACACCCCAGGGATGTGCGGATTATACCGCCATCTGCCTGCGCGTCGGTTGCCGTTTGCTAAAAAACTCAGAACAGGCTGCGGGTGTCCTGCTCGCTATCGCCCAGCGCCTGTTCGACCTTGTCGAGCAGATCACGTACCTGTTGCTGGGTATCGCTGGCTTCCTGGTCGAGGCGATCCTGCTTGTGCAGCAGGTCGTGGGTGATGTTCAGTGCGGCCATCACGGCAATCCGGTCGGCGCCGATCACCTTGCCGCTGGAGCGGATCTCGCGCATTTTGCCGTCCAGATAGCGCGCCGCGCTTTCCAGGTTGCCGCGCTGCTCTGGCGGGCAGGCAATGCAGTATTCCTTGTCGAGAATGTGCACGGTGACGGTATTGGCTTGGCTCATGTGTCCTGCTCCAGGGCCTTGAGGCGAGAAATCATCGCTTCGACCTTCTGACGGGCGGTTTCGTTCTTTTCGATCAGTTGGGCACGTTCCTCGCGCCAGGCCTTCTCGTTGGCCTGCAACAGGCGATTGTGTGCCTTCAGCTGCTCCACGCGACGCAGCAACTGGTCCAGCTTGGCGGTCAGACTCTGCAGGTCGGTATTGGGCATGGGGTCTTTCTTCGCTGCCAAATGGCGCGACTATAGCGCAAGCCAGGCGTGGGCGCATGGGCTGGCGTGATTGGTCTTGGCCCGTGGCGGGGTGCTAGGATAGCGGCCTTCCAATCCAGTGATTGCGCCGAGTGGCGCCCCTTGCCCATGTCCGAATCCCGTTCTGCCTATTCCGCCTTTGCCGACCTGCTGGCCACCTGCGAGCAGCCTGTTTCCCCCGCCGAACTGCATGGCCTGCTGGTCGGGCGCAGTTGTGCCGGCGCGGGCTTTGCCGCAGAGGGTTGGTTGCAGGATGCTGTCGAGCTGCTCGGCGAGCCACTGCCCGATACGGTACGCCAGGCCCTGCTGGGCTTGCAGGACATGCTGCGCAACGAGCTGGCCGGCGGCGAGATGGCGCTGCTGGTGATGTTGCCCGACGACGAGCAGCCGCTGTTGCAGCGCGCCCAGGCCATGGGCCAGTGGTGTCAGGGCTTCCTCACCGGCTTTGGCCTGACCGCCGGTGACCGCGCGCTGTCCGGCGAAGCGGTCGAGGTGCTCGAGGACCTGGCGTCGATTGCCCAGGTCGAGGAAGCGCTGGAAGAGTCCGAGGACGGCGAGAGCGATTTCATGGAGGTCATGGAATACCTGCGGGTTGCCCCGCTGTTGCTGTTCGCTGAGTGTGCCGCGCCCCTGGCGGCCGAGAATAAGCCGGCCCTGCACTGAGGTTGTTCGCATGTCGCGTATTCCCAAGGCTGAATATGCCCGTCGGCGCAAGGCGCTGATGGCGCAGATGGAACCCAACAGCATCGCCATCCTGCCGGCGGCGCCGGTGTATATCCGCAACCGCGACGTCGAGCATGTGTATCGCCAGGACAGCGACTTCCAGTACCTCACCGGCTTCCCCGAGCCGGAGGCGGTGCTGGCGCTGATTCCCGGCCGCGAGCATGGCGAGTACGTACTGTTTTGCCGCGAGCGCAATCCCGAGCGTGAGCTGTGGGATGGTCTGCGTGCCGGCCAGGAAGGTGCGGTCAGCCAGTATGGCGCCGACGACGCCTTCCCGATTGGCGATATTGACGACATTCTGCCCGGGCTGATCGAAGGGCGTGATCGCGTCTACTACGCCATTGGCTGCAATCAGGAGTTCGACCACCGGCTGATGGAGTGGATCAACCTGATCCGTTCCAAGGCTCGCCAGGGCGCGCAGCCGCCCAACGAATTTGTCGCCCTCGACCATCTGTTGCACGACATGCGCCTGTACAAGAGCGCGGCCGAGGCCAAGGTGATGCGCGAGGCCGCCGAGATCAGCGCGCGTGCCCATGTACGGGCCATGCAGGCGTGCCGCGCCGGTCTCTACGAATATCACCTGGAAGCCGAGCTGGACTACGAGTTCCGCAAGGGCGGGGCGAAGATGCCGGCCTACGGCTCGATTGTCGCTGCTGGACGCAATGCCTGCATCCTGCATTACCGCGAGAATGATGCACCGCTCAAGGACGGCGACCTGGTGCTGATCGACGCCGGTTGCGAGATCGACTGCTACGCCAGCGACATCACCCGCACCTTCCCGGTCAGCGGCACCTTCTCGGCCGAGCAGAAGGCGATCTACGAGCTGGTGCTGGCCGCCCAGGAGGCCGCTTTCAAGGAAATCGCTCCAGGCAAGCACTGGAACGAAGCGCACGAGGCGACGGTACGGGTGATCACCGCCGGCCTGCTCGAACTGGGCCTGCTCGAAGGCGCGCTCGACGAGCTGATCGCCGCCGAGGCCTACAAGCCCTTCTACATGCACCGCGCCGGCCACTGGCTGGGCATGGATGTGCACGACGTCGGCGACTACAAGGTCGGCGGCGAATGGCGCGTGCTCGAGCCGGGCATGGCGATGACAGTCGAGCCGGGTATCTATATCGCCGTGGACAACGAGCAGGTCGCCAAGAAATGGCGCGGCATCGGCGTGCGCATCGAAGATGACGTGCTGGTGACCAGGAGCGGCTGCGAGATCCTCACCGGCGGCGTGCCGAAAAGCGTCGCCGAGATCGAAGCGCTGATGGCCGCCGCGCGCAACGGGGCTGCCTGAGATGAGTCGTGTGCAGATCGCCATCGTCGGTGGGGGCCTGGTCGGTGCCAGCCTGGCGCTGGCGTTGCAGCAGGGCGCATTGCAGCGCGGCTGGCAGATCGTGCTGATCGAGCCATTTGCCCCGGGCAGCGATTACCAGCCGAGCTATGACGCGCGCAGCAGTGCGCTGTCCTACGGCACCCGGCAGATCTACGAGCGCCTGGGCCTGTGGCCGCTCATCGCGCCGTGTGCCGAGCCGATCGATAGCATCCATGTTTCCGACCGTGGGCACTTTGCTGCGGCCCGCCTGTGCGCGGCGGATGAGGGCGTGCCGGCGCTGGGCTACGTGGTGGAAAACGCCTGGCTGGGGCACTGCCTGTGGCAGGCGCTCGACAAACGCGTGGTGCAGTGGCGCTGCCCGGCGCAGGTCGAGTCGTTGCAGCCGCTGGCCGATGGTTATGCCCTGCAGCTGGCCGACGGCCAGCGCCTGGAGTGTGATCTGGCGATCCTTGCTGACGGCGGGCGCTCGAACCTGCGCGAGCAGCTGGGTATCGCCGTGCGCGCCACGCCCTACGGGCAGACGGCGCTGATCGCCAATGTCAGCCCGGCCGAGCCACATGCCAACCAGGCATTCGAGCGCTTCACCGATGCCGGGCCGATGGCCTTGCTGCCGCTGTCGGACAACCGCTGCGCGCTGGTCTGGACACGCCCGCATGACGAAGCCTTGCGTCTGCAGCAGCTGGATGAGCGGGCCTTTCTCGGCGAACTGCAGGAGGCCTTCGGTTATCGCCTCGGCGCGTTGCGCCAGGTAGGCAGCCGCCACCTCTACCCGCTGACGCTGATCGAAGCCGAGGAGCAGGTGCGTTCCCATCTGGTCTTGCTGGGCAATGCCGCGCACAGCCTGCATCCGATTGCCGGACAGGGCTACAACCTGTCGCTGCGCGATGTGCTGGCGCTGGCCGACACCCTGCTCGCTGGCGACCCGCAGAACCTGGGAACACTGCCCGTGCTGCAGGCCTATGTGCAGGCCCAGCGTCTCGATCAGGACATGACGGTGGGCTTTTCCGACCGGGTGACCCGGCTGTTTTCCAATGCCCAGCCGCTGCTGGTCAGTGGGCGTAACCTCGGTTTGCTGGGGCTCGATCTGCTGCCGCCGGCCAAGCGCTGGTTTGCCCGCCAGGCCATGGGCCTGGGCACACGCTATTAGGATGACCATGAACAAGCAACGGCTGGCTCGCAAGGCGCGCTTTCTGCGCTGGGCCATGAACTTCTACCCGCCCTACCTGGGGGCGGGCATCCGCATCCAGTCGCTGGCCGCAGACATGCGCCAGATCAGGGTGCGTATGGGGCTGGGCTGGTACAACCGCAATTACGTCGGCACCCAGTTCGGCGGTTCGTTGTATTCGATGACCGATCCGTTCTTCATGCTGATGATCATGGAGAACCTCGGGCGCGACTACATCGTCTGGGACAAGGCGGCCAACATCGAATTCGTCAGCCCCGGCAAGGGGCCGGTATTTGCCGACTTCCACATTGACGAGCACCTGCTGGAGGAAATTCGCCAGCACACCGCCGCTGGCGACAAGTACCTGCCCAAGTTGCATGTGGAAGTGCGCGATGGCGCCGGTACCCTGGTGGCGCGGGTGCAGAAGACTCTTTATGTGCGGCGCAAGCCGCAGGCGCGGCAGGCCGCGTAAGGACCAAGGATGCAAGCGGATCTGATCATCGTGGGCGCGGGGATGGTGGGCAGCGCCCTGGCCCTGGCGCTCAAGGACAGCGGCCTGAATATCCTGCTCCTGGATGGTGGCTCGATGGCGGTACGTCCGTTCAGCGGCGAAGCGCCTTTCGAACCACGGGTCAGCGCCCTGTCGATGGCCAGCCAGCGCCTGCTGGAACGTTTGCAGGTCTGGCCGGGCGTGCAGGCCAGGCGGGCCAGCCCTTATGCGCAGATGCAGGTATGGGACGGCTCCGGTACTGGCAGCATCCACTTCTCCGCGGCCAGCGTGCATGCCGATAACCTCGGGCATATCGTCGAAAACCGTGTGGTGCAGGATGCCCTGCTGGAAGCCTTGTTCGACAGTGAGGTTGGCCTGTTGCCCAATGCACGCCTTGAACAGTTGCGCCGGGATGGCGATGACTGGCTGTTGCAGCTGGTCGATGGCCGGCAGCTGCGCACGCCCTTGCTGGTGGCTGCCGATGGTGCCAATTCCAGCGTGCGGCAGATGGCCGGCTGCGCCACCCGCGAATGGGATTACCTGCACCATGCCATCGTGACCAGTGTGCGTTGCGCTGACGCGCATCAGGCTACTGCCTGGCAACGCTTCACCGATGATGGCCCGCTGGCCTTCCTGCCGTTGCGCCGGGGCGAGGATGAGCACTGGTGCTCGATCGTCTGGTCGACTGTGCCGGAAGAAGCCCGGCGCCTGATGGCGCTGGACGACCAGGCGTTCCGCCAGGCGTTGGGCAAGGCTTTTGAATGGCGCCTCGGCGAGGTACTGGAGGTCGATCCGCGGCTGTGCATTCCGTTGCGCCAGCGGCATGCCAAGCGCTATATCCAGCCTGGCCTGGCGTTGATCGGTGATGCCGCGCATACCATCCACCCGTTGGCCGGGCAGGGCGTCAACCTGGGCTTCCTCGACGCTGCAACCCTGGCCGAGGTGTTGCTGCATGCGCTGCGTCGTGGCGAAGCGCTGGCCAGCGAGAAGACCTTGAGTCGTTTCGAGCGGCGGCGCATGCCGCACAACCTGGCCATGATGGCCGCCATGGAAGGCTTCCAGCGCCTGTTCCAGGCTGACCCGCTGAGCGTGCGCTGGTTGCGCAACAGCGGGCTGAACCTGGTCGATGGCCTGGCCGAAGCCAAGGCGTTGTTCGTGCGCCAGGCACTGGGCCTGAGCGGCGACCTGCCGGAGCTGGCCCGCCCCTGATTGCGCGCTTTATGGTGACCGCGTGATGTGTTGCCGAATGGGCGTTGCGCTGGCCGGCTAGAATGCCTGCCGGTCGACAGGGAGGTGGGTATGCCAGGCAAGCCGGGTGTTTTCGGGTGGATAGTGGTCGGGCTGTGCCTGTGGCTGGGCGCCGGGCTGGCCCATGCGGCGCCACTGGGGCTGTGCCTCGGGCAGCGCGGGCCGGCGCTGGACAGTGCGCCGGCGATGGCTGCCAAGGTCGAGCGTTTTCAACTGCTGGTCGAGGAGAACCTCAGCCTGCGCGCCCGTGCCCTGGTGTTCTTCCGTCAACTGAAAGCCCGCGAGCAGGCCGGCGAGCCGTTGTCCGGCGGCGACCTGCGTCGCCTCAACGAAGGCGCCGCGCAGTTGCTGGCGCAGCGCCAGGCGCTGTTGGCGCTGGCCCGCGAGCATGAGTGCTGGCTGGCGCGCGAGTTGCCCGGCGACGCCGCCCAAGCGCAGGTGCAGGCCAGCGGTATCGGCATGTCGCTGGCGGCGGCGCTGCTGCTCTACGACAACTACCTGACCGTGGTCACGTTGTACAGCAGCAACCTGGACATCCGCCAGCACCTCAATCGCCGTGACAGTGGCTTCGCCTTGCCGGCCGGTGCGCTCAATCGCATCGAGCGCTCCTTCAATTCGCCGCTCAAGCGTGCCCGCGTACGGCGCGGCCTGGACTGGCTGGACGCGCATGCCGCGCAGCTGGCTGTGCTGGACGATGAGCAGCATCGCTACCTGCGCGGGTTGATCGAGCAGAGTCCGTCGCGGCGGCTGATCGGTCAATTCCGCCCGGTGGGTTACGTGGGTGGGTTGGTGGACTTCTACAGTGGTTATTCGCTGGACACCCTGAACCTGCTGAAGAACGAAAGCGTCAACTTCTCCAGTCTGCTGTTCGGCAATGCCGTGGGCCTGGTGGAAACGCGCCGCGGCAAGCTATATGACCGGCGGGAGGTGCTGCTGGAGGTGTATGGCAGCCTGCAGCCGGGCGACATTCTCCTGGAGAAAACCCCGTTCCGTCTGACCGATGCCTTTATCCCCGGGCATTGGGGACATGTGGCGGTGTGGGTGGGTAATGAGCAGCAGCTACGCGAGCTTGGGCTCTGGGAGCATCCGCTGGTGCGGCGCTACCACAAGGATATCCGCAAGGGCCGTGGCGTGGTCGAGGCCCTGCGCGCCGGGGTGAGCATGAGCAAACTCAAGCACTTCCTGAATGTCGATGACCTGGCGGTGCTGCGCCACGAGCAACTCAGCCCGGCACAGCGCCGTGACGTGGTGTTGCAGACCTTGCGCCAGGTAGGCAAGGCCTACGACTTCAACTTCGATGTGGAAACCACCGACCGTATCGTCTGTTCCGAGCTGGTCTACCACGCCTATGGTGACCTGCGCTGGCCGGTGGCGCGGCACCTCGGCCGCGCCACCATCAGCCCGGATAATGTTGCGGTGCTGGCCACCGGGACCGGTCCCTTCGCGGTCACTCTGCTGTATCACCGTGGCCAGGCGGTGCGCGAGGACCCGCGACAGCGTATGGCCGAGCTGGTGCGTGATGAAGTGGTGCGGCGTGCGCGCGGTGAGCTAGCGCAGCGCTAGGCAGGCGTGACAGCCTGTCACACAAGTTTTATTGAGAAGGCAAATAGGATTCACTATTATCACCCTCGAATTTTACCTATCGAGGGGACTCCCATGCAGGTTCGCAAGACGCTTCTCGCTGCACTGACACTTTCCGCCCTGGCCGCTCCGGCGTTTGCTGCCGATGAAGTCGTGGTCTACTCCGCGCGGATCGATGAGCTGATCAAGCCGGTGTTTGACGCCTACACCGCGAAGACCGGGGTCAAGGTAAAGTTCATCACCGACAAGGAGGCACCGTTGCTGGCCCGCCTCAAGGCCGAAGGGCAGAACACCCCGGCTGACCTGCTGATCACCGTGGATGCCGGCAACCTCTGGCAGGCCGAGCAGGAAGGTGTCCTGAAATCCCTCGCTTCGCCGGTCATCGAAGCCAACATTCCGCCGCAGTACCGTTCCAGCACCGGTGCCTGGACGGGCCTGTCGCTGCGCGCCCGGACCATTTTCTACTCGCCGGAACGCGTCAAGCCGGAAGAACTGTCGACCTACGAAGCGCTGGCCGACAAGTCCTGGGAAGGCCGCCTGTGCCTGCGTACCAGCAAGAAGGTCTACAACCAATCGCTGACCGCCACGCTGATCGAAACCCATGGCGCGGAAAAGACCGAGCAAATCGTCAAGGGCTGGATCAACAACCTGGCGACTGATGTATTCGCCGACGACACGGCGCTGCTGCAGGCCATCGATGCCGGGCAGTGCGACGTGGGTATTGCCAACACCTATTACTACGGTCGTCTGGCCAAGCAGCAGCCGGGCCTCAAGGTCAAGCCGTTCTGGCCGAACCAGGCTGACCGTGGCGTACACGTCAACCTGTCCGGTGCCGGTGTGACCCTGCATGCGCCGCATGCCGCCGAAGCGCAGAAACTGCTGGAGTGGATGACCAGTGCCGAGGCGCAGAACCTGTTTGCCGATGCCAACCAGGAATACCCGGCCAACCCGGCGATCAAGCCGTCAGCCGAAGTGGCGGCCTGGGGTGAGTTCAAGGCCGATGCCGTAGCCATGGAAGTGGCCGGCAAGCGTCAGGCCGAAGCGACCATGCTGATGGATCGCGCCGGCTGGAAATAAGTCTGCCGGCGGGAGGCCGAATTGTTCCGCTATCCCGCTCGGGCTTGACTTTCCGCAAGCCGTAACAGCCCCTGCTTGCGGTTATACTGCTGCGCCCCGGCCGGTCCGGGGCGTGGTCTTTTCTGCGCCGAGGAGTCTGCGTGGCCCATCCCGTTCAGTACCGCTGGTATCCCATCGTCTGTGCCATTGCGGCCCTGGTGCTGCTGCCGCTGTCGGTGCTGCTGTTGTCCTGGCATGAGGTCGACGCGACGATCTGGGCGCATCTCTGGCAAACCCAGTTGCCACGGTTGATCGGCAATACCCTGGTGCTGGTGCTCGGGGTGGCCGTGGGCGTGACCCTGCTGGGTGTCAGCCTGGCCTGGCTGACCAGCCTTTGTGAGTTTCCCGGGCGGCGCTGGCTGGATTGGGCGCTGATGCTGCCGTTTGCCATTCCCGCCTATGTGCTGGCTTTCGTGTTTGTCGGTCTGCTGGACTTTGCCGGGCCGTTGCAGACGCTGCTGCGCGAGTGGCTGGGCAGTGACCTGCGCCTGCCGCGGGTGCGCTCCACCGGCGGGGTGATCATCGTGCTGGTGCTGGTCTTCTATCCCTATGTATACCTGCTGGCGCGCGGTGCCTTCCTGGCCCAGGGCAAGGGGTTGATGGAAGCGGCACGGGTCCTCGGTCTGTCACCCTGGCAGGCCTTCTGGCGGGTGGCGTTGCCGATGGCGCGCCCGGCCATCGGTGCCGGCCTGGCCCTGGCGATCATGGAGACCCTGGCCGATTTCGGCGCGGTCGCAGTATTCAATTTCGATACCTTCACCACGGCCATCTACAAGACCTGGTACAGCTTCTACAGCCTGTCCAGCGCCACCCAGCTGGCCAGCCTGTTGCTGTTGTTCGTCGCCCTGGTGCTGTATGGCGAGAAGCGCGCGCGCGGCCATGTGCGCAGCGCCAACGAGCGGCCACGCAGCAAGGCGCTGTATCGCCTGCGTGGCTGGCGGGCCTGGGCGGCCAGTGCCTGGTGTGGCCTGGTGCTGTTGTGTGCCTTCATTATTCCGCTCCTGCAGTTGCTGGTGTGGTTCTGGCAGCGCGGGCGTTTTGACCTGGATGAGCGGTACACGGCGTTGATCCTGCATACCCTGTACCTGGGCGGCATGGCGGCGTTGCTCACGGTCACCGTGGCCCTGTTGCTGGTCTTTGCCTTGCGCCTGGCGCCGCGCCGGCCGGTGCGTGCGGCGGTCGGTCTGGCCAACCTGGGCTATGCGTTGCCGGGTTCGCTGCTGGCCGTGTCGATCATGCTGGCCTTCAGCTACCTGGATAACCAGCTGGTCATCCCGCTTTCGCAGTGGCTGGGTGGTGCGGCCAAGCCGCTGTTGTTGGGGAGTGTCGGTGCGCTGTTACTGGCTTATCTGATCCGTTTCATGGCGGTGGCCTTCGGCCCGCTGGAAAACGCCCTGGGGCGTATCCGTCCGTCGCTTCCGGAAGCCTCGCGCAGTCTCGGGGTGGGTAGCTGGCGGCTGTTCCTGCGCGTCTATTTGCCGCTGTTGCTGCCCGGGGTGCTGTCCGCCGCCCTGTTGGTGTTCGTCGATGTGCTCAAGGAGATGCCGGCCACCCTGCTGATGCGCCCATTCGGCTGGGATACCCTGGCTGTGCGGGTATTCGAGATGACCAGCGAGGGCGAATGGGCGCGTGCCGCGCTGCCGGCACTGACCCTGGTGCTGGTTGGCCTGTTGCCGGTGGTGCTACTGATTCGCCGATCCCGTCGCTGAGCGCAGCGGTCAGGCGGGATGACCGGGCGGGGGGTTGCGGCTACAATGCGCGCCACCTGAAACCCGGTACTTGCGGAGTCATGCATGGGACAGCGCACACCTCTCTACGACCAACATGTCGCCCTGGGCGCCAAGATGGTCGATTTCGGCGGCTGGGATATGCCGCTGCACTACGGCTCGCAGGTCGAGGAGCACCATCAGGTGCGCCGCGACTGCGGGGTGTTCGATGTCTCGCACATGACCGTGGTGGATGTCTGCGGTGCGCAGGCCAAGGCCTGGCTGCAACACCTGCTGGCCAATGACGTCGAGCGCCTGCAGACGATGGGCAAGGCCCTGTACAGCGCCATGCTCAACCCCGCAGGTGGGGTGATCGATGACCTGATTGTCTACCTGACGCCGCACGGCTATCGCCTGGTGGTGAATGCCGGCACCCGCGATAAGGACCTGGCCTGGATGCAGTCGCAGCTTGGCGACTATGCGGTGGAGCTGCGTGAGCGTGCCGAGCTGGCCATGCTGGCCATTCAGGGCCCGCACGCACGGGCCCGCACCGCCGAGCTGGTCAGCCCGTCGCGCGCCGAACTGATCCACAGCCTCAAGCCTTTCCAGGGCCTGGCCGATGGCGAATGGTTCATCGCACGCACCGGCTACACCGGTGAAGATGGCCTGGAGATCATCCTGCCGGCCAGTGAAGCGGTGGACTTCCTCGGCGAGCTGCTGGGCGCCGGCATCGCCCCGATTGGTCTGGGGGCACGCGATACGCTGCGCCTGGAAGCCGGCATGAACCTGTATGGCCAGGACATGGACGAGCAGGTGTCGCCGCTGGTCGCCAACATGGCCTGGACTATTGCCTGGGAACCGGCCTCGCGTGATTTCATTGGCCGCGAGGCCTTGCAGGCCGAGCGCGCGGCCGGCGTGGCCAGCAAGCTGGTCGGCCTGGTGCTGGAAGAGCGTGGCGTGCTGCGCGCCCACCAGGTGGTGCGTGTCGAAGGCGTGGGCGAGGGGGAGATCACCAGCGGCAGCTTTTCCCCGACCCTGGGCAAGTCGATTGCCCTGGCCCGCGTGCCGTTGGCCACCGGCGAGCGTGCTGAAGTGGAAATCCGTGGCAAGTGGTATCCGGTGCGTGTCGTTCAGCCGAACTTCGTGCGCCATGGCAAAGCGCTGATCTGAATTCCCTTTTTTGCCGGTGGCCAGGCTGCCGGCGCTTTCTTGAGGACACAAGCATGAGCAATATCCCCGCTGATCTGCGTTATGCCGCGAGCCACGAATGGGCGCGCCTGGAAAATGATGGCACGGTGTTCGTGGGTATCTCCGATCATGCCCAGGAAGCCCTGGGCGACGTGGTCTACGTCGAGCTGCCGGAAGTCGGCGCCCAGCTGGCCGCCGGCCAGGAAGCCGGTGTAGTGGAGTCGGTGAAGGCCGCATCGGACATTTACGCACCGCTGGCGGGCGAAGTACTGGCAGTCAATCAGGCGCTGGTCGACAACCCCGAGCTGGTCAATAGCGATCCCTATGGCAGCTGGTTCTTCCAGCTCAAGCCGAGTGATGTCAGCGAGCTGGATGCGTTGCTCGATGCCGATGGCTACCGGGCTGCGGCTGAAGCCGACGCCTGATTCCCTGCTGTGTGCAAAGCCCTGACTTGTCGGGGCTTTGTCTTTTCTTGAGGTCACCCCGCATGTCGCAAAATCCTTCGCTGGCCCAGTTGCAGCAAGCCGATGCCTTCCTGCAGCGCCACCTGGGGCCGGATGCCACCGAGCAGCAGGCCATGCTGCAACGCCTGGGGCTGGACAGCCGTGCCGCCCTGATCGATCAGACCGTACCGCCCGCCATTCACCTGCAAGCGCCGCTGGCCCTGCCGGCCGCGCTGGACGAGCAGGCCGCACTGGCCAAGCTCAGCGGTTATGCTGCGCAGAATGAGCTGTGGACCAGCCTGATCGGCATGGGCTACCACGGCACCCTGACGCCGACAGTGATTCTGCGCAACGTGCTGGAAAACCCGGGTTGGTATACCGCCTATACCCCGTACCAGCCGGAAATCGCTCAGGGCCGCCTGGAGGCGCTGCTGAATTTCCAGCAACTGAGCATCGACCTGACCGGCCTCGACCTGGCCAGTGCCTCGCTGCTCGATGAAGCCACCGCGGCGGCCGAGGCCATGGCCATGGCCAAGCGCGTGGCCAAGAGCAAGAGCAACCTGTTCTTCGTCGACCAGAACTGCCACCCGCAGACCATTTCCGTGGTGCAGACCCGCGCCGAAGCCTTTGGCTTCGAGGTGGTGGTCGATACGCCGGATAACCTCGGCAACCATCAGGTATTCGGTGGCCTGCTGCAGTACCCGGATACCTACGGCGAGATCCGCGATATCCAGCCGCTGATCGAGCAGCTGCATGCCCAGCAGGCGCTGGCCTGCGTCAGCGCCGACATCCTCAGCCTGGTGCTGCTGACGCCGCCCGGCGAGCTGGGCGCCGATGTGGTGTTCGGCTCGGCGCAGCGCTTTGGCGTGCCGATGGGCTATGGCGGCCCGCATGCGGCCTTCTTCGCCTGTCGTGACGAATACAAGCGCGCCCTGCCGGGGCGCATCATTGGTGTGTCCAAGGATGCCCGCGGCAACAACGCCATGCGCTTGGCGCTGCAGACCCGCGAGCAGCACATCCGCCGCGAGAAGGCCAACTCGAACATCTGTACCGCGCAAGTGCTGCTGGCCAACATCGCCAGTTTCTATGCTGTTTACCACGGCCCGCAGGGGCTCAAGCGGATTGCCCAGCGGGTCCACCGGCTGACTGCCATCCTCGCCGCGGGGCTGACCCAGGCTGGCTTGCCGCCGCTTAACCGGCAGTTCTTCGATACCCTGACCGTGGATGTCGGCGCACGCCAGGCGGAGATCCTCGCTCGTGCGCATATCCAGTGCATCAATCTGCGGATCATCGACGAGCGTCGCCTGGGGGTCAGCCTGGACGAAACCTGCGACGCCGACACCCTGGCCAACCTGTTCGACCTGTTCCTCGGCGAAGCGCATGGTCTGCAGGTCGACGTGCTGGATGCCGGCAGCCTGCCCGCCGGCATTCCGGCCACGCTGCAGCGCCAGTCGGCGTTCCTCGAACACCCGGTGTTCAACAGCCATCACAGCGAAACCGAGATGCTGCGTTACCTCAAGCAGCTGGAGAACAAGGACCTGGCGCTCAACCAGGCGATGATTCCGCTGGGTTCCTGCACCATGAAGCTCAACGCGACCAGCGAGATGATTCCGATCACCTGGCCGCAATTCGCCAACCTGCACCCCTTCGTGCCGCGCGAGCAGGCCGAGGGCTACCGCCTGATGATCGACGAGCTGGAAGCCTGGTTGTGCACCATTACCGGCTTCGACGCCATCAGCATGCAGCCCAACTCCGGGGCGCAGGGCGAGTACGCCGGTCTGCTGGCGATTCGCAAATACCATGAGAGCCGTGGCGAGGGGCATCGCAACATTTGCCTGATCCCGGCCTCGGCACATGGCACCAACCCGGCCTCGGCACAGATGGCCAGCATGCGTGTGGTGGTGGTCAACTGCGACGAGCAGGGCAACGTCGACTTTGCCGACCTGCAGGCCAAGGCCGCGCAAGCCGGTGAGCAGCTGTCCTGCCTGATGATCACCTATCCCTCCACCCACGGGGTCTACGAGGAGGGCATCCGCGAGATCTGCGCGCTGATCCACAGCCATGGCGGCCAGGTGTATATGGACGGCGCCAACCTCAACGCCCAGGTTGGCCTGGCGCGTCCGGCCGATATCGGCGCGGATGTGTCGCACATGAACCTGCACAAGACCTTCTGCATTCCACATGGCGGGGGTGGTCCGGGCATGGGGCCGATTGGCGTCAAGGCGCACCTGGCGCCCTTTGTCGCCAATCATCCGGTGGTGCCGTTGCACGGGCCCAATCCGGGTAATGGTGCGGTGAGTGCGGCACCCTGGGGCAGTGCGAGCATCCTGCCGATCAGCTGGATGTATATCGCCATGATGGGGCCACAGCTGCGTGATGCCACCGAAGTGGCGATCCTCAACGCCAACTACCTGGCGGCCGCGCTGGGCGAGGCCTATCCGGTGCTCTACAGCGGTCGGAATGGTCGCGTGGCGCATGAGTGCATCCTCGATCTGCGGCCGCTCAAGGCGGAAACCGGGATCAGCGAGGAGGACGTGGCCAAGCGTCTCATGGACTATGGCTTCCATGCGCCGACCATGAGCTTCCCGGTGCCTGGCACGCTGATGATCGAGCCCACCGAGAGCGAGTCCAAGCACGAGCTGGATCGTTTCATCGAAGCCATGCTGTGCATCCGCGAAGAGATCGCCAAGGTGGCCCGTGGCGAGTGGCCGGCGGACAACAACCCGCTCAAGCACGCACCGCATACCCTGGCCGATGTCACGGCAGCCTGGGATCGTCCCTACAGCATCGCCGAGGCGGTGACGCCCAGCGCGCATACCCGCGCGCACAAGTACTGGCCGGCGGTGAACCGTGTCGACAACGTCTACGGCGACCGTAACCTGTTCTGTGCCTGTGTGCCGATGGACGCCTACCAGTAATCAGGCCTGTCGTCTCAGCCAACAAAAACCCCGCCAGCTGGCGTAATGCTGTTCACTTAAGCATTTGAGCCCTGACGGGGCTTCCCCGAAAATCCGATGTCAGGTTCCTGGCATCGGATTTTTTATGTCTCTGCAACAGCAACTGCTCGACTTAGGTGAACTGTTCAACTTCTCGGATCTGAGCACCTTCACCCAAAACATCCCGATCGAGTGGGTGGCATCCGCTCTGGACTTGTCCGCCCAGGCCACCATAAGGCGGCGGCGTCTGCCCAGCGATCAGGTGCTCTGGCTGGTGCTTGGCATGGCCTTGTTCCGTGACGAGCCGGTGCATGAGGTCGCACGACGCCTGAATATCTGTGCCCAGGGGCTGGCCTCTCACGACCTGCTGGCCCGAAGCGGTGTCACCGAGGCGCGTAAACGATTGGGTGCCGATCCGGTTGAGTGGCTGTTTCGTCAGACGGGTAACCAGTGGGGTTGCGAGCGCTATGAGGGCGATACCTGGCAGGGCCTGCAAGTATTGGCCGTGGATGGCGCACTCCTGCGCACCCCAGACACGCCTGAACTCCGAGAGCATTTCGGCTCCGGCAATACCTCCACCGAGCGCCAGACGCCGTTTCCCATGCTGCGACTGGTAGCCCTGATGAACGTGCGCTCGCACCTGATTCTGGATGCGCAGGTGAGTCCCTACCGGCGCAGTGAGATGCGCTTGGCCGATGAGTTTATGCAGCAGATTCCCAATCAGTCGGTGACGCTGTTCGATAAGGGCTTCTGGAGTGCCGACTTGCTGTTGCGCCTGGGCGCCGCAGGGGAAAGCCGGCACTGGCTGATTCCGGCCCGCCAAGGGCTGGTTGGCGAGGAAGTCGCTCGTTACGGCAAGGGCGATCGTTTGCTGCGCATGAAGGTGTCGGCACAGGCACGAAAGCGCAACCCCGACCTGCCGACGCACTGGGAGGTACGTGAAGTCAGCTACGCCGTGAAGGACAAGATCAAGACAGTGCTCACCTCGCTGCCTGCGGATACTTACAGCGCCAAGACCATCGCCAAGCTGTATCAGGAGCGCTGGGAGATCGAGCTGGGCTTCCGGGATATCAAAAGCTCTCTGCAGCAGAATGCGATGACCCTGCGCAGCAAGGTAACGGAGCTGGTCTACCAGGAGGTCTGGGGCTTGTTGTTGGCCTACAACATCATCCGCCGCGAAGCCGGTCAGGCAGCCGTCGCCTTCGGCCGCTCTCCGGGCGACATCCGCTTCAAACCAGTAGCTCAATACATCGCCGTGCAATTGATCGTGATGGCGGCGGCCAACCCGATTTCAGCAACAGGAACACGATTGTCGGAGCTGAGAGCAGGAATCGGTGGGCTGTTTCTGGATCACCGTCCAAGGCCATCAAGACCAAGGACGGTGAAGATCTCAAAGACCCGTTATCCAGTGGATCGAAAGGCTGCTCCGCTTAAGTGA
>NZ_PIYS01000017.1:0-4092 GCF_002835605.1 Pseudomonas fluvialis | reverse complement strand
CTCACTCTGTTACTACGGCTCTTGCCTTTGCCTTTGCTCTTGCTCTTCCAGGTCAATGAATTGACCCGCTTTGTCCGTGGCCCGAGTGGGGCCCCAGCTTGCTGGGGTCGAGGGCTGACGAGCTGTCCACAGCACGCTTCACCGCTGTGGGCAGGTTGTCCCAGGCGGCGCAGATGGTGGGGTGATCCTGCGGCCTTCCAGTCGCTGTGAGCCGTACAGGCACCGAGTCCGACCGTGGCACCGTGCAACGGCTCTTCGCTCCTTCACGCCGCTGCCTACGGCCTGCGCGCTTCGCTTGCGGGTAATCAGGAAGCGGGGGCGTTACCGATTAACCGTGCCTGCGTTACCGATTTCACGTGCTCAGCACTGATCCCAAATCTCGATGCCCAGGACGGCATCAGGCGGGCATGCGTTGATTCGCTCCTGGAGCATTTCGGGCGTGAAGTAGCGCGCCGGGTACATCCTCCGGTTTGCGGGCAGCATCGGCAGTATGTCGCTGGCCAGACCCCTGTACAGGCTGGGGAAGTTGTCAGAGCGGGACTGTGTGAGCTTCCCGGCCTCAAGCAGATCATCGACCCACTGGGGCCACCCAGCTTCCCAAAGAGCTAGCGTGTGTTCTCCCCGAACCGCCTCAACGTCCGGGTGCATGTGGACGCTGACCAGGAAGCTCATTCACCACCCCCGGCCACCAGTCGCTTGAACGCCTCAGAGCCTTGCCCGTCCTCACCAAGCACTGCCAGACGTTCAGCAGGTCGCGTCAGGAAGGCATCCAGCATTGGAAGTAACCCCATGATGGGGGATTTTCTTTCAGCGTTGAGTACAGCGGCACCCACCAGCACCTTGACCCGATCATCGGCTTTTTTGGCTGTGGCGCGCTGTCGTGCTTCTGCCTTCTGAATCCGTGCGTTGAGTTGATCGCGCTTGAGTTTGAGTGCTTCTAGGTCGGCCATCGTTGCTTTCCTCTGCTATGACGTGTCGGTTTTGGTCATTCTACGCTAGGATGTGGGCGTGCACAGTCCGACCCTGAAAGAAGAGAAGGGCGCACTTACGCAAACTTCGTTTGCAGCGCGGTCGGCAAGCCGACAAGAGCCAAAGCCAAACAGCAAAAGCGAGAATCCAGAGCCGTGGCGATCTACTCAGCCAGCGTCAAGACAGTCAGCAGGGGAGGGGGCCGCTCGGCCACCGCCGCCGCTGCCTATCGAAACGGCGAAGAGATCACCGACCTGCGTACCGGCGAAGTCCACGACTATCGGCGGCGCACTGGCGTGGAACACGTCGCCAGTTTCGCGCCCGAGGGCATGACCCCGCAGCCGTCCGCCGAGCTGTGGAACCGGGCCGAAGCCGCCGAGGTTCGCAAGAACGCCCGCGTAGCCCGTGAGGTGCTGGTGGCCCTGCCTGCCGAGCTGACCCCGGAGCAGCGCCGGGAGCTGGCCCAGGGCATCGCCCAGGCGCTGGCCAACCGCTACGGCACAGCGGGCACGCTGGCCGTGCACACGCCTGACCGGGAGGGCGACCAGCGCAACCACCACGCCCACATCCTGATGACCACCCGCCGCCTTGAGCCGTCCGGCGCGCTGGGCGAGAAGACCCGCGAGCTGGACGACGTGAAGCGCGGGCCGCAGGAAGTCGAGTGGGTGCGGGCGATGATCGAGGCGCGCACCAATCACGCCCTGGAGCGGGCAGGCAGCGCCGAGCGGGTAGACCGGCGCTCACTGGTCGAGCAGCGTGCCGCCGCGCTGGAGGCGGGCGACCAGGAGCGCGCCGCCGAGCTTGACCGCCTGCCGACCATCCACGAAGGCCCACGGGTGACGGCCATACGCCGGGAGTGCGAGCGCGAGCAGCGCGCCCCGCTGGCCCCTGTCACCCGGCTCCAGGTGAACAACGACCGCCGCCAGTTGGCCGCTGATCGTGCCGAGCTGGGCAGCGTGTCGGCGCAAATCATCGACATCGAGCAGGCCCGCGCCGAGCGTGCAGCCCGCGAGCAGGCGACAGGCGCGGCGAGCGCAGGCATGGAGGCGTTCAAGGCCCGGTTCCAGCAGTCCCAGGACATGGCCGCGAAGATCGAGGCCGAGCGCGCACGGGTGGCGGCCGAGGCGCAGCGAGTCGCCCAGGAGCGCGCCGCCGAGCAGGCGGCACAGGAGCGGGCGAAGGCCCCGAAACGCGCGGCCTTGAGAAATGACGGGCCGACGAACACCAAGGGGCGCAGCGGCCCCGATTTCAGCATGTGAGGCGATGCAATGAGCGTGAGTGAACAGGAGCTGTTCGGCCTGATGGCCATTGCCCAGGAGCAGCAGCAGGCGGCAGCGGTGGCGCTGGAACGGCTGGAGGCCCAGCGGGCCGAGCTGGGGCAGACCATCGAGCAGGCCCGCGCCGCCGTGCGGGAGATGGAGACAGCAGGCAAGGCGTCGGCGGTGATCATCGAGAAGGCAACGCGCCTTGCCGTCTCAGAGGCCGTCAGCGGCGCTCTGGTGGCCGTTCGTGACGAGACAGTGAAAACCCTAGGCGGGTCGGTAAAACCCGCTGTAAGCGCGCTGGAGGGCGTTACAGGGCGTGCCGAGGAGGCCGAGCAGCGATTGAGCCAAGCTGCGGCGTCGTTCAGTTGGCAATGGGGGGCGCTGTGGGCCGGTACTGCCGCGCTGCTGCTGGCGGTTGTCCTGGGCATCGTGCTGCTGGTGGTGCCGACACCGGATGAAATCGCCGCGCTACGCGCCGAGGTGGCCAACCTGGAGGCCCGAGGCGGCAAGGTCGTGCTGACCATGTGCGGGCCTGAAAAGCGCCTCTGCGCGGAGATAGACACCAAGGCCGATGCGTGGGGCGAGCGCGGGCAGTTCCGCATTCTGAAGGGCTACTAGCCTACAGCGCAGCGCGCCACAGGCTTACACGACAACCCACACGCTGGCCCCGTCCAGGTCGTTGCCGCCCTCGGCCCGGTAGACGTTGCCGTCAGCGTCCACGGCCAGCGCGCCGGGGCGCTCGTGGCCAGCGTCGCGCAGGCAGTTTTTCCAGCCGTACCCGGCCCCGGCCCAGACCAGGACAACGCCCCCGGCATGACCTGGCCAGCGGGCGCGCCACGCCTCGGCGGCTGCGCGGGCTTCCTGGGCGGTGCTCATTGGAACGGGACCACGCCTGTAGCGACGCCCCAGACTGCTACCCACCGCCCTGCCTGCTGCTTGTCGGTCTTTCCCTTGGCCGCGCTCAGGCGTTTCATTGCCACCCCTAGCCGATGAATGGCGTATGCACGCCGCTGTGCCTGGCTGCGCTTCACTCTGCCCCCTCCCTGTCCGCTTTCCCATTAACCCAGTCGAGGGTGCCGGGGTCGCGGTTAGGCTCCTGGATCTGCTGTGGTTTCGATGCTGGCCCCTTGCGGCGGTACTCGGTGATGAACTTCACCCTATCCCCCTTGAAGAACAGGGCCGGATTGACCCAAAAGGTCGTCGGTGAGCGAGGCGCCAGGAATTGCTTGGCCAGCAGCTCTTTGAGTCCGCGCTGGAAGGTCTTCTCGCTCATATCCACCTTCCGCCCGCACAGCCCATCGTTGAACCAGGACAGCTCAATGCTCTCGGCAAAGCCCTGACGCATAGGCGCTCTTTCGTACTCTTGCAGGACGAGCTGGAAGACACGCGAGGCGGTACGGCCAAGGTCGAAAGCGGCAGCGACGCCAGCAGCGAAGACCTTCACAAAGCTGGCGTCATCGCGCTCGTCCACGGTGTAAATCGCAGAGGTTTGGCGCACCTCGCCAGTTGCCGTGCTTACCAGCTCCTCAGCTGTGCCGGTCTTCACCCAGCGCTTCTTCACGGACACCTCTTGAGGCTCCAGCAGGGGGTTGGAGTCAGGGCTGTAAACAAGCTTCTTGAGGTTGATTGTTTCGGACATTTAGCGCCCCTTTTTTGTCTGTGTGTAGACACACAATGTCGGGCCATTAGACAAAAATCAACTGTTTTTTGTCTCTTATTGTCCTGCGTTTGTCTCAGATGATCCTGGTTTTGTCTCAGCCGTTCACGTGGCACTAAGGCTCCAGGCCATTCCCTTCTCACTCTGTTACTACGGCTCTTGCCTTTGCCTTTGCTCTTGCTCTTCCAGGTCAATGAATTG
>NZ_PIYS01000016.1:0-55212 GCF_002835605.1 Pseudomonas fluvialis | reverse complement strand
TCACTTAAGCGGAGCAGCCTTTCGATCCACTGGATAACGGGTCTTTGAGATCTTCACCGTCCTTGGTCTTGATGGCCTTGGACGGTGATCCAGAAACAGCCCACCGATTCCTGCTCTCAGCTCCGACAATCGTGTTCCTGTTGCTGAAATCGGGTTGGCCGCCGCCATCACGATCAATTGCACGGCGATGTATTGAGCTACTGGTTTGAAGCGGATGTCGCCCGGAGAGCGGCCGAAGGCGACGGCTGCCTGACCGGCTTCGCGGCGGATGATGTTGTAGGCCAACAACAAGCCCCAGACCTCCTGGTAGACCAGCTCCGTTACCTTGCTGCGCAGGGTCATCGCATTCTGCTGCAGAGAGCTTTTGATATCCCGGAAGCCCAGCTCGATCTCCCAGCGCTCCTGATACAGCTTGGCGATGGTCTTGGCGCTGTAAGTATCCGCAGGCAGCGAGGTGAGCACTGTCTTGATCTTGTCCTTCACGGCGTAGCTGACTTCACGTACCTCCCAGTGCGTCGGCAGGTCGGGGTTGCGCTTTCGTGCCTGTGCCGACACCTTCATGCGCAGCAAACGATCGCCCTTGCCGTAACGAGCGACTTCCTCGCCAACCAGCCCTTGGCGGGCCGGAATCAGCCAGTGCCGGCTTTCCCCTGCGGCGCCCAGGCGCAACAGCAAGTCGGCACTCCAGAAGCCCTTATCGAACAGCGTCACCGACTGATTGGGAATCTGCTGCATAAACTCATCGGCCAAGCGCATCTCACTGCGCCGGTAGGGACTCACCTGCGCATCCAGAATCAGGTGCGAGCGCACGTTCATCAGGGCTACCAGTCGCAGCATGGGAAACGGCGTCTGGCGCTCGGTGGAGGTATTGCCGGAGCCGAAATGCTCTCGGAGTTCAGGCGTGTCTGGGGTGCGCAGGAGTGCGCCATCCACGGCCAATACTTGCAGGCCCTGCCAGGTATCGCCCTCATAGCGCTCGCAACCCCACTGGTTACCCGTCTGACGAAACAGCCACTCAACCGGATCGGCACCCAATCGTTTACGCGCCTCGGTGACACCGCTTCGGGCCAGCAGGTCGTGAGAGGCCAGCCCCTGGGCACAGATATTCAGGCGTCGTGCGACCTCATGCACCGGCTCGTCACGGAACAAGGCCATGCCAAGCACCAGCCAGAGCACCTGATCGCTGGGCAGACGCCGCCGCCTTATGGTGGCCTGGGCGGACAAGTCCAGAGCGGATGCCACCCACTCGATCGGGATGTTTTGGGTGAAGGTGCTCAGATCCGAGAAGTTGAACAGTTCACCTAAGTCGAGCAGTTGCTGTTGCAGAGACATAAAAAATCCGATGCCAGGGACCTGACATCGGATTTTCGGGGAAGCCCCGTCAGGGCTCAAATGCTTAAGTGAACAGCATTACTGCACGTGCAGGGCTTTTTTATTCAGTGCTGTTTTTCGCAAGTCAGGCAGGCTGGCGCGGCCAGCTGACACGGACTTGCAAGCCACCCAGCGGGGAGTCGAGCAGTGCGATGTCGGCGCCGTGCAGTTCGGCGATTCGCGCGACAATCGACAGGCCCAGGCCGGCCCCTTGTCCTGTACCGAGGCGGAAGAAACGCTCAAACAGTTGCGCGCGGCTTTCGGCGGGAATTCCCGGCCCGCTGTCGGCCACCTCCAGAATCAGGCGGTCTTCAAGGGCTTGCAGGCGGACCATGATCTGTCCATCGGCGGGTGTGTACTGCAAGGCATTGCCCACCAGGTTTTGCAGCAATATCGCCAGGCTGGCGGCATCTGCATAAAGCTGCATGTCGGCCTGCTCGTCAGCTTCCAGTGACAGTTCCTGGCCTTGCGAGAGGGCCAGGGGGATGAGCTCGGCGAGTGTTTCCCGGGTCAGGGCCAGCAGGTTGCACGGTGCCGCATGATGTTGCTGGGCGTTGGGTTCCAGGCGCGCCAGGGTGAGCAGTTGCGAGACGATCCGCGTAGCGCGGTCTACGCCATGCAGCAACTGGCCCAGCGCTTCATCGCGCACGTTGCTGCTGGTGGCTTGCAAGGCGTTCTGTGCGTGGATGCGCAAGACCGCCAGGGGCGTGCGTAGCTCATGAGCCGCATCGGCGATGAAGCGTTTTTCCCGGTCTAGCAACTGATTGACCTGCAGCAGCAGGCGGTTGAGCGAGGCCGCGACCGGCTCCAGTTCCAGGGGCAGCGGCGGCAGGCGCAGCGGTGCCAGGTTGTCAGGATCACGCTGCTTGAGCAGGCGTGCCATGTCTGCCAGTGGACGCAGTCCCCAGCCGACCGCCAGCCAGATCAATAGGGCCAGCAGCGGCAAGCCCAGCAAGTCAGGAAGCAGACTGCGCCGGGCAATCTTGCTGACCAGCTCGCCACGCACATCCTCCCGTTCACTGACCAGAATCCACAGGTCGTCAACGGCGTCGTGCAACACGAACAGGCGCCAGCCCCGGCCATCCAGCATGACATTGTGATAGCCGTCAGCCAGGGACGTGGCGTGCCTAGCCTGGCCGGCACGGCGCAGTGCTGACAGGGCGCCGGCAGGGGCGCCGGCAGATTGCAGCAGCGTACCGGCGCTGAGGCTGACTACCTGAAAGCCCAGCTTGCTTTCGTAATCGTGCCCGGGCATGTCGTGGCGACGCTGCGTATGCACGGCCTGGTCGAGTGCCGCCTGCAGCGCCTGGCGGGTGGGCTGATCCATGTCGTGGCCTACCAGGCCTTGCACCAGGCGTGCGCTTTGCGCCAGCTGTGCATCAAACAGTTCCTCGATCTCATGCTGGGCGTCCTGGTAGCTGCGCCAGGACATCAGCCCCAGAGAGATCAGCAGGATGCTCAGCAGCAGGGCCAGGGTACGCTGGCGTATGGAGCGCATCAGCATTTGTCCACCAGATAGCCGACACCGCGCACCGTGCGAATCAGCTCGGGGAAGAACTTCTTGCGCAGATGGTGGATGTGCACTTCGAGGGCATTGCTTTCGACTTCTTCTTCCCAGCCATAGAGCGCCTGTTGCAGGCGGTCACGGGTCATGACCCGCCCGGGCTGGGCAAGCAACTCGTGGAGCAGGGCAAACTCCTTGCGGGGCAGGGGGACAGGGGTGCCCTGGTAGCTAACCTGCTGGTTGGCCGGATCAAGCACGATACCGCGGTATTCTAGGGTGGGTTCGGGTCGATTGAAGCGCCGCCTGAGCAAGGCACGCAGGCGCGCCTTGAGTTCGTCGACATCGAACGGCTTGACCAGATAATCGTCCGCTCCGGCATCCAGCCCGGCAATGCGGTCTGTGGTGGCATCGCGGGCGGTCAGTACCAGAACAGGTACGGCATTGGCAGCGGCGCGCAGGCGCTTGAGCACTTCCAGACCATCCAGTCTGGGCAGGCCGAGGTCGAGAATGGCCAGGTCGAAGCTCTCATGGCTGAGTGCATGCAGGGCACTGGCGCCATCCTGCAGCCAGTCAACCGTATAGCCTTCAGGCTTGAGTGCGGTACGGATGCCTTCGCCCAGCGGGCGATCATCCTCAACCAGCAAAATGCGCATAGGTGACCTCGTGGCCTGTCTGGCCGCCGTAACAGGCGGCGGTTATTTCATTTTTTCCTGGACTTGTGCAAGCAGCGCGCGTGCTTCGGCACGGCGTCCGGCATCAGCCAGCTGCCGTCCTGGTCGGTCGGCGGCTGCCAGTGCCTTGCTCAGTGCAGCGTGGGCTGCTGCGTAGCGCTTCTGGCGCAGCAGGAAGTCACCGTAAAAATAGTTGGGATCCAGCCCTTGGGGATTGATGCGCAGCGCATGCTGGAACAGTTCGGCAGCACGTTGCTCATCACCAAAGCCAATCGGCCAGCCCGGCACCTGGTAGTACAGGCTGGCCAGACTGGTATAGGCCGAACCCTGCAGTGCCTGGTCATCTTCCTGCAGCGCTTGCTCCAGTTCCCCCTTGGCCTGTTTGACCAGGCTCAGCGCACCCAGCCCACCCTTGGCCCCGGCCCAGGTGCTCAGCACGATGGCATGCCAGATGCGCAGTTCAGTGGCCGCGGGGCTGGCCTGCAGCGCACGTTCAGTGTCGCTTGCCAGCCGGGCAAACGCCTGCTCACGTTGCGCGGCCGGCAACTGGTAGTTGATCTCTGCCCAGCGCGTCTGGATCTGTTGCAGTTGTGCCTGTTGCTCTGCGCTTAGAGCGAAAACGGGCAGGGTAAGCAGCGCGAGCAGCAGGCCGCTCAGTAAACGGAGGCTTTTCATCGGTTTCTCCTCGGTAAGACAGGATTGGGGCGGATTCAGGTGCGGCCCGCAAAGCGTTTGATGGTCATCAGTTGGCCGCGCACGGCCTTGTCAACCAGCCTCGGCAACAGGCTGTTGAGGCGCACGAAGAGTTTTTCCGGCCAGCCCAGGTAGCGTTCAGGCTGTTCATGAATGATCGCCTGGCAGATCTGTCGGGCGACCTGCTGGGGCTCATCCATGCTGACCTGCAAGGCTTCATTCATGGCCTGTACCCGGGCACTGTTCATGGTTGTGCGTGTGGCGCGTGGCGCCAGGTAGAGGACCCTGACAGGGCTGTCCGCGAGTTCACGACGCAAGGCTTCAGAAAAACCGCGCAAGGCGAACTTGCTGGCGCAATAGGTGCTAAACCCGGCGTGGCCGATGGAGCCAAAAATGGAGCCCAGGTTGACGATCAGCGCCTGCGGCTGGGCCTGCAGCAGCGGTAACAGTTGCCGGGTCAGTTGCAAGGGAGCGCTGACATTGAGCGTAATCAAGCGATCGATGGCCTGTTCATCCTGCTCGGCAAAGAGGCAGAACTGGTTGATCCCGGCGGCATTGATCAGGCAGTTGAGGGGGGCAAACGCCCGGGCGGCATGCACCACCTGGGCACGGCCGTCAGCCTGCGACAGATCGGCACAGACCAGGCTGATCTGCGTGGGAAAGCGTTGCTGCAAGGCCTCCAGTGCGGCCTGGTCGCGACCTGTCAGGAGGAGCTGGGCGCCGCCGGCGCAGAGTTGCTCGACCAGCGCCTGGCCAATCCCGCCACTGGCTCCGCTGATCAGGGCACGACACGCTGTGAGTTGCATGGCGTGGCTCCTCAGGCGGGCAGGCTGCGGAACATGTCGCCATACAGGCGGTAGACCACGCGCGCGGTGTGCACGATGGCGGCCTGGTCGTGCTCATCATCGAGACGATTCATCAGGCCTTTGAAGAATTCGATGTGTTCGCGATCCAGGCTGCCGTGGGAAGTCAGGTAGCTGAATGCCTGCGCCGGCAAGCCCAGACGATCCTGCAGTACGTTGGCGGCCTGGGTGGCCAGGGCGATGCTGGTGCCTTCGAGCACGTTGACCATGCCGAAGAAGCTGACCGGGTTGTGGCGTGCGATGCGGTCGTAGACATAAGCCACCATCAGCTCGGTGGGCAAGGCCGGTTGCGCCTGGCGAAAGGCTTCGGCATCGCCACCACAGGCGCGGATATCGTTGAGGATCCATTCCTGGTGGCCAAGCTCTTCCTCGATGTATTCGGCGGTGGCCTCGCGCAACCACTCCAGACGCTCGGGCAGCCGTGCACCGCAGGCCATCAGGAGCGGTGTGGTGTGTTTGACGTGGTGGTAGGCCTGGGCAAGAAAGGCCAGGTACTGCTCGCGGCTTGCCGTGCCGGTCAGCGCGGCATGGATGACGGGAGCGCCGAGCAGGTATTCGCGGGCGTCGCTGGTCTGATATTGCAGTTGATCAAAGAATTGCATGGTGTACCTCGACGTTAGTGCGAGAGGGCCTGAATGGCCGATTGGTAATGTTTCAGCAAGGCGCCACGGCGAAGCCTGCCGTTGGCTGTGGCCAGGCCGTTATCGACATGGAAGGGCTGACTGGCGCGTATCCAGTGGTGCACCCGGGCGTAGTCCGGCAGGTCGGCATTGACCCGGGCAACGGCTTCGGCAAGCACCGTGTCGCTACAACCCGGCTGGCGCGGCACCAGCACGGCCAGGTTGCCGGGGAGGGCCTCGCCATACAGCCAGGCCTGGGCGATGGAGGGCTGCTGGATCAGCTCCGCCTCGACCCATTCGGGATTGACGTTACGACCATAGGCGGTAATGAACTGATGCTTTTTGCGACCGTACAGGGTGAGGAATCCCTCGTGCAGTTGCCCCAGGTCACCTGTGCCCAGCCATTCTCCGTGGTGTTCAGGCTCGCCGAGATAACCGAGCATCTGTGCGCCGCGAACCAGGACCTCGCCGTCTTCGGCGATGCGCAGTTCGACATGCGCCAGTGGCCGTCCCACGCTGCCAGGGCGCCTGGCGCCGGGGCTGTTCAGGCAGACCACCGAAGCACATTCCGACAGGCCGTAGCCTTCGAATACCGGGAGTCCCAGCTGCTCGGCGCGTCTTAGAACCTGCAGCGCGACACGGCCGCCGCCGACGGCAATGAAGCGCAGCTCTGCGGCGTGGGTCAGGCCCTGTTCGGCGGCGCTGACCAAGGCCAGCAGCAGTTGGGGCAGGAGGATCAGGCTGTGTGGGCGCACGGCGTGCAAGGTTTCGATAAAGCGTGGCAGATCGAAGCCGCTTGCCCCTTGCAGGCCAATCTGCGCGACTGGACGCAATTCGATACAGGCGCCTGCCAGCAGTGGCGCGTAGATCCCGGCGATATTTTCCAGCAGTGTCGCCAGAGGCAAGACACACAGATGACGTTGCACCTGACAGCTACGACTGGCCTGATGCAGGCTGTCGGCGACGGCCAGCTGCATTTGCGCGCTCAGGCATACCCCCTTGGGCTGCCCGGTGGTGCCTGAGGTGTAGGTGATCTTTGCAGTACCTGCGGGTAGCCGCGGGCGTTGCGCGGGGGTGCGCAGCAACAGCCCGTCGCCATGCGGCTGAAAGCCGTGGGTCTGGCTCAGGGCCCCCTCGTTACCGAGCAGGCAGTCAACCCCGGCATCCTGCAAGACATGCGCCTGCTGGCTGGCGGAGAAAAAGCCCGGCAAGGGTACGCAGACCAGCCCCGCCTGCAGCAGTGCCAGATCCCAGATGACCCAGTCGAGGCTGTTATCCAGGGCCAGGGCTGCCCTTTGTACCTTGTGGCGCTGCAGCAGACGGGCCCGCTTGCTGACTTGCTCCGCGAGCTGGGCATAGCTCAGCGAGCGTTGGCCATCACTCAGCGCGATGCCCTGGTGTTGCGCCAGGCAACGCCATAACGGTTCAGCTGCAGGCAGCATGGGCCACCTCGTCAAGGCTGAACAACGGCTGGTAGGCCAGGCGTGCATAAAGGCCCTGGCGCAGCAACTGCTGATGGCCGGGCAGAATGGCTCCGCCCATCAGTTGCGGCTGTCCCGCATAGTAGTTGCCCCAGTCAGCCAGCTCGGCCCCCATGCGCTGCGGGTCGGCAGGGCCAAGGGGCAGAGGACAGAGCCCCAGCCGCGTGAAGCTGTTGAGCAACATCGCCGTCCCGGTAAACACCACCCACTGGAAACCCTGAGCGACCAGCAGATCGGTCAGCGCCACGATCAGCAGGCGCGCAGATGCTCTGCCGCCTACCGCCAGGTTGCCGACTTCGACAATCGTTTCGCGGGGCACTGCCGCGCCGTGGCGCGTGGCCAGGCGCTGTTCGATGGGCTGATCCAGGTAGCGCTCGAGAAACAGCGGCTGTCCCTGGGCGCTACGCAGGCCAACGGTGGCCTGGACATCTCCCCGGGCGTCATGCAGGCCCAGCAGGCAGGGCATGAAGTGGCGAACCCGGGCGGCGTGCTGTACGGCAAAACGCTGCTGGATAAAGTGCTCCAGCGCCTGACGCCGCTCACCCTGTCCGGCCAGCGCCAGTTGCAGGGTGTAGGCCGGCTCACGGCCGATACGGGCCAGTACGTGCATCTGATCAATCCAGGGCAGTTCCATCATGAAGTCTCAATGACTGGTGGGCTGGACTGGATTGTTGGCCGGCAAACTTAAGGCAGCCTTAACGTGCCTGATGTTCAATCAAAACCAATGGGTGTCGCTCTTCCGGGCATTCACCGACGTTGCACAACGCGCCATACCGAGGGCAGGCCTTTTCCATGCGTATTCTGGTGATCGAAGACAACCGCGATATCCTCGCCAACGTGCTGGACTATCTGCAACTCAAGGGCTACAGCGTCGATTGCGCCCAGGATGGCCTTGGCGGGCTGCACCTGGCCTGCAGTGCGCTCTACGACCTGATCGTGCTGGATGTCATGCTGCCTGGTATCGACGGCTATCAGCTGTGCAGACGCCTGCGCGAAGAGGCCCGCAACGAGGTGCCGATCCTCATGCTGACGGCGCGGGATGCGCTGGCTGATCGACTGCAAGGACTCAACGCGGGTGCCGATGACTACCTGATCAAGCCCTTTGCGCTCTCCGAGCTGGTGGCGCGTATCGAAGCCATCCTGCGGCGCAGCCAGGGTAGCCGTCAGCGGCGGCTACAGGTCGGCGACCTGTGCTACGACCTCGATACCCTGCAGGTCAGTCGCGCCGGCCAGTTGCTCAGGCTCAATCCGCTGGGGCTCAAGCTGCTGGCGATTCTGATGCAGAAAAGCCCGGCGGTGGTTCGCCGTGAGGTACTGGAAGAAGCCCTGTGGGGCGATGACTGCCCGGACAGCGACAGCTTGCGCAGCCATGTTCATCAGCTGCGCCAGGTGCTCGACAAGCCTTTCGCTAGCGCGCTTGTGCAGACGGTGCATGGCGTGGGCTATCGCCTCGCGGAGCAGCAGCATGCACGCTAAGCAACCGTTTGCGCGGCGCATCCTGCTCGCCTTCGTGCTGATGACCATCGTGGTCAGCGGCCTGTTTTCCCTGAGCATCGTCGCCGTGGTGCATCTCGTCGAGGAGCATCTGGTGTCTCAGGAAATGCACCGCGAACTGCGTGAAGTGCTCACTGTGGACTTACGCAAGGACAAGGCGCCGCGCCTGGATGCCGGCATGTACTTCTTCTCCTCCCAGTACCCTGGGTACGCCATACCCGAGGAGTACAGTCGTCTGCCAGAGGGCTTCACCGAGCTTGTCGACGCTGACCAGGCGTTCTATGTCTACAAGATCAACAGCGCGGGTCACACCCATATGCTGGTGCAGAAACAGGATGAGTTCGAAGCGCGTGAAAACATCCTATTTGGTGTGGTGCTGGCAGGTTTTCTGCTTGCGGTGCTCGGAGCCTGGGGGCTGGGTTTAGGCATGGCCCGCAAGGTCATGGCGCCGGTCCGTCGCCTGGCGCAGCAGGTGCGCCACCGTGATCAGTTGCATCCGCTGGCCCCGGCGTTGGCGCCGGACTATCCGGACGATGAAATTGGCCAGCTGGCAGCCGCCTTCGACAGTACGCTGGGCCAGGTGCGCGACTCGCTGGAGCGCGAGCGCCTGTTTACCAGCGATGTCAGTCATGAGCTGCGCACTCCGCTGATGATCATCGCCAGTTCCTGCGAGCTGCTTGCCGAGGCGCCGCTGGCTGCCCGCGAGCAAGAGCAGCTGGCGCGTATCGCCCGTGCCAGTGAGGAAATGCGCGAGTTGGTGCAGACCTTTCTGCAGCTGGCGCGGGACAAGCGTCATGCCATGGCCGGTGCTGAGGCGCCGCTGGCCAGCGTTGCAGCCCAGCAGATGCAGCGCTGGGCCGCGTTCATGGCGGCAAAGGGGCTGGATTTTCAGTGTATCCAGGAGGGTACGGACAGCGGACTGTACAACGCCACATTGCTGGGCGCGGTGATGAGCAACCTGCTGCGCAATGCCCTGCACTACACGGAAAAGGGTGGGGTCAGGCTGATTCTCGAGTCTGGCGGTTTTCGTGTCGAGGACAGCGGCGCAGGTATCCCTGCCGGGCAGCAGGAAAGGGTTTTCCAGGCCTTTGTGCGCGGGGTGCAGGCCCGTGGTGAAGGGCTCGGTCTGGGGTTGTCGCTGGTCAAGCGTATCTGCGCGCAGCAAGGCTGGCATATCGCGTTGCACAGTGAGGAGGGCCTGGGCACGTGCATGAGGGTCACGCTGAAGCAGTCCGTTTGACGAAATTTTCACAGGGCTTTGACATCCCGTTGATGAGCAGGAGATTAGCCTGGCAGGCATACCCACAGACGGATGTTTGCCATGTCAGAGCCAAGTCCCATCGAGCTGGAGTTTTCCCGCAAGTACGATTTCGATCATGCCCAGCAGTATCTGCAAAAGCATCAGGATGGCCTGGCCAGGCGCTTGTCGCATTGGCGTGATCTGCAGTTGGCGCGCCGCGCGCTGCAACTGGCCGATCAGCCCAACCTGGTCCTGGATTTGCCCTGCGGGGCCGGGCGTTTCTGGCCGATGCTCTGCGAGCAGCCCAACCGGGTGATTCTGGCCGCCGACAATTCTGCCGATATGCTTGCCACGGCACGTGCCGCCCAGCCGCCCGAGGTGGTGGCGCGCGTCAGCAGCTTGCAAACCTCGGCGTTCGCCATCGATCTGGCTGCCAATGCGGTGGACTGCATTTTCTGCATTCGCCTGCTGCACCATATCGAATCTGCCGAGCATCGCCTGGCCATCCTCCGCGAGTTCCACCGGGTAAGCCGCGATACGGTCATCGTCTCGCTGTGGGTCGATGGCAACTACAAGGCCTGGAGGCGTCGTCGCCTGGAGGCCCGCCGTGCGGCTCAGGGCAGGGCTGCACAGAATCGCAATCGCTTTATTGTTGATCGCTCGACCATCGAGGCTGAGTTTCGCCAGGCGGGATTTGACATCATCCAGCACCTCGACTTCCTGCCGGGCTACGCCCTGTGGCGGGTATATGTGCTGCGTAAGCGGGGGTGAGCATGCAAAACTTGTCTGCCCTTGCTTCTGCACAGAGGCTCAGTAGCTTCCAGGACTGGTGGAATACCCAGGGCGACTGGGTCGAGGCACCCAATCAGCGGCGGGCAGGGGAAAGCGGCGTGCAGCGCGTGCAGTTAGGTGATGCGGGGCTGCCACTGCTGTATTGCAAACGGCAGATCGGCCACCTGTATCGCTCGTTCGCCCATCCCTTCGGTCAGCCCACCGTGTTGCGTGAACAACGTGCGTTGCAGGCTTTCCGCGCAGCAGGCGTGCGCGTGCCGCAGGTGATTTACTGCGGTACACGGCAACAGGCCGGGCAATGGCAGGCCTTGCTGATCACCCTGGAACTGGAAGGCTTCATCAGCCTGGAAGACTGGTACGGGAACGGTGGGGCCGCGCGCTACGGCATGCTGCTTCATCAGCATATGCTGGCCGCCGTGGGGGTTACCTTGAGCCGCATCCACCGGGCGCGCTGGCAACACGGTTGCTGTTATGCCAAGCACATCTTTCTGCGTATGGCGGGTGAAGGCGAGGCGGCCTGTGTCGAGGTTGCCCTGCTTGATCTGGAAAAGAGCCGGCGGCGCTGGCGGCGCAGCGCCGCGGCGCGCCACGACCTGAGTCAGCTCAGGCGACATTGCCGGTCAATGCCTGTCGCAGACTGGCTGCAGTTGCTGGCCGCGCATGGCGCAGCCAGCAAAGCCGAGCATCCGGTCATCTGAACCCTGCCAGGGGGCAGGGTGTAGCGGGGCAGGTTGCAGTACGCCAGGGCGTCAGTGTTGCAGCGGCTTGAGGTTGTCGTCGGCGAAGTGACTGGCGTAGTTCCCCAGCGCGCCAACCACCCGCACAGCACCGTCTCGCTGGCCGTTCGCGGTACCACTCATGGCGTCGGCGCCGGCGAGCAGTTGCGCAATGATCAGGTGCAGCTGTGCATCGGCCGCGGCGCTCAGCTGGCAGTTTTCTACCATGTAGGCGACCTGATGGCGTACCAGTTCCGCCAGCTCGCTGTAGCGCTCGGTCGGCAGGCGGTTCTCATGGATGGCCGGCAGCGCTTCGTGCATGCCGTCGTTGATCGTGCCCATGGCCTGACGCAGAGCTGCATCGGTTGCCCAGCGCTTGCCGGCATTGAGCTGCAGCGTCTGGGTGGCTTCGCCATGAGCATGTTGATGGTCGCTGGCAGCGAGACTGCTGCCAATACTCCCCAGGCTGCTGGCGAGTATGGCAGCGAGGGTGAGGACGCGGGTTGTAGGACGCATTGCTAAGGCTCCATGGGGGATCTGCTGAAAACAGGCAGCGCCGCCTATAGGCTGCGGTGCAACTGTTCGATGCTCGCCGGACTGAGCGACTGTTTGCTCAGTATGTCGGCGAGACGTTTACGTTGCGGCGCTTCGAGGATAGCGCGTTCCGCTATCCACTGGTCGATGAGCAGGCGCTGTTGTTCATACTGCAGCTGGGCAATCTTCGCCTGTTCGCTGTCGATCAGCGCACGATCCATGGGTTCGCTGAAAACCGCCTGGATCAGGCGCCTGCGATGTTCGTCGAGGCTGGCGTTGCTGGCACGCAGATAAGCCAGAAACGGGGCTTCGCTATTGTGCCAGCGTTGTAGCTGGTTGCTGTTCAGTTGCAGCTGGCGCGACAGTTCGGTCGCTGCGCCGGAGGGCATCGGTAAACCGTCATGGCGGAGTTTTTGCCAGCCGGCGGCACCGAGCAGAGCGATGTTGAGCAGTACGGAGAGAAGCAGGGCATTGCGCAGCAGGTGGTTGTTCATTGCAGGATGATTTCCAGGGGGTGAAAGGGCTGTCTTTGCGGTTTTGCTGCAGCGCCGTGTGGGCGGGCCAACGCTTCATGCCGGTCTTGAAACAGGCGGCTGCTGCACCGGGCCAGGCCGCTGGGCATGCGTGTCAGCGTGGAATCTCTACGCGGTCTTCGTCGAAGTTGCCGCGTTCGGCACCATGGTGGCAGGCCACACAGTTGGCTCGGCTGCCCACGGCGGCGCGCTGAAACGTGGCGACGCTGACCTCGTCGTGCTTGTGTGCGAACCAGCGCGTCTGGCTGATGCGCGGCGGTTCGCCGGCGGTCGCTGAGGGTTCGACCGGCAGGCGGTTGGCCGCCGAGCTGCGCAGCAGAAAATCGAGGATTTCCCGCGCCTGCTGTGCATCCAGGCTGGCGTTGCTGCCGTAGTGTTGCTCGAGCGTCTGCATCTGCTGGCGCCAGGCCTCAGCTGGCAGCAGGGCGGGGACATACAACATGTGGCAGGCCGCACATTCCTCCTTCCAAAGCAATGGTGCGTCGCTCGGCAGGGCAAGGCGTTTAGGGCGTTTGTAGCCGTTATGGTTGTCGTCATCGGCAACACTGCTAGTGGCCACTAGCAGGGTCAGGCTTAGCCCGCCAACGGCAGCAAGGGCGAGGGTCTTCATGGTGGGTTCCTATCGGATGCTGTCGATCCAGCTGATGAAATCGCCTTTTTCCTGCGCGGTGCAGGCTCGGGCATAGACGTCGTCGCAGTTGCGGCGAAACCACTTCTCGACCTTCTGCAGATCGGTAAAGCGTTCAGGGTTGACTGAGGGCGCCAGGGGCGCAACGTTGCGATGGGCGGGTGTCTTGCCTGGCTGGCGCGGGTCGGCGGTGTGGCAGGTCGTGCAGCTCATGGTTTTGCCGTTACGCGGCACCTCGGCGAAATACAGCGCCTTGCCGCGCTCGGCAGAAAAACCGGCGAACTGCGGGGCCTGCTGGCGTGCCTGAACGGCGTAGCCCGCCAGCAGGGGATGTGTGCTTTCTGCCAGGGCTGGCAGGCTCAAACAGCAGGTCAGGGCAACAATCCAGTGGGTAGACATGGTGCGTTCTCCGATGGGCGGTGTGCGCAGCCTAGGCGTGCAACCTGACGCCAAACTGAATCGGGCCAAGGGTGGCCATTCAGTTTGACTTCAGCGGGCAGCTCTATAAGGAGGTTATCTACTCCAGAGGACTGCCGGCATGGCTGCTTTCAATCGTTTTCGCCTCTTTCACTGGCTACTGGCCGGTTTTTTCCTGGGCGCCTACCTCAGCGGTGACGACGCCGAGACCCTGCATATCTGGCTGGGCTACGGCCTGCTGGTGCTGCTGGTGTGGCGTTTGCTGATCGTGCCGCTGCGCTTGCGTGGTTTTCCGCAGTTGCTGCCGCCGAAGGGACAGCGCAAAACGCCCTCACGCTTGGCTGTCGGCAAGTGGCTGACCGTCGCGGCGCTGGGCAGTTTTGCCATGGCCAGCCTGATTGGTTTGGGTATGGTCGATAATGGCGATGTGCTGGCCGTTCTGCCGGGTGTCGGGCCCGACGTATTTGGCGCTGCCAGCGATATCAATTTCGTGGACTGGATGGGCGATGCCGAAGAGGTGCACGAGTTCTTTGCCAACCTGGGCCTCTGGCTGATTGGCCTGCATGTCCTTTATGTACTGCTGTTTCGCCGCCCGCTGGTCTGGCCGATGCTGCGTGGCGTATCCCGCCCGGGCCCGGCAGCTGAACTTGCCGCGCCGCGCCTGAGCGGGGCACCTGCTGCAGCGCAGTCCCTTGCACGCCTGCGGGTGGTGGCGCGTAATGAAGAAACCGCCGACAGCTGCTCGCTGCTCTTGCAGGTGCCGCAGGAGCAGCGCAGCCGTTTTGTTGCCAAGCCAGGGCAGTTTCTGACCGTGCAGGTGCCGGGCGAGGAGGGCCCCGTTCGTCGCTGTTATTCGTTGTCACAGTTGCCCGATAGCGAGGGTGTGCTGCGTGTGACGATCAAGCGCGCCCGGGCCGGCAAGGTATCGAACTGGCTGCTGGACAACCTCAAGGCCGGTGACTGGCTGGAGGCGCTGCCGCCCGCAGGCCGCTTCGTTCCGAGCAGTTTGGATCAGGATGTACTGTTACTGGGCGCAGGAAGCGGCATTACACCGTTGCGCGCCATTCTCCAGGCGGTTCTGCAACAAGGCACAGGCCAGGTATTGCTGTTCTACGCCTGCAGAGATGGCGACTCGGTGATTTTTGCCGATGAGCTGACCCGTCTTGCGGCGGCTTACCCGGAGCGCTTCACGCTGTGTGTCTGGCTTGATGCCCAGCAGGGCATCCCGGACAGTCAGGCAATAGCCAGGCAGCTGGCCGACTGGCCGGTAGCCGAGGCTTTTATCTGTGGCCCTGAGGCTTTTATGGGTAACGCCAGGGCGGCGCTGCGCCTGCGCGGTGTCGCCGAGTCGGCCATCCATCAGGAATCTTTTGCCCTGACGAGCACGCGGCGTGATGTGCCTGGCACGGCGAGCCGGCTGAAAGTGACCCTTGCTGGCCGTCAACATAGTGTGCCGGTAGTTGGTCAGCAGGTGGTTCTGCAGGCTATGGAGCAGGCAGGTCTGCAGCCGCCTCAGGCCTGTCGTGTGGGGGTGTGCGGTGTGTGCCGTTGCCGGGTGGTGACAGGGCAGGCCAGCATGCTCAGCAACCAGGTACTTTCCGAGGAGGAGCAGCGTCAGGGCTGGATTCTCGCCTGCCAGGCGGTGGTTGGCAGCCCGCTCGTGGAGTTGCAGTACTGAGCGGATAGCCCGGCCCGGCAGCGACAGGTGGCGGACGGCTGATTGTGTTGCGGGTTTTTACATCGGCCTGTATAGGGTTGCCAGCTCTTTAGTCTAGATGTACAAGTTGCGTATAACTTTTGTGGAATGAGTTCGACGCATTCCGGAGGTGTTACGTGATGCCAATTCGTGCGCTGCTGGCCGGCTGTCTGTTGCTGTTGTGCTGGAGCCAGTCGGCCCCGCTGCTGGCTGCCGAGTGGAAAAGCAACCTGCCGCAGGCGCGTTTGCTCGGGCAGGGCAGCTTTAGCTGGTTTGGCCTGCCGATCTATTCGGCCAATCTGTGGGCAGCTTCCGGCGAGGATGTGTTCGCCCGGCCTTTTGCGCTGGAGTTGACCTATCAGCGGCAGATCAGCCGTGAGCGCCTGGTGCAGACCAGCCTGGAGGAAATTCGCCGTATGCAGGGCGCGGCCGTGGATGAGTCGCGCATGCAGCGTTGGGCGCAGGAGATGCACCAGGCATTTGTTGATGTGCAGGCCGGCCGGCAGATCACCGGGGTGTACCTGCCGGGGCAGGGCGCGCGTTTCTATGTCGACGGCGAACTGCGCCACAGCGTCGCGGATGAGCCGTTTGCCCGGGCGTTCTTTGCCATCTGGCTGGGGCCGCAAACGCGTAGCCCCGAGTTGCGCCTGGCGTTGCTGGGGCAGGATCAATGAGGTGCACGATGAAGCGTTGGTTGTGTGTGCTGGCCTGTGTCTGGCTGGCGGGTTGTACGGGTGTGCAGGTGGAAGACTATGCCGACCAGCAGCCGCGGCTCGATCTGCAGCAGTTCTTTGACGGGCCGGTGGAAGCCTGGGGGATGTTCCAGAACCGCTCGGGCAAGGTCATCAAGCGCTTCCATGTGCAGATCGACAGCCGCCGTGACGGCGAGCGGCTGATTCTTGATGAGCGTTTTACCTACAGCGATGGCAGCACTGACCGGCGTGTCTGGACGCTGACGCCGGATGGCCAGCAGGCATGGCGCGGGACGGCGGCGGACGTGGCCGGCGAAGCGCGTGGCGAACTGGCCGGCAATGCCTTTCGCTGGCGCTACAGCCTCAACCTGCCGGTTGATGACCAGGTGTATGTGGTCCACTTCGATGACTGGATGTACCTGATTGATGAGCACACCCTGGTCAACCGTGCCAGCATGCGCAAGTTCGGTATCGAGTGGGGGCAGGTCACCCTGTTCTTTCGTCGGCAGGCGCAATGAGCAGCCTGCGCTCACTGGGGCCAGCCTACCGGGCACTGGTGATTGGCAGTAGCGGTGCGCTGGGCCAGGCCTTCTGTGCAGCCCTGCGCGCTGACGAGCAGTGTGTACTGCTCCGTGAGCTGTCGCGGCACAGCGATCCGCCGCTCGACTTGCAGGATGCGCCAGGTATTGCCGAGGCGGCCCGCCGGCTGGCCGAGGAAGCGCCCTATCAACTGATCCTGGTAGCCAGTGGCGTGCTGCACGACGCGACCATTCGCCCGGAAAAGTCACTGGCGGCGCTGGATGCCGAGGCGTTGCAGACGGTGTTCCAGATCAATGCGCTGGGTCCGGCGCTGTTGCTCAAGCACTTTCTGCCCCTGCTTGATCCACAGGGTGCCATGGCGCTGCTCTCGGCACGGGTGGGCAGTATCGCCGACAACCGCCTGGGTGGCTGGTATGCCTATCGCGCCTCCAAGGCGGCGCTGAACATGCTGGTGAAAACCGCGGCCATCGAGCTGGCCCGTCGCAAGCCGCGGGCACGCCTGCTCAGCCTGCATCCGGGCACGGTGCAGTCGAAACTGTCGCAGCCGTTCAGTGGCAGTGCGGCGGCTCGTCCGGCCGCGCAGGCGGCAGCACAGTTGCTGGCGTTGATCGATCGCAGCGAGCCGGCCGACAGCGGTGGCTTCTTTGCCTATGACGGCCAGCGCATTCCCTGGTAAGCCGGCCTTCTTATCGATTTATTCGATGTTCTTGGCGCAGTTTTTCCGCTTAATTTTCATTCTGGCTCGATGGATTATGCGCGCATCGCTGAATGTGCTGAACCGGAGCCTGCCATGATCGAACGTCGTCCCTACGCCAGCCTGGGGCATGCCCAGCACGGCTGGCTGGAAGCCCGTCACCACTTTTCCTTTGCCGATTACCATGATCCGCAGCGCTTGCATTGGGGACGCTTGCGGGTCTGGAATGACGATTGGATTGCCCCGCACAGTGGTTTTCCCGCGCACCCGCATCAGGACATGGAGATCATCACCTATGTTCGCGAGGGGGCGATCAGCCACCGCGACAGCCTGGGCAACCAGGGCCGCACGGCCGCAGGGGATGTGCAGGTAATGAGTGCCGGCAGTGGCATCGTGCACAGTGAATACAACCTGGAAGATCAGCCGACACGCATCTTCCAGATCTGGATCATGCCCGAGCAGCGTGGCTTGCCGCCGTCCTGGGGCAATCGCCCTTTCCCGCGTGGCGAGCGCAGCGGGGCGTGGGTCGTCCTGGCCAGCGGCCTGCCCGGTGATGACCAGGCACTGCCAATCCGCGCCAATGCGCGGGTACTGGCCGCCAGCCTGGCAGCGGGGCAGACATTGCAGTACAGCCCGCAGGCGGGGCGCAAACTCTACCTGGTGCCGGCACTGGGTACGCTGGAGGTGAATGGCGTGCGCGCCGAGTGCGGTGATGGTCTGGCGATTGCCGGAGAAGAGCTGCTGCAGATTAGCGCACACGCAGCGAGCGAGATCGTCCTGGTGGATGCCGCCTGAGTTTCAGCAGGCGGTTTTGCCACTGCCGCTTAGCACTGGCTACAGGTCGATGGGTTATCTGCCAGGGTCTTGCGGAACTGTTCATAGCCGCCGGCGTTGCGCACATGGCGATAGCCCAGTTGCCGCAACTGGTCTTCGGCGATGGACGAGCGACGGCCACTGCGGCAATAGACGACGATCGGCGTCTGTTTGTCCGGCACCAGGCTGGCGATGCGCTCGGCAATCTGCTCGTGGGGCAGCAGCAGGGCGTTGTCCAGCGCCCCGCCGGCAAACTCTTCGGCACTGCGCACATCGATCAGTTGGGTGTTTTCCTGTTGCAGCAGGGCCAGTGCGCCTTGTTCGTCCACCGGGCCGGCCAGCGCCAGGCTGGTGTAGCTGAGGGTCAGGGCGCAGGTCAGGCGGGTGATCAGGCGAGTTTTCATGGTGGATACTCCGGGTAGTTCTGTGGCAGGTTAAGCCCAACAAGGCGTTCTGCCAATCCTTGTCATCCAGCCTTCTTGTTGCTGTCGTCAGGTTGTCATCGACCTGTCCTGCAATGGCGGGCAGCCCACTGTGAAGCAGGACTGAGATGAGCCAACGCCACCCGCTACTGAAGAAATGCCTGTTTCCCGCCGCCGGTTATGGCACGCGCTTCCTGCCGGCGACCAAGGCCATGCCCAAGGAGATGCTGCCGGTGGTGAACAAGCCGCTGATCCAGTACGGGGTGGAAGAAGCCTTGCAGGCTGGCCTGCATGAAATCGCCATGGTAACCGGGCGTGGCAAGCGTGCCCTGGAAGATCATTTCGATGTCAGCTACGAGCTGGAACAGCAGATTCAGGGCAGTGACAAGGAGCGCTACCTGTATGGCATTCGCCATTTAATCGAACACTGCAGTTTTTCCTACACCCGCCAGGTCAGCATGCGCGGCCTGGGGCATGCGATTCTCTGCGGTCGCCCGCTGATTGGTGACGAGCCTTTTGCCGTAGTGCTGGCGGACGATCTCTGTCTGAACCTGCAAGGGGATGGCGTGCTGGCGCAGATGGTCCAGCTGTACCGGCAGTTTCGCTGCTCCATCGTGGCCATCGAGGAGGTGCCGGCGGCCGATACCCATAAGTACGGCATTGTCGCGGGGGAGGCGATTCGCGATGACCTGCTGCGCATCCAGCACATGGTGGAGAAGCCCGAGCCGGCAAAGGCACCGTCCAACCTGGCGATCATCGGGCGCTACATCCTCACCCCGGATATCTTCGACCTGCTGGAGCAGACGGCGCCTGGCAAGGGCGGTGAAATCCAGCTCACCGATGCCTTGCAGCGCCAGGCTGCCGAGGGGTGCGTGATCGGCTACCGTTTTCGCGGCCAACGCTTCGATTGCGGCAGTGCCGAGGGCTATATCCAGGCCAGCAATTTCTGCTTCGAGCACTTCTACCGCAAGGGCTTGTAATCAGTCGTCGTACCCTAGGTTCGGCGACAGCCAGCGTTCGGTTACCGCCAGTTCCTGGCCCTTGCGCCGGGCGTACTGCTCGACCTGGTCCTTGTCGACCTTGCCGACGGCAAAGTACTGCGCCTCGGGATGAGCGAAGTACCAGCCGGAGACGGCCGCCGCCGGGAACATGGCGTAGTGCTCGGTGAGGAACACGCCGCTGCGGCCGGGCTTGCCGAGGTCGGCGGCCGGGTCGAGCAGGCGGAACAGCGTGGCCTTCTCGGTGTGGTCGGGGCAGGCCGGGTAACCGGGGGCCGGGCGGATGCCGCGGTACTGCTCGCGGATCAGCGCCTCGTTGTCCAGCGCCTCGTCCGGGGCGTAGCCCCAGAACTCCTTGCGCACACGCTGGTGCAGCCACTCGGCGCAGGCTTCGGCGAGGCGGTCGGCCAGCGCCTTGACCATGATCGAGTTGTAGTCGTCGCCGGCATCCTGGTAGGCCTTGGCCACTTCCTCGGCGCCGATCCCCGCGGTGGTGATGAAGCCGCCCACATAGTCGGTCACGCCGCTTTCCTTGGGCGCGACGAAGTCGGCCAGCGACAGGTTGGGCTTGCCGTCGGGCTTGATGTTCTGCTGGCGCAGGTGGTGCAGGGTGGCCAGCGGCTGGCCGTCATCGCCGTACAGCTGGATGTCATCGTGTTGCACCTGGTTGGCCGGCCAGAAGCCGAACACCGCGCGGGCACGGATCAGCTGCTCGCCGATCAGCTTGTCGAGCATCGCCCGCGCATCGCTGTACAGGTTGCGCGCCGCCTCGCCGATGATCTCGTCCTCGAGGATGCGCGGGTACTTGCCGGCCAGGTCCCAGGAGACGAAGAAGGGCGTCCAGTCGATGTAGTCGACCAGCTCGCGCAGGTCGATGTCGTCCAGTACCTGCACGCCGGTGAAGCGGGGACGTACCGGCAGGTAGCCGTCCCAGTCAAAGGCCGGCTTGTTGGCGATGGCCTCGGCATAGCCCAGGCGCTCGGTACGCGAGGCGCGGGCCGAGGTGCGCTCGCGGACCACGGCGTACTCGTCGCGGGTCTTCTGCACGAAGTCGGCCTTGAGCTCCTTCGACAGCAGGGTGGTGGCCACGCCGACTGCGCGCGAGGCGTCGGTGACGTAAACCACCGCATCGTGGTTGTACTGCGGGTCGATCTTCACCGCGGTGTGCGCCTTGGAGGTGGTGGCACCACCGATCATCAGCGGCAGGGAGAAGCCCTGGCGCTGCATTTCCTTGGCGACGAAAACCATCTCGTCCAGCGAGGGGGTGATCAGCCCGGACAGGCCGATGATGTCGCACTTCTCCTCGATGGCAGTCTTGAGGATCTTTTCCGCCGGCACCATCACGCCCAGGTCGACGATGTCGTAGCCGTTGCAACCGAGCACCACGCCGACGATGTTCTTGCCGATGTCGTGTACGTCGCCCTTGACCGTGGCCATCAGGATCTTGCCCTTGGCCTCGGGCTTGTCGCCTTTTTCCGCCTCGATGAAGGGAATCAGGTGCGCCACGGCCTGCTTCATTACCCGCGCGGACTTGACCACTTGCGGCAGGAACATCTTGCCGGCGCCAAACAGGTCGCCGACCACGTTCATGCCGGCCATCAGCGGGCCTTCGATGACTTCGATGGGGCGTGCGCACTGCTGGCGGCACTCCTCGGTGTCTTCGACGATGAAGGCGGTGATGCCCTTGACCAGCGCATGCTCAAGGCGCTTGGCGACCGGCAGCGCGCGCCAGGCTTCATCCTCGACTTCCTTGACGCTGCCGTCGCCGCGGTAGTTGTCGGCGATGGCCAGCAGCGCCTCGGTGCCGCCCGGGGTGCGGTTGAGCACCACGTCCTCGACCTTGTCGCGCAGCTCGGCGGGGATCTCGTCGTAGATCTCCAGCTGGCCGGCGTTGACGATGCCCATGGACAGGCCGTTCCTGATCGCGTGGTAGAGGAAAACCGAGTGGATGGCCTCGCGCACCGGGTTGTTGCCGCGGAACGAGAAGGACACGTTGGACACGCCGCCGGAGCTGAGCGCATAGGGCAGCTCGTCACGGATAAAGGCGCAGGCCTCGATAAAGTCCACCGCGTAGTTGTTGTGTTCCTCGATGCCGGTGGCCACGGCGAAGATGTTCGGGTCGAAGATGATGTCTTCCGGCGGAAAGCCGACCTCGTTGACCAGGATGTCGTAGCTGCGCTTACAGATTTCCTTCTTGCGCGCGGCGGTATCGGCCTGGCCGACCTCGTCGAAGGCCATCACCACCACGGCGGCGCCATAGCGTTTGCACAGCTTGGCGTGATGCTTGAACTGCTCGACGCCTTCCTTCATGGAAATGGAGTTGACGATGCCCTTGCCCTGGATGCACTTGAGGCCCGCCTCGATCACGTCCCACTTGGAGGAGTCGATCATGATCGGTACGCGCGAGATATCCGGCTCGCCGGCGATCAGGTTGAGGAAGCGCACCATCGCCGCCTTGGAGTCGAGCATGCCCTCGTCCATGTTGATGTCGATCACCTGGGCGCCGGCCTCGACCTGCTGCAAGGCGACTTCCAGCGCCTCGCTGTAGTTTTCCTCGCGGATCAGCCGGGCGAACTTGGCGCTGCCGGTGATGTTGGTGCGCTCGCCGACGTTGACGAACAGCGAGTTGCGGTCGATGGTGAAGGGCTCCAGGCCCGACAGGCGGCAGGCCCTGGGGATCTCCGGGATGGCGCGCGGCGGGTACTTGGCCACGGCTTGCGCAATCGCCTGGATATGCGCCGGCGTGGTGCCGCAGCAGCCGCCGATGATGTTCAAGAGCCCCGATGCGGCGAATTCCTCGACCACTTCGGCCATCTGCGCCGGGGTCTCGTCGTATTCGCCAAAGGCATTCGGCAGGCCGGCGTTGGGGTGGGCGGAGACATGGGTGTCGGCCTTGGCCGACAGCTCGGCCAGATAGGGGCGCAGCTCCTTGGCTCCGAGGGCGCAGTTCAGGCCCACGGAAATCGGCTGGGCGTGACGCACCGAGTTCCAGAAGGCCTCGGTGGTCTGCCCGGACAGGGTGCGGCCGGAGGCGTCGGTGATGGTGCCGGAGATCATGATCGGCAACTCGATGCCGTCCTCGTCGAACACCTGCTGCACGGCGAAGATCGCCGCCTTGGCGTTGAGGGTGTCGAAGATGGTTTCGATGAGGATCAGGTCGGCGCCGCCCTCGATCAGGCCGCGGGTCGCCTCGGTGTAGTTGTCCACCAGCTCGTCGAAGGTGACGTTGCGGTAGCCGGGGTCGTTGACGTCCGGGGAGATCGAGCAGGTGCGGCTGGTTGGACCAAGCACGCCGGCGACGAAGCGCGGCCGCTCCGGGGTTTCCAGGGTCTTGGCATCGGCCACCTGGCGGGCGACGCGCGCGCCGGCGACGTTCAGCTCATAGGCCAGCGCCTCCATGCCGTAGTCGGCCTGGGATACGCGGGTGGCGTTGAAGGTGTTGGTCTCGAGGATGTCGGCGCCGGCATCCAGGTAGGCCTTCTCGATCGCGGCGATGACCTCGGGCTTGCTCAGCAGCAGCAGGTCGTTGTTGCCCTTGACGTCGCTCGGCCAGTCGGCGAAGCGCTCGCCACGGTAGTCGGCCTCGTCCAGCTTGTAGCTCTGGATCATGGTGCCCATGCCGCCATCGAGGATCAGGATGCGTTCCTTGAGAGCTTGCTGGAGTGCCTGGAGGCGGGCGCTACGGTCGGACATGGGGTACTACCTGGCAGGGTGGAACAAAAGGTGGCGAATGATAGCAAGGTTGCATCGCTTCGCCGCATTCAGCAGATCATCATGAATTTAGCTCATGTTGCTGCAAGGGTAGCCTGTTAGACTGTACGCCTTTGTCCTACCTGCCAGGATTTGCCATGTCCCTGTGTCTGCAGCGCTTCGCCGGTCTGCTCTGCCTGTCGCTCGCCTGGGCTACCCAGGCCCTGGCCGGGCCGGTTTCCTACAGCCGTGAAGTACAGCCGATCCTGCGCGACAAGTGTGTGGCCTGCCATGCCTGCTATGACGCGCCCTGCCAGCTGAACCTGGGGAGTGGCGAGGGGCTGTTGCGTGGCGCCAGCCAGCAGGCGGTGTACAACGGTGGCCGTCTGCAGGCCCAGCAGCCCACGCGTCTGTATCTGGATGCGCAGGGCGAAGCGGCCTGGCGGCGTCGCGGCTTTCATTCCGTGCTGCAGGCGCAGGCTGGCCAGGCCGCGTTGCTGCAACGCATGCTGGAGCTGGGGCGTGAGCACCAGTGGGCAGACAACGCACGCTTGCCGGATGACCTGGACATCGCCATCAACCGCGACAACCAGTGCCCGACGCCGAGCGATTTCAAGCGCTTTGCCCGCCACAATCCCTATGCCGGCATGCCCTTTGCGGTCAGTGGGCTGGACGAGGCGGAATACGCCACCTTGCAGCGTTGGCTGGCGCAGGGCGCGCCAGTCGATGAGCAGCCCTTGCAGCCCACGGCGCAGGAGCAGGCGCAGCTGGCCGAGTGGGAAGCCTTCCTGAATGCCCCCGGTGCCCGCCAGGGACTGGTGTCACGCTGGCTGTACGAGCACCTGTTCCTTGCCCATCTGTATTTTCAGCAAGGCGAGGATCGACACTTCTTCCAGTTAGTACGTTCGCGCACACCGAGCGGCCAGCCCATCGACCCGATCGCCACGCGCCGGCCCAATGACGATCCCGGTACGCAGTTCTACTATCGCCTGTGGCCGATCCAGGGCGTGATCGTGCACAAGACGCACATTACCTATGCGCTCAGTCCAGGCAAATTGCAGCGCGTGCGCGAGCTGTTCTTTGCCGAAGACTGGCCCCTGCAGGCTGTGCCTGGCTATGGCGCGCAACACCGTGCCAACCCGTTCGAGACGTTCCAGGCCATCCCGGCACAGGCGCGTTACCAGTTCATGCTGGATGACGCGGAGTATTTCGTGCGCACCTTCATTCGCGGCCCGGTATGCCGCGGACAGATTGCCACGGATGTGATTCGTGATCATTTCTGGGCGCTGTTCCAGGCCCCGCAGCGCGATCTGTACATCACCGACGCCAGCTATCGCCAGGCGGTGACGCCACTGCTGGCCATGCCTGGGCAGTTCGATGACATCGCCGACCTGCCGGGCCTGTGGAGCGCCTACAAGAACAAGCGCAATGCCTATGAGGATGCGCGTCGCGCGGCCTATGCCGATGCCCCGGCGCCCAGCTGGTCGCAACTGTGGATGGGCAATGACAATGCCCTGTTGAGCATCTTCCGCCAGCATGACAGTGCCTCGGTACGCAAGGGCCTGGTCGGCGCGGTGCCGCAAACCCTGTGGCTGCTCGACTACCCGCTGTTCGAACGCACCTACTACCAGTTGGTGGTCAACTTCGATGTGTTCGGCAATGTCTCGCACCAGGCACAGACGCGTCTGTACTTCGACCTGATCCGCAATGGTGCCGAGCTGAACTTCCTGCGCTTGATGCCGGCGGCTGCACGCCAGGCCTACCTGGACGACTGGTATCAGAACAGTGGCAAGCTGAAGATGTGGCTGGATTACAGCGCCGCCGACCTGCGCACACCGACGGCGCTGCACCTGCCGGGGAGCGACCCGCGCCAGGCGTTTGCCGAGGCGCTGCTGGAACGCGCTGGCACGCTGAATGCCCGACCCGATCCGATCAACCGCTGCCGTGGCGCCTATTGTCATCGCCCCGGCCTGCCAGCAGCGCTGGCGGATGCCGAGCAAGCCCTGTCGCGCCTGGCGGCACGCCCGGCGGCCGGACTCAAAGTCATCGAGCAGTTGCCGGAAGCGACCCTGCTGCGTATCGACCTGGGCCAGGGGCAGCGGGAAATCTACAGCCTGCTGCGCAACCGCGCACACAGCAACGTGGCGTTCATGATGGGCGAGAGCCTGCGCTACCAGCCGGGACTGGACACCCTCACGCTGTACCCCGGGGTGCTCAGCAGCTATCCGAACTTCCTGTTCAACGTGCCGCTGGCGGAGGTGCCGGCCTTTGTCGAGGCCATGCAGCAGGCACGCGATGCCCAGGCGTTTGGCGAGCTGGTGGCGCGCTGGGGGATTCGTCGCACCCACCCGCAGTTCTGGCGGTATTTTCATGACCTGGCCGACTACATTGATGAGCACGAGCCGCGGGAATACGGGGTGCTGGATATGAACCGCTACCAGAACCTGTAGCGGCCAGGGATAGACCTACTGAAATTGTCGGACTTTTGCCCGCCCGGTGATTGGCGTACACTGCGGCCATCACTGCGAGGAGTAGCCATGAGCGCCATTACCGTTACCGAATCCGCCCAAGCCTATCTGGCCGACCTGCTGGCCAAGCAGAACACTCCGGGGATTGGTATTCGCATCTTCATCACCCAGCCCGGCACCCAGTATGCGGAAACCTGCATTGCCTACTGCAAGCCGGGTGAACAGAAGGCTGAAGACACCCCGCTGGCGCTGGCCAGCTTCACTGCCTGGATCGATGCACTGAGCGAGCCTTTCCTCGATGAAGCGGTGGTTGACTACGCCACCGACCGCATGGGTGGACAGCTGACCATCAAGGCGCCGAATGCCAAGGTGCCGATGATCCGCGATGACAGCCCGATCAATGAGCGCATCAACTACTACCTGCAGACCGAGATTAATCCGGGCCTGGCCAGCCACGGTGGCGAAGTGAGCCTGGTCGATGTGGATGATGGCGTAGCCATTCTGCGTTTTGGCGGTGGTTGCCAGGGCTGTGGCCAGGCCGATTACACGCTTAAGGAAGGCATCGAAAAGACCCTGCTCACGCGTATCCCCGAACTCAAGGGCGTACGCGACGTCACCGACCACAGCAATCGCGAAAACGCCTACTACTGAGTGGCTGCGATAACGAAAAAGGCCAACCCCAGGGGTTGGCCTTTTTCGTTATACCTGCGCGGGACTAGTCAACGGCTTCGCTCAGGCCTGCATGCTCCAGGGCTGCAGTTGTACACCTTCGGCGCACAGGGCACGGCGGGTCTGGTCGAGCAGGCTGGCCAGGGTGGCCGGATCGGAATAGTTGCTGCGGCTCAGTCGGGTGCGGCCCAGCAGGCGGGTGCTGTGACGGTCGATGACGCTCAGGTTCAGTTCGCCATTGCCTTCCTGGGGCGCCCAGGCAACGCATTGGTAAGGGGCAAAGGCGCGGTTGGCGATGATCAGGGCTTCGTTGATACGCAGGGTGGTGCTCATGGGTGCAAGTTCTCGCAAAGGGTCGAGGGGGCCGTGGCGCCATTGATACGCTGGCCGTTGCGGGATAGATGAGCGATTCGATCAAGAAAGTCACGGTGCGTCGGCAAAGCGCAACATCTTGTCGCGTTCTTGACCGAGCGGGCAGGCATCGGGCACTGCCGGCATATTCTGTTGCAGCTTCTTGTGCAGGCCGGGGCGGTCAAACTGCCGTGGATTGGGTATAAAGCACAGCTGAATAGTCACCTTGCCGCCGGAGTCGCCCATGCAGTCGTTTACCGCCGAACATCCCCCGCGCCTGACCCTGCTGCTGGGCTATGCCGGCCTGCTGCCTTTTATCGGTGGCGCCTTGGGCGTATGGCTGACGCCATTGGCCTGGCGTCCGACGGTGTTGTCCGCGCTGCTCGACTATGCCGCGATCATCCTGGCCTTCATGGGGGCGATTCACTGGGGGTTGGCCATGCGCACCGAGCGCAAGGACACCCTGGCACTCACCCAGCTGGGCCTGTCCGTGCTGCCGGCAGGCCTGGGCTGGCTGGCCATTGTCGACATCATCCCGGCGGGCCTGGCCGTGGCCCTGCTGCTGTTCGGCTTTATCGCGCTGTACCTGGCTGACCTGCGTGCCGTGCGCCTGGAGTTGGCGCCGCGTTGGTACCCGGCGCTGCGCAAGCCGCTGACCCTGGGTGTGGTGCTGTGCCTGCTGGCTACCTGGCTGGGTGTCATGCTGGTTGGCTGAGGCGCATCAGCGTACAGGTGAGTTAGCCACCGAGCAGGCAGGCGACCTGTTGCTCGGCCATCTGGCAACGTGCTGCCCAATGACCGGTTAACTCACTGAATGGCAGGCCCTTGGCTTGCAGCCATGCCCGGCACTGCGCCTCGAAGCGCTGGCGTTTCGCCAGCAACGGCTGGCAGCGCTGGCCATCGGCCTGCCAGGGCATGCCATCGGCAGCCAGCAGCAGGTGCAGGTGGTACTGCCGCTGGCCGAGGGCAGCTTCCAGCCAGACCGGAGCCTGGCCAAACAGCGTGCGGCTCCACAACAGGTTGCTCAGCAGATGGGTATCGAGCAGCAACAGCGGCGGCTGCTCGGCGCGTGCCAGGTCTTCACGGCGCAGCTGTTCGCGGGCTATCGGCTCGATATCGGCATAACAGGTGTCGCGTTGCACCTGCTCGATGTATTCGCGGACATATTCATCCACCCGCAAACCGCCAAACCGTTCCTGCAGGTGCGCCGCCAGACGCGTTTTGCCGCTGGACTCCGGGCCGGTCAGTACCACGACCTTCACGGGTTGAGTGCCCGCTGCCAGCTGCGCCAGCCATGCAGGGCCAGCAGACAGAACAGGCCGTAGAGCAGGGCGGTGAGGTACAGCGCCTGGTCGATGAACAGCGCCACATAGGCCACATCGACCAGCAGCCAGAGCGGCCAGCACTGCACCCGCTTGTGGGCCATCCATAGCTGGGCAAGCAGGCTGAAGGCCGTCAGCGCAGCATCCGACCAGGGGGCCGCGGCATCGCTGAAATGTGCCAGGCCATAGCCCAGTAGCAGGCTGCCGAGGCCGGCCAGCAGCAGCCCGCGCAACACCGGCCAGGGCGCCAGCAGGCTGACCGTGCGTGCCGGGCTGGCGCTGACCGGGCGCCGCCATTGCCACCAGCCATACAGCTGGGTGATGGCGAATACGCCTTGCAACAGGGTGTTGGCATACAGGCGCGCTTCGAAAAACACCCAGGCATACAGCAGCACCATGACCAGGCCGAGCGGCCAGCACCAGGGGTTTTGTCGGGCAGTGAGGTAAACGGCCAGCACCCCGAGGGCGGCGGCAAAGGCTTCAAGCAGGGTCACAAATGGGCATCCAGCAAGGCGGGTCGGCGCGGCCGGCGATTGTAGAGCAAATCAGCGGGGGTTAGCGGGCGGCAGGCACAGGCTGTCGGCCTGGCGGTACAGCAACAGCAGCTTGCGGGTAATCGACTGACGAATGTCTTCGCGCTCGAAGTTGGAGAGCAGCGGCAGCTTGGCCAGTTGCAGGCGATGCAGGTGCAGATAGGGCAGTTGCTGGTCGAACTCGCGCAGGTCGCCCTTGACCAGCAGGGGGAGGAACTCGTCGCCCACTTTGCGCTGACTGTTGATGATCTGCGCCAGGGCCGGCTTGAACGGCATGCTGCGCGGAGCCAGGCGATTGCCGGGCAACTGGTTGCTGAGCAGCAGGCCGCTCTTGCCGAGCAGTTGCCCGGGCAGCACGCACAGGCCGGTCTTGCGTATCGCCTGCGCGGCAATGCCGTGCAGGGTATCGTGGAAGGCGTAGGGGTTGGGCAGCACGACCATCTTGCGGCCCAGCTCCGCGGGGAAGTGCAGGCTGTAGTTGGTGTAGAGCTGCTCGACCGACTCCGACCACACGCACAGGCGGTTCTCGAACAGGCGGATGAAACGCTCGGCCAGCTCGCGGCGTGCCAGGCTGTCCAGGTCCCAGATCAGGTCCGGATTGCCAGCCTGGCTGAGGTCGACTTGCTGGTGGAGCATCTCCATCGTCTGCGCGCCCTCAGATACGGAACTGCCGGAGGATCTGGCTCAGGGCTTCGGCCAGACGCGCCAGCTCCTCGCTGGCTTCGCGGGTCTGTTCGCCGGCCAGGGCTGTCTGGTGGGAGAGCCCCGCAGCCTGGGTGACGTTCTGGTTGATGTCCTCGACCACATGCGACTGCTGCAAGGTGGCACTGGCGATCGAGGCATTCAGCCCGGTCAGGTTGCGCAGCGACTGGTTGATCTGGGCGAGGTTTTCACCGGCCTGGCGAGCCTGCTCCACGGTCTGTTGCGAGGCGCGGCTGCTTTCATGGATGGCTTTGACCGCCGCTTCCGAGTTGCCTTGCAGGCGCTGGATCATGTCCTGAATTTCCGCGGTGGACTGCTGGGTACGCTGCGCCAGCAGGCGAACCTCGTCGGCTACCACGGCAAAACCGCGGCCCTGTTCGCCAGCGCGGGCGGCCTCAATGGCCGCGTTGAGGGCGAGCAGATTGGTTTGTTCGGCAATCGAGCGAATCACCTCCAGCACGCTGCCAATCTGGTTGCTTTCGCTGGCCAGCGACTGGATGACCTGTACGGCATCCTCGATGGTGTGGGACAACTGGTCGATCTGCCGCAGGCTGCCCTGGATGCTGTTGTGACCGGCCTGGGCCTGTTCTTCGGCGCTGTGCACTTCGCTGGAAGCATGCTCGGCATTCTTGGCGACATCCTGCACGCCGTAGGTCACCTGATTGACCGCGGTGGCTACCAGTTCCATCTGTTGCGATTGCTGCGAGCTGACATGCTGGGCGTTCTGCGCGATGTCGTGCAGCGAGGTCGAAGCCTGGTCCAGCGCACCGGCCGACTCCAGCAGATGGCCGATCACCTGGCGCAGCTTGTGGGTGAAGGCGTTGAAGTGGGTGGCCAGTTCCGTCAGTTCATCGCGGCCATGGGTATCCAGGCTACGGGTCAGGTCGCCTTCGCCGCTGGCGATGTCGGCCATGGCGTGCACGGCTTCGGCGAGCGGGCGGGTAATACTGCGGCTGATCATCATCACCAGGCCGAGCAGCACCATGGCCACCAGCAGCAACATGAAACTGGCGCGCAGCGCCAGGCTGGAGAATTCCGCCTCCACGTCGTCGACGTATACCCCTGAACCGATGATCCAGCCCCAGGGCTCGAAGAACTGGATATAGGACACCTTGGCCACCGGCTCGCTGGCGCCGGGCTTGGGCCAGTAGTAATCCACCGAACCGGCACCCTGGCTGCGGGCGATACGCACGAATTCATTGAACAGTGGCTTGCCGGTGGGGTCCTTGATGCCGGAAAGATCCTGGCCATCCAGCTTGGGATTGGCCGGGTGCATGACCATGCGCGGTTGCAGGTCGTTGATCCAGAAATACTCCTGGCCGGCATAACGCAGGTCGCGGACCATATCCATGGCCGCCTGCTGAGCCTGGCTGCGGTCCAGGGTGCCGGCCAGCTCGAGTTTTTGATAGTGCTGCAGGATGCCCAGCGCGGTCTCCACCACATGTCGGGTCTTCTCGCTCTTGCCGGCATACATCTGTTCATGGGTTTGTCGTAGCAACAGCACGGCGGCGAGGATCAGCAGCGACAGGGCGATGGCGAGAATCATCCACAGACGACGACTGATGGCCAGATTACGCAGCATGTTCATCAGAGTATTCCTTGTTCTGTGCCCATCCTGCGGTGGGAGGGGCCGGTTGGGCCGCTAGGGCCTGTAACGAATCGCAAAATGACCTATTGGTCATTACTGAAACTATCACGTTCCGCAGACAGGTGGCGCATTAGCTTTTGGCCGCGTCTGGGCGGCAACTCTGATAGCATTTCGGCCCCCGCTGGCGTGACGTGAGGTTTTTCGTCCCGCGTGGCCGGCTTCAGCGAACTTTTTGCCTGCTGCGCAGCCCAAGCGGGCCGGCGCTGATTAACGCAAGTCGCCGTGCGCCTGGCCATGAGTCAGGGCGTCGCAAGGGCCTACAGCGCTGCTGTTTTCGGTATAGCAGCCAATTTGTACACAAGGAGTTCCGATGGACCTGTGGTTGGCTTTTCAAGCCATTGTTCTGGGCATTGTCGAGGGGCTGACCGAGTTTCTGCCGATATCGAGTACGGGCCACCAGATCATCGTGGCCGATCTGATCGGCTTTTCGGGTGAGCGGGAGATGGCGTTCAACATCATCATCCAGCTGGCCGCCATCCTCGCGGTGATGTGGGAGTTTCGCCCGCGCATCATCAGCGTGGTGGCCGGCTTGCATCGAGAGCCTCAGGCACGGCGCTTTACCGCCAACCTGCTGATCGCTTTCCTGCCGGCAGCGGTACTCGGCGTGGCGTTTGCCGATCTTATTCACCATTACCTGTTCAACCCGCTGACCGTGGCGGTCGCACTGGTGATCGGCGGTGTGATCATGCTCTGGGCCGAGCGCCGCGAACATCTGATCGAAGTGCATGACGTCGATGACATGCGCTGGAGTCATGCCCTGAAAGTGGGCTGCGCGCAGTGCCTGGCGATGATCCCCGGCACATCGCGCTCGGCCGCCACCATCATTGGTGGCCTGCTGTTCGGCCTATCACGCAAGACCGCCACGGAGTTTTCCTTCTTCCTGGCCATGCCGACCATGGTCGGTGCCGCGGTGTATTCGGGCTACACCTACCGCGAGCTGTTCCAGCCGGGCGACCTGCCGGTGTTCGCGCTGGGCTTTGTCACCTCGTTCATCTTCGCCATGCTGGCGGTCAAGGCGCTGCTCAAGTTCATCGCCAACCACAGCTATGCGGTATTTGCCTGGTACCGCATCGGCTTTGGCCTGCTGATCCTGGCGACCTGGCAGCTGGGCTGGATCGACTGGTCCGGCGTGCAGGGCTAACCGGCCGCTGCAAAACCATCTGTTCTGCAACGGCCTGGCAAAGGTGCCGGTGTGTCAGTGCCGCCAAAAGGCGCGGGTCACCAGCACCAGCACGGTGATGATTTCCAGGCGACCGAGCAGCATGCCGAAGGACAGCAGCCACTTGGCGCTGTCTGGCAGGCTGGAGAAGTTGCCGGCTGGGCCGATGATCGGGCCGAGGCCGGGGCCGACGTTGCACACCGCGGTTGCCGCGCCGGTCAATGCGGTGATCGGGTCCAGGCCGAGCATCGCCAGGGCGAGCGCCAGGGCGGCGATGGTCAGGGTAAAGAAGAACGAGAAGGTGAGGATCGAACGGACGATTTCCTCGTCGAGGGCGTGCCCGTTGTATTGCTGCTTGATCACCGCACGGGGGTGGATGAGCTGCATCAGGCCGCTGCGCAACAGGGTATAGGCCACCTGGATACGGAAAATCTTCAGGCCGCCAGTGGTCGAGCCGGAACAGCCGCCCATGAAGGTCAGGTAGAAGAACAGCATGAAGGCAAAGCCGCCCCAGGTGCTGTAGTCGCCTACGGCAAAGCCCGTGGTGGTGGTGATCGACACCACGTTAACCGTGGCGATGCGCCAGGCATCGAGCAGCGCGTAGTCGCTGTTCAGCCATAGCCACAGGCTGGTCACCAGGCTGATCAGCAAGACTGCGCCGAGATAACCGCGTACCTGCTGGTCGCGGATAAGCGCCTTGCGGTTGCCCCGTAACATGCTCACATAGAGCACGAAAGGAATCCCGCCGAGCACCATGAACACCACGGCGACCCAGTGCGAGGCGTTGCTGAAGCTGGCCAGTGAAGCATCCGAGGTCGAAAAGCCCGCGGTGGAAACCGTGGTCAAGGCATGGTTGATCGCGTCGAACCAGTCCATGCCGGCCAGCCAGTAGCTGAGCACACAGGCCACGGTAAGGATCAGATAGACCACGGCAATCGACTTGGCGGCCATGTGCGAGCGGGGTACGACTTTCTCGCCCCAGTCCGATGATTCGGTCTGGAACAGACGCATGCCCCCCACGCGCAGCAGCGGCAGAATCGCCACGCCCATGGCGATGAAGCCGATACCGCCAATCCACTGCAGCAGGGAACGCCAGATCAGAATGCCTTCGGACATGCTGTCCAGGCCAACCAGTACCGTGCCGCCGGTGGTGGTGATACCGGACATGGTTTCAAAGAAGGCATCGGTAAAGCTCATGTGATGCAGGAAAATCATCGGCAAGGCGGCGTAGACGCAGACCATCAGCCAGATCGAGGTGGTCAGCATGTACATGTCGCGCGGGCGCAGCTGGCTATCCTTCGGCTTGCCTTGCAGCACCATGGCCAGGCCACTGCTGAAGGTGATCAGTGCCGACCAGATGAATGCCTGCAGGTCCTCGGGATGCTCCATCAGCAGCAGGGTGGCCATGGGAACCAGCATCGCCATGGAGAGCGTGATGAGGAAAATGCCCAGGATGAAGGCAATGGTACGCAGCGTCGGCAAGGCCATGGAGACAGGCTCGCAGGAGAAGAGGGCGCCATTCTACCGGGCTGCCCTGCGCTGTAAACCGAGCGCTAACAATCAGCGGATCTGCCGCCAGGGCGAAAAAGGTTGGCCCGGAGCGGGGCTTATCAGACTAAAATGCTGGGGTTTTCGCGCCAGTCGCCTGGAGTAACCCCGATGAATGCCCTCGATGCCTTGCTCAACCGCGTGTCGGTGACCCGTTTACTGGCGCCCGCGCCCACTCAGGCCCAGCGCCAGGTGATGTTCCAGGCGGCTTTGCGTGCGCCGGACCATGCGCAGCTGCGCCCCTGGCGCTTCCTGTGCATCGAGGAGCAGGCCCGCGAACGCCTGGGCGAGTTGTACGCCCAGGCCCTGCAGACCGAGCAGCCCGAAGCAACTGGCGAACAACTGGACAAGGTGCGCGCCATGCCGCTGCGCGCGCCCCTGCTGGTGGTGGTGATCGCCAGCCCGAAAGAGCATCCCAAGGTGCCCCGCATTGAACAACTGCTGTCGGCCGGCTGTGCCGCCCATGGCTTGTTGCTGGCGGCGCATGCCCAGGGTGTCGGTGCGGTTTGGCGTACCGGCGAGATGGCTTATTCCCCCGTGGTGGCACAAGGACTGGGCCTGGCAGCGGGCGAAGAAATCCTCGGCTTCATCTACCTGGGTACCCCGGAAGGTAAATTGCGCACGGCGCCGCTGCTGGAACAATCCGACTTTGTCAGTGACTGGCTGTGACTGAGTGAATTGCAAGAAAAAATGCTGAATTTTTTGTTTGAATGCGAGTGAACATAGTCGCCGAGAGTTTGGCAGATACGCGAGGCCATACTGGCTTTGCATGGGTTTCATCGGCTTTTGAAGCGGGACAACGCCGCCAGTATCAAGGATGGGTGTGATCGTCAAGACTGGACAGTGGTTTGGTTTCAGGCAGAATGCCAATCAGGTCAAAATACTGAGTTGGCCCGTTTGGTTTTGCTTGTGGGGGCGCAGGTGCCAAGTCGTTGGCGCGCCTCGTAAAGCTTGGCCATGTCTCATGACAATAGCTGTCAGCAGTGAATGCATCCAGCACAAGGTGGTTAACGGACTAGCCATGGTACAGGTTACTCATCACGGCCGAGCCGCAGGTGTAACAGGTTCTTGGCATCCATTGCAGGTGGATGCCGAAAATAATCTGTTGTTCGATTGTGCTTTGTTCGAGAGTTTAGAAACTTCGCCAGAGGGCAATATAGATGCCGAGCGATTAGCTATTGCCTTTGCCCTGGCTCGGGTAAACGTACACGTTGCTAACCATCTACAGGTCGACCATGTTGGTCGTATTCCCTATCTTCTGGTAGTCGGCTTCAAAGGCCCGACTCTCTGCAGTGAACCATCGGCCAAGCTGTTGCCCATCGTCCTTGAGGATGCCTTCAAGCTTGGTTTTAGTCGTGATCAGAAACAGGTAGAGCGCTACTTAAAGCTGATCGAGCAGCGCATCGTCGCCTTACCCTACAAGCAGTGGTTCACCCTGATCGACACGCCGCAGCTCAATGCTCGCATCCGCCTACAGCGTGCCGGCCACATCCTCGGCTCGGCCTACGTTGAGGTTGATCTGCACTACCCCGAGACGGGCGAGAAGAAACGCATCATATTTTCCGGCGACCTGGGTGCGCCCCATGCGCCAATCCTCCCGGCACCGAAAGCACCCTACAAAGCCGATATTCTGGTCATCGAAAGCACTTATGGCGACCGTCTACACGAAGATCGTCGCAGTCGACGTGCGCGTTTGGAAAAAGTGCTCGAACACGCACTGCGTAACCAGGGCACAGTGCTGATACCCGCCTTCAGTATTGGTCGCACTCAAGAGTTGCTCTATGAGCTGGAAGACATCATCCATCGCAGAGCGCTCAAAGAGGCTGGCAAGTTAAAGGCCGCTGCAGCGAAGACTCGCTCCAGCAAAATGACAGCGCTCGACTGGACGAACTTACCCATCATTCTCGACTCCCCGCTGGCCAGCCGTTTTACAGCGGTATACCGCGAGCTCGATCACTTCTGGGACGCAGAGGCGAGGGCACGTTTGGCCAAGGGCCGTAACCCACTGGCTTTTCGTAACCTGCTTACGGTCGACAGCCACCAGGCTCACCTGGCCATGGTCAACCGTCTGGCCCAAACCACTCAGCCGGCTATCGTTATAGCCGGCAACGGCATGTGCTCCAGCGGGCGTATCGTCAACTACCTAAAAGTGATGCTGGGTGACGAGCGGCATGATGTGCTGTTCGTCGGCTACCAGGCCGAGGGTACACCGGGACGACAGATCCAGCGTTTTGGCCCGCGTAATGGCTATGTGGAATATGACGGGCTGCGCTATGACATTCGCGCTCAGGTGCATATCATGGGCGGCTATTCAGCTCATGCCGACCAAGCCGGGTTACTCAAGTTCGTAAGCGGTATGCGCAACAAGCCCGGAGAAATTCGTATCGTGCATGGCGAACCAGATGCCAAGCGAGAGCTCGCACGGATGTATCGGGCTTTATATGCACAAGCAGGATGTCCGCTCAACGTAGTAGTTCCAGGTTAAACCCATGCGTTTTGCAGGCACTTACCAGATGCCAGCAAGAGCAAACACCAACGTTTTTCAATGATGATAAGACCTCGGAGATAGTGTGAGTACCGAACCCGCAAAGCCCTACGAGCCCACAGCATATGAAATCGATCTTGTGGAACTGTTCCAGAAACTCTGGCAACAGAAGTACCTGATCATTGCCTGTACGCTTGCCGTAGCGGTCTGTGCTGCAGGCTACGCCTGGCTTGCCACGCCTCACTATCAGGTGCAAAGCATGCTACGACCGGCTCCATTGAAAGAGCTGGATGAACTCAATAGCACGGGCGTATACAGCTTAACGCCTGAAGAAGCACTGCAGCGCGTAGGTGCAGCACTGGACTCCTACAGTTCACGCTTGCAGTTTTTCCGAGACAATCAGGCTTTATTTGAACCGCTAAAGACGGGTGACAAGACCCTTGAGCAGGCATTTGAGGCTTTTAATGGCGCAAACTTCACCTTGTTGCAGCCGGATCCAAAGAAAACCAACAACCTTTCGCCTTATGTAGGGCTGCGTCTTGAATACCCTGACTACCTAGATGGCGTGACCATTCTCAATGGTATGGTCGAGCAAGCCATCAGCGATGAGCGCCGCCGCGTAGCGCTGGATCTTGAGGGGGTAATCCAGAATCATCTGAACAAGATCGAACGACAAATGGCGGCTGCGCGTGCCAGCTATGAGGCCGAGAAAGAAGCCGCCATTGCCAAGCTGAGTGAAGATGACAAGCTCCAGATTGCCATTTTGCAAGATGAGCTCAAGGCGCTCAGAGCTGAGCTGCGTACTCGTCGACAGAACCGCATTGCCCAGCTCGACGAGGCGATTGCCATCGCCAAATCACTTGGTATCTCCAAGCCGACCAATCCCACGTCCTTGGGTGATGTCGATGCAGCGGCAGGGCAGGGTAACGTTTTCCGTACAGAAGTGATCAGCCAGCAGTTCCCTCTCCACTTCATGGGGACTGAAGCCCTGGAGGCCGAGCGCAATATCCTGCTCAAGCGGCGTTCGGATGACCACACCGAGCCGAAAATCGCCACAATCCAGAATAAATTGCAGATGCTCGAGCACAACCGCCAGATCGAGATGATGCAGAGCCGGGAGAATGAAGACCTTTTCCTGGCCAAGTTGGCAGAAATGCGTGAGGAAGCGGCTCGTTTAAAGAGTATCCAGCCTAATCTGGAACAGCTGAACCTGGTGCGTATCGACCAGCCGGCTATCAAGCCACTTAAACCCATCAAACCCAAGAAAATGCTGATCGTGGCAATTGGTTTGGTGCTGGGCGGCATGCTTGGCGTATTCGTCGCGCTGATCCGCATCGCATTTACCGGGAACCGTACGCGAAGCGCCTGATTCACGTATTGCCCTGCTGCATGGCAATGCAGGGTGTTGCTGCACTCGATCGAGAAGCATTACTCACCGTGACCACGCTAACCTGCTTCAAAGCCTACGACATCCGCGGCCAGCTCGGCGCTGAGCTCAATGAGAACATCGCCTACCGCATTGGCCGTGCGTATGCGCAGTTCCTCGATGCCAAACGCGTCGTGATCGGTGGTGATATGCGTCTATCCACTGCGGGCCTCAAGCAAGCTCTGGCCAATGGCCTTATGGACGCCGGCTGTGATGTGATCGACCTGGGCATGACCGGTACCGAAGAAGTTTATTTCGCTGCCTTTCACCTCGATGTCGATGGTGGCATCGAGGTAACCGCCAGCCACAATCCCATCGACTTCAACGACATGAAACTGGTGCGTCGTGGCGCCCAGCCGATAAGTGGTGACACCGGCCTCAAAGATATTCAGGCTCTGGCCGAGGCAGACAACTTCGCGCCGGTCGGCAAGCGCGGCAGCCTGACCCGCCAATCATGCCAGGATGCTTACATCGAGCACCTGCTCGGCTATATCAGCCCTGCTGATCTTCAACCGCTCAAGCTGGTGGTCAATGCCGGCAACGGCGCTGCGGGGCATGTGATCGATGCGTTGGAGCAGCGCTTCAAGGACTTGGGCGCGCCGGTTGAGTTCATCAAGGTACATCACCAGCCCGATGGCAGCTTCCCTAATGGCATCCCCAACCACATCCTGCCGGAAAATCGCGCCGCAACTGCCGATGCGGTCAAAGCGCATGGCGCGGACATGGGCATCGCCTGGGACGGCGACTTCGACCGCTGTTTTCTGTTCGACGAGAGTGGCGCGTTCATCGAGGGCTACTACATCGTCGGCCTGTTGGCTGAAGCCTTCCTCAAGAAGGAGCCAGGCGCGAAGATCATCCACGACCCGCGCCTGACCTGGAATACCATCGATATCTGCCAGCAGAACGGCGGCCAGGCCATTCAGAGCAAAACCGGCCATGCCTTCATCAAGGAGCGCATGCGTAAGGAAAACGCCATCTACGGCGGTGAGATGAGCGCGCACCACTACTTTCGCGACTTCGCCTACTGCGACAGCGGCATGATCCCCTGGCTGCTGGTGGCCCAGTTGATGAGCCTCCAGGGCAAGAAACTCTCCGAACTGGTGGGCGAGCGCATGGCTGCTCGCCCCTGCAGTGGCGAGATTAACTACCGTGTTGCTGACAGCAAGGCTGTGATACACGCGGTGCAGGCGCATTACGTAGAGCAGAATCCCAAGGTAGACACCACCGATGGATTGAGCCTGGAGTTCGATGACTGGCGGATGAATATCCGTGCTTCGAATACCGAGCCGCTACTGCGGTTAAATATTGAGAGTCGCGTCAACCCTAAAAGGGTAGAGCTACAACATATTGCCATCGAAGGACTCATCACACAATGAAATACCTCGTTACCGGCGCAGTCGGCTTCATCGGCATGTACACCGTCAAGTGCCTGTTGGATATGGGTCACGATGTAGTGGCTAATTGTCCCTCGGCTGAGCTGGAAGACGTAACCAACAAGGTATACACCCGCGATTTATTTGGTAATGATTAATAGTTATGAAAATCCTAACGGAATATTATTTTGAAATCATTGGATCGTGTATTGATTTTTAATAAAATTAATAGGTTGGTAAATGTTTTTATATCAAATTCTACGATATTAAAAAATTACTTTGCCTTAACCTTTTTGCAGGTCTTAAATGCAGCCTATTTCATAGTGATGCTGCCATTAGTTTTGCCTGTTGTTGGTGCTGATAGTTATGGGTATTTTGTTTATGTCACAGCTGTCTTGTCCGTAGCCGCTGTTGTTATAAATTTCGGTTTTGATATGCCGGGCATTAAGCGTGCTGCTATAGATAGTATTGATGAAATAAATCTTTCAGAGTATTTTTCAATTGTTTTTGCTTTTAAGTTTTTGGCTTCATTGATATTGTCGGGTGCCCTGTTTGTTTTGTTAAATTTCTTTAGTGTTGATAAGCCTGAATTGTATATGTTTTGTTATTTGGGCGTGCTGTCTAATGTCCTTATTCCTATCTGGCTTTTTCAGGGGCGTCAAAAACTACTCATTGTTACAGTTGTTCAATCAATATCTAAGCTTGTTTCTTTGTTGTTTGTATATGCTTTGGTTAATGAGCCAGAAGATCTTGTTTTGTTCGCTTTAATTGTAAATATATCGAATCTTCTTGCAGGCTTGGTATTGTTTTTTTATGCAATTAGTATTGTAAGATGTAATTTTAGGTTTTATTTTTCTAGTTTTAAGAAAGTAGTTAAAGAGGCAGCGCCTTTTTTTGGGATTGGCGCTATTGGTATTATAAAATATAGGAGTATGGAAATATTTATTGGTGTTTTTTTTGGAATGAAAGAGGTTGCTATTTTTGATTTGGCAAATAAGATTTACGCAATACCGAGTATGTTTGCAACTAGTATAAATACTGCAATCTTCCCTAAGTTGGCTAAGATGCATGTGTTTGATGTTAGAAAGATTATTGTTTTTGAATTATTAGTGTCCATTGCTTTTTTGATATGCATTGTGTTGTTTGGTTCTTTTGCCGTGGATTTTTTGGGTGCAGGGGTTTTGTCTGAATCATATTATGTTTTAGTGTTGATGGGTTTTAATATTCTTGCATTCTTGATTGTTGGTTGTTATAGCTATTTTGTGTTTCTGCCTAAAGGTCGAGGTGACATACTGTTAAAGAATCAACTGTTTGCCCTATTTGTGTATGTGGTAATGCTATGCGTTTTTTATCTTTTTTTTAATAATATTTATATGGTTGTGGTTGCGCTAGTCTTGTCTGGCCTTTTTGAAATAATATATTGTGCTTTTAAATCAAAAGAAATGAGTAAGGTTGTTGGGGGTTGATGAAATGAATATGAAAGAAGGTTTTGATATTCCTGTTGCTCTTATTTTATTCAAAAGAAAAGAGAAGCCACTGCTGGTGCTTGGGCAAATTGCAAAAGTCAAACCCAAAAAATTGTATCTATTATCTGATGGTGGGCGTACACCTGAAGAAATGCTCCAAGTAGAGGAATGCAGAAGAGCTATTGAGTCTGCGATTGATTGGGATTGCGAGGTAGTAAAACGTTACGCAGAAAGCAATATTGGAGTTTATGAAAATATCGCTGGTGGTGCAAAGTGGGTTTTTGAAAGAGAAGAATTTGCGATATTTTTAGAAGATGATAACTTTCCTGATTTAAGTTTTTTTGAATTCTGTGAAATCCTATTGAGAAAATATAAGGATAATTCGCGAATATTGTGGGTATGTGGAACTAACTATTTGGGTGAATATAAGCCCGTTGATGGCTCTAGTTATGTTTTTACTCGCTGTATGCTCCCTTGCGGTTGGGCTTCTTGGTCGCACAAGTTTTTATCGCTATATGATGGCTGTATAAGCAAGTTAAATGATAGTGATGCATTAAAGAATGTAAGGGGCTCTTATTTATCCAATAAACTTTTTCATCAAGAGTTAATGAACTGGAAAGAAGAAAAGTATAGAATTGTTAAAAATGGAAAGCCATCATCATGGGATTTTCAAATGTCATTTGCGGTGCGTGCAAACGGGGTTTTTGGAATTTCACCTGAATTTAACTTGATAAAAAATATTGGTGTTGATGAGTTTTCAGCTCACGGCGGTGTTTCGCTTGAGCTTGAAATGACGCGCAGGTTTTGTGAGATAAATACAAGCTCAATTAAATTTCCTTTGCGACATCCTAAAAATTTAGAAATTGATCCGTTTTTCGAAAGAAAAACAGAAAATATTATGACCTATCCATTTAGGCAACGTACTAAAAGATATGTTGCGGCGCTAATAAAAAGATTTTTAAATATGGATGTTGATGAGAGTTTGACCTCAAGGTTTAAATTGAAGTGATATTGATATTGATATTATTTGGTTCTTTGGTTTTTTGTTCGTTTAGGTATTCAAGTAGCCATAAACTATTCTTGATTTTCTTTGCTATTGGGTTTGTTTCTTATGGTTTAAATTATAGTAATGGTGATTATGCCGCTTACCATACATTTTATTATGAGCGCAGTTATTCGGATTGGGGGGTAGAGTTAATTTATGGCGGGCTATCCGATTTATTTAAGTATTTTAATCTCAACTTCTTTGAGTTTAAACTTTTTATTGCGTTGATAACTCTTGCGCTTCATTTTAGATTTTTTAGCTATTTTACAAACGTTAAAGCATTGCTTGCTGCATTATATTTGTTATTTTTTTTCTCGTTAGATTATGTGCTGATGAGGAATTTTTTAGCGGTTGGGGTGGTTTTGCAAGGGATTCTTGCCTTATTAAAAAATGATAAAAGCTCAGTGCTCTACTTTGTCCTGTGCGTGTTTGTTGCAACACTAATACACCAGTCTTCCATTTTGTATATGTTTCTTGCTATATGTTTTTATAGATTCAAAGAGCCTGCCTTGTTTTATGCTTTTTGCTTTGCTCTTTTTGCTGTACTTTATTATTTTTTAAGACTTGCTGTATTTAATAGTGCGCTCTTTGCGGAGCGGGCTTTGCTTTATGAAGGCAATTTGAATATGTTTTTTGTCAATGTTCTAATATACATGGTGAATTTAATTTTTGCTGGATTATTCTATTTTTCTAATAGGGTTTGGTTTTGCTATAATCCAATCTTTATTAGATATTTTTGGGGCTCTAATCTTGGGCTTTTTTTTGTTTTGATTGTTATGCTAGATGTGCCAATTTTTGTGCGCATATTTAAGACTATCTTCTTGTTAAATGCATGCCTTATCACGAGTGCTTGTTATAGTTTTAGTTTTAAGAAACGGATTCGTGTGATGCCTGTTGTTGTCTTGTATTTATTTTTCTGCTTTGCTCTATTTGTTTTCCCGGTCTATGAGCTAACGCTGGATCCTTTGTTTTCATATAATTGTTTATTTGAGGTGAGTTTGTGTCGGCAGTAAAAGTTTTGGTGGTTTCTCATAATAGTTTTTCAAGAACGTCCAATAATGGAAAAACACTTGAAGCTATTTTTAGCGATTTCTCTAAAGATGAAGTGGCACAGCTTTATTTTAGTAATAATGAGCTGCCAGATTATACTTATTGTGACCGTTATTTTAAAATTACGGATATGGATGTCTTGAGAAAGATTTTATTTTTAAGTAAAACGTGTGGCTCAATTCCTGCTGAGTCTAGCTTGAGAAACGTCGTAGGCGATAAGGCTTTTTCGTTTTTCAAAAAAAAATTCAAGAAAGCTGGATTTCTACGGGATTTATTGTGGCTATCGGGTGTATGGAAAACTAAAGATTTGAACGTTTGGTGTCATGAGTATTCGCCAGATTTTATTTTTTATTTGGGTGGGGATGCGGCTTTTTCTCATCGAATAGCGGCTTATCTTTCAGATAAATTGAATGTGCCCCTGGTTTCATATTTCACTGATGATTATATTATAAATAGTAAGCCTCGAAATTTGTTTTCTTGGATCAACTCTTTCTTTTTAAGAAGAACTTTTCGAAAAACAGTTGATATGTCGAGTTTGCTATATGTAATTGGGGTGAAAATGGCAGGTGTTTATTCTTCGTATTTCGGAAGAGATTTTAAGTTTATAATGAATTCTGTAGAATATTTACCATATGTTGAGCCTTGTCATGCAGTGGATTCAAAGTTTAATGTTGGTTATTTTGGGGGGCTACATTTAGGGCGGGGCGAAATGATACTTCGTTTTGCAAGGTTAACCCCTGCCAATATTGTAATTCATTTGTATACTGGTTCTGATGTTGAGCCTGAGCTTTATCATAAGTTTGTTGATGCGGGTGTTGAGTTTCATGGACTTGTTGATTCTGAAGTTATTGCTGAAAAAATGAAGCAATTTGATTTTTTGCTCCATGTTGAGAGTGATGATTCGAGAAATGTTGAATTAACAAAGTTGTCTGTATCTACTAAATTGCCCGAATATCTCATTTCGGGTAGGCCAGTGCTTGTCTTTGCACCTAGTGGTTTAGCCTCTGTTGATTTTATAGTAGAGAATCACATCGGATATTTTCTTGATTCTTTGCTGCCTGATCACTTGGTGTCAAGTACTTTGGAAGACATCATTGGTAATTATGAATCGGCTGTTGATGTTGGAAAAAAGGGGCATTCCTTTGTATGTAAGAACTTGCTAAGGGATGTTGTTAGCAAAAAATTTAAAAGTGATATTTGTAACCTTTTTCTTGAGGGAAATTGAAATGTTTGAAAGTAAATCGCTTCTTATCACCGGCGGCACCGGTTCATTCGGTAATGCTGTTCTTAACGGCTTTCTGGATACCGATATTGCCGAAATACGTATTTTCAGCCGCGATGAAAAGAAACAGGATGATATGCGTAAAAAATACGCGAATCCTAAGCTTAAGTTCTACATTGGCGATGTGCGCGATTATCAGGCGGTGCTGAATGCCACCCGTGGCGTCGATTATATTTTTCACGCAGCGGCACTAAAGCAGGTGCCATCCTGTGAGTTTCACCCGATGGAAGCGGTTAAAACCAACGTGTTGGGCACTGAAAACGTATTGGAAGCCGCTATTCAGAACGAAGTGAAGCGGGTGGTGTGTTTAAGCACCGATAAAGCGGTTTACCCCATTAATGCTATGGGTATTTCCAAAGCCATGATGGAAAAGGTCATGGTGGCCAAGTCGCGTAACGTAGACCCCACCAAAACCGTTATTTGTGGTACCCGTTACGGCAACGTAATGGCATCCCGTGGTTCGGTGATTCCGCTGTTTGTCGACCAATTGCGTGCCAATAAGCCGCTGACCATTACCGACCCGAATATGACGCGTTTTATGATGACGCTGGCCGATGCGGTAGACCTGGTGTTGTACGCCTTCGAGCACGGTAATAACGGCGATATGTTTGTGCAAAAAGCCCCGGCGGCGACGGTTGAGGTGCTGGCACAGGCTTTGTCCGATCTGCTCGGCAAACCCGGCTACCCCATTAATGTTATCGGTACCCGTCACGGCGAAAAGCTGTATGAGGCCCTGTTAAGCCGTGAAGAAATGGTTTGCGCCGAAGACCTGGGCGGTTACTACCGCGTTCCGCCAGACCTGCGCGATCTGAACTACGGCAAGTTTGTAGAGCAGGGTGAGCAGGAAATTTCTCAGGCAGAAGACTACAACTCGCACAATACCCAGCGTTTAGATGTGGCAGGCATGCAGCAACTGCTGTTAAAGCTGGAGTTCATTCGTGAACTGCGTGATGGCCGTTATGTAAACCCCGAGGAGTAAGCCATGCGTATATTGGTAACCGGTGCCAACGGCTTTATTGGTAAAAACCTGTTGGTGCACCTGGCTGAACGTAAAGACATTGAGGTTGTGTGTTTTACCCGCGAACACTCTGCGGCAGAACTGCCGGCCATGCTGGATGGTGTGCAGTTTGTATTTCACCTGGCCGGTATTAACCGCCCGCAAGACCCGGCAGAGTTTACCACCGGGAATGCGGGTTTAAGCCAGCAGTTGGCCGATGCCATGTTGGCAACGGGTTGCAAAGCCCCGGTTGTGTATACCTCTTCCATTCAGGCCGGGTTGGATAACCCTTACGGTGTCTCTAAGCGTGCGGCGGAAGATGCCTTACTGGCGTTGCGCAAGCAGGGTGTGCCTGTTTCTGTATTCCGCTTGCCGAATGTGTTTGGCAAGTGGGCCAAACCGAACTACAACTCTGCCGTAGCCACCTTTTGCCATAACATTGTGAACGATTTACCCATTCAAATTAATGACCCTGCGGCGGTAGTTAATTTGGTGTACGTCGATGATGTTATTGAGCATTTTCTGGCATTGCTGGATGCTAAACGAGCGGGCGATGCGTTTGAAACCGTACAACCGGTGTACCAAATTACCGTGGGCGAACTGGCCGATCAGTTGTATCGCTTCCGCGATAGCCGCCAAAGTTTAATTACCGAGCGCGTGGGTACTGGGTTGGTTCGTGCCTTGTATTCCACCTACCTCAGCTATGTGCCGAAAGAGCGCTTTACCTACGAAGTGCCTAAATACGGTGATCCGCGTGGTGTATTTGTAGAAATGCTGAAAACACCCGATGCCGGGCAGTTTTCTTACTTCACAGCGCACCCCGGTATTACCCGTGGCGGCCATTACCACCACACCAAAACCGAGAAGTTTTTGGTTATTAAAGGAAAGGCCAGCTTTAAGTTTCGCCACATGCACACTGGTGAGTTTTACGAGCTGGAAACCACTGGCGAAAAGCCAGAAATTGTAGAAACCATGCCAGGCTGGACACACGACATTACCAACATTGGTGATGATGAGATGATTGTTATGCTGTGGGCGAATGAAATTTTTGATCGGGAAAAGCCGGACACCTACGCTTGCCCGTTAACGCCTGTGGCTGAGTAAAACGCCTGTGGCTGAATAAAACGCCTGTGGCTAATAGATAGTTGGGTACTTTGTTATGACAACCGCTGTTAAAAAATTAAAAGTAATGACCGTGGTGGGAACCCGCCCGGAAATTATCCGTTTGTCGCGCGTAATGGCCAAACTGGATGAACACTGCGAACACATTCTGGTTCATACCGGCCAGAACTATGATTACGAACTGAATGAAATTTTCTTTCAGGATTTAGGCATTCGTAAGCCAGATCACTTTTTAAGTGCCGCCGGCAGCACCGGTGCAGAAACGATTGGTAATGTAATTATTAAGGTTGACCAGGTTCTGGCCGAAGTTAAACCCGAAGCGGTACTGGTGTTGGGCGATACCAACAGCTGTATGGCCGTATTGCCAGCCAAGCGCCGTAAGATTCCGACTTTTCACATGGAAGCCGGTAACCGTTGTTTTGATATGCGTGTGCCGGAAGAGATCAACCGCCGTATTGTTGACCATACCGCCGATATCAACATGAGTTACAGCACCATTGCGCGGGATTATCTGGTGGCGGAAGGGTTACCGCCGGATCGCATTATTAAAACCGGCAGCCCGATGTTTGAGGTGCTGAATTATTACCGCGAAGGGATTGAAGCCTCTACTGTGCTGGAACGACTGAAGCTGAAAGAAGGCCAATTCTTCGTGGTGAGTGCGCACCGTGAAGAAAACGTCGATTCCGACAAAAACTTTATGAAACTGGTGGATGTACTGAACACCGTTGCCGCTCATTACAATTTGCCGGTGATTGTTTCTACACATCCGCGTACCCAAAAGCGCGTTGATGCCATGGGTGTTACCTTCCACCCGAACGTGCAACTGCTGAAACCGCTGGGCTTTAAAGACTACAATAAGCTGCAGTTAAGCGCGAAAGCGGTCTTGTCTGATAGCGGTACGATCAACGAAGAATCGTCCATTCTGAACTTCCCGGCCCTAAATATCCGTGAAGCGCATGAGCGCCCGGAAGGTATGGAAGAAGCGGCTGCTATGATGGCTGGTCTGGAAGTGGAGCGTGTAATGCAAGGCCTGGCCATTCTGGAAACGCAAGCCCGTGGCGAACAACGCGATTTGCGGTTAGTGGCTGACTACAGCATGCCCAATGTGGCTGACAAAGTGGTACGCATTATTCACAGCTACCGTGATTATGTGATGCGGACGGTGTGGAAGCAGTACTGATGCGAATTCTCTTTATCAGCCAGTTGTTTGACCCAGAGTATTCAATTAAAGGATTGGGGTTAATGAAGCACTGGGTAGAACAGGGGCATGAAGTTGAAGTAATAACAACGTTCCCAAATTATCCTACTGGGCGTGTTTTTCCTGGCTATAAGCGCAAACTGAAACAAGTTGAAGTTATCGATGGTGTTAAGGTGGTAAGGCTTTGGAGTCATATTTCACACTCCAAATCCAAGCTGTCACGTGCGGCCACCTACCTTAGCTATACTATTGTGGCACTGTGTTACGCGTTGTTTAGTAAAAAACCAGACGTTGTTTACGCGTATCATCCTCAGGCAACTACTGGCTTGATTGGAATAATTTTAAAAAAACTGAAAGGCGTTCATTTTGTAACCGATGTTCAGGATTTGTGGCCCGATGCACTGGTAGCTACCGGCTTAAATAAGGCAGGGTTGGTTGTCCGGTTAATAGATCGTTGGTGTCGGATTGTATACATGCAAGCTAGCGCCATTGTGGTGCTGTCTCAAGGCTTTAAAACAGCTTTAGTTGAGCGGGGAGTGCCTGAAAGTAAGATACGGACTGTGTATAACTGGTGTCCGGAAGAATTGCACATTAGTGAAGCACTCGACGGTCAGAATAATAAGGTGGCAGATCAAAAAACGAAAGCTCGGGTTGTTTATGCTGGCAATATCGGTGCTGCTCAATCACTTGCATCTCTTATTGATGCTGTTGGTACCTTTCCGGATCCCACTGTTGTATTGGAACTCTATGGGAATGGGGTGGAGAAGGAAGAACTGGAAACACTGGTAAAATCTAAACATTACGGAAATGTTATTTTTAAAGGCTATGTGTCATCTTCTGATATTTTTGATGTTTTAGTCGGTGCAGACATACTGGCAGTACATCTTCGTAGTGATCCTTTATTTAACATTACAATCCCATCAAAAACACAGTCCTCCATGGCGGTAGGGAAGCCGATACTTATGGCCGTTGGAGGTGAAGTTAATGACTTGGTGATGCAGGCTGGTGCAGGGGTAACGGCTGAGCCACAGTCTGTTGAATCCATTCAGAAAGCCTTGGGATTGTTGTTAGCCAGGAAGTCTGATTGGGAACAAATGGGGCAGTCAGCTCGTGATTTCTATGAGCAGAATTTTTCTTCGCGAGTAAATTACCAAAAACTCGATGATGTTTTGAAGGACGTATCTCATGACAATTCGTGATGCCACTGAAAATGATTTGCCACAAATTGTAGCTGTTCATCAGAGAGCCTTTGATGGTTTTTTTTTGACTAAATTAGGCCCGAATTTTCTTCATCAATTATATGATGCTTTTGCCTTTCGGCGTGGTGGTGTCTTAAGAGTTCTTTGCAACGAGGATGGGCGAGTAGTTGGCTTTGCTGGTGGGGCTATTGATCCTGATAGTTTTTTTCAAGGGTTAAAGAAAGAAAAAGGATTCGTTTTCCTTATTCGTTCAATCCCAGGGTTATTAAAAAACCCTATCTTGGTATTGAAAAAGCTTTGGTATGCTGTCTTTTATAAAGGTGAGGCGCCATCAACATTATCGCAGGCTGCTCTTTTAAGTAGTATTGGTGTTGAACCTGAAATGGTGGGTAAGTCTTTGGGTAAGAAGCTATTAGCTGATTTTGAAGAAGTGGTTCATAGCAGGGGAGCGAGCTCGCTATATTTAACTACCGATAAACTTGGAAATGACAATGTAGTCGCTTTTTATATTAAGAGCGGCTACAAGATTGAGTCTGAATTTGTACAAGCCGATGGTCGTAATATGCTACGGCTTATAAAGATTTTTCATGGTGCCTCTAATGAATGATGTAAAATTTCTACCATTTGCTTTGCCAGAGATTGGTGAAGAGGAAATTAATGAAGTTGTTGATTCCTTGCGCTCCGGCTGGATTACTACTGGTCCAAAGGCTAAGAAGTTTGAAGAGCAGTTTACTGAGTTTTTGGGTGATGCCTCGCTTCAGTCAATTTCTGTAAATTCCGCCACTTCTGGGTTGCACCTTTCCTTGGAAGCTTTAGGTGTTGGCCCGGGAGATGAAGTTATTGTTCCTGATTATACCTTTACGGCTACTGCAGAAGTGGTGCGCTATTTAGGTGCAACACCTGTTTTTGTTGATGTTGATGCAAAAACCTTCAATATGACTGCGGAATCCTTTGCTGCGGCCATTACCGATAAAACCAAGGTGGTAATACCAGTTCATTTTGCTGGGCTGGCATGTGATATGGATGCAATTATTAAAGTTGCCAAAGCGCATGGTATTCGTATTGTTGAGGATGCAGCTCATGCATTGCCTACCTATTACAGCGGTAAGCTGATTGGCACTTTGGATTCTGACTTCACGGTGTTCAGCTTTTATGCCAACAAAACCATGACTACTGGTGAAGGAGGTATGGTGGTAACCCGTGATGCAGAGCTTGCCAAGCGTTGTCGAATTATGCGCTTGCATGGGATAAGCCGGGATGCCTTTGATCGTTATACATCTACTAAGCCGGCTTGGTTTTATGAGATTGTTGCTCCGGGCTTTAAGTACAATATGCCCGATATTGCAGCAGCCATTGGCATACATCAGTTAAAGCGTTTGCCAGCATTTCAGCTGAAGCGTAATGACATGGCAGGGTTCTATAACCAGGAGTTATCAGGGTTGCCTTTGGTGCTACCTGCATTACCTGTTAATGGTTCTGAACATGCATGGCACTTGTACCCTGTTCGTCTTAAGGCTGAATCAGGCATAGCGCGGGATGAGTTTATACAGAAAATGGCTGATGAAGGCATCGGTTGTTCGGTGCATTTTATTCCGTTGCATTTGCAGCCTTACTGGCGTGACACTTATTCTCTTACTCCTGAAATGTTCCCAAATGCGCATGCCGCTTATGAGTTGGAAGTTTCTTTGCCTCTGTACACCAAGATGACGCACTCAGACCAACAGCGTGTTGTTAGTGCCGTTAAAAAGGTGCTTGGTTGTGACTAAGCGACTTTTTGATGTGCTGGCATCCTTCTTCGGATTACTGATTCTGACGCCTGTTTTTGCTCTGATTGCAGTATGGATTAAGTTGGATTCAGCTGGTCCTGTTTTTTTCAGACAAGAACGAGTCGGGCTGTTTGGTGTGCCATTCAAGATCCACAAGTTCCGAACCATGCGTGTGGATGCTGAAAAATCAGGTCGTTTAACGGTGGGAGCAGACTCACGCATTACCCGTTCAGGGCATTTTCTGCGCAAGACAAAAATTGATGAACTGCCACAGTTGATCGATGTTTTTCTGGGGCGAATGAGCCTGGTCGGGCCGCGTCCGGAGGTTCAAGAGTTTATTGATTGTTACCCTGCAGAAGTGCGTGAAAAGGTATTGTCTGTAAGACCTGGTATTACGGACAAAGCTTCTATTGAGATGGTAGATGAAAACGAATTACTTGCGAAGTACGACGATTTTAGGCAAGCCTACATCGATATTATTTTGCCAATTAAGCAGGCTTACTATGTTGAATACGTTGATTCACAGAGTCTGCTGCTTGATTTTAAGTTAATTATTTTGACCCTTAAAAAGATCATTACTCGCTGATTCTACAGTTTTCTTTGCTTCAGGCTATCGTGTCTATGCTCTGCTGGATTGTTGCGTTTTGATTGTAACTGTAACTGGTTCACGTTGACCCTGCAGGCAGGAGCGGGTAGGGCGGAATAAAAAGCCGTTTACTCTGGTTAAGTTCCGCATCATGAAGGTGGATACGGCGTCGGTGGCCAGCCATCTGGCTTCTACGGCGTCTATTACCCGTATGGGTGGTTTTTTGCGTAAAACCAAGTTGGATGAGCTGCCGCAGTTGTGGAATGTGCTGAAAGGTGAAATGAGTTTGGTTGGCCCGCGCCCGAATTTGTTTAATCAGGATGAGTTAATTGCTGAGCGCGATGCGCTGGGTGTGTATAAGGTTCGGCCGGGTATTACCGGGTTGGTGCAGGTCAATGAGATTGATTTGTCGACGCCAAAACTGTTGGCTGAAACCGATCAGCGTATGATTCGTGAGCTTACCCTAGCTCATTATTTTAAATATATCCTGATGACGGTGCTTGGTAAGGGCGCGGGTGATCGGGTACGCCCGTCTTAGTTACTGGCAGCGGCTTGTGCGAGAATCAGTTATTGCCACGTAGTACGGTATGTGAAGGATTGGGAGGTTGTGATGTTAAGGACTGCAGATCGCCTGCGTGAGCGTTTGATCCGTTTGCCACGGCGTTCGAAGCGTGTGCTGCAGGTCATTGTCGATGTGCTGTTGCTTTGGTGTGCGCTGTGGCTGGCGTTTATCGTGCGCTTGGGTGATTTCAACGTGGTTGATCCTTTAGGCCATCACGCCTGGATCTTTGTAATTGTGCCCTTGATTTCAGTGCCCATTTTCATCCGCATGGGCATGTATCGCGCGGTGATGCGCTTTTTCGGTAACGATGCGCTTAAGAGCATTTTTAAGGCAATTTCTCTCTCTGCGTTATTCTTGGCGTTGACGATCTATTGGTATCGCGACGCGCCTGCGCCGATTCCGCGTTCGATGGTGCTGAATTTCTGGTGGCTTAGCCTGACGTTGATTGGCGGGGTGCGCTTGTTGATGCGTCAGTACTTTATGGGTAATTGGTATTCGGCTGAGCATCCCCGTCTTCTTGCAGGGGACCGTGGTTTGCCCCGCGTTGCGATTTATGGGGCCGGTGCGGCGGGGAATCAGTTACTGGCCGCCCTGCGTTTGGGGCGTTCGCTGGCGCCCGTTGCCTTTATTGATGATGATGCAACCATCGCCAACCGGGTGATTGCCGGGTTGCGGGTGTACAAGCCCAAGCGCACCCAACAGATGATCGAAGAAACTGGCGCCCAGGAAATTCTGCTTGCGGTGCCTTCTGCCTCGCGTGCGCGTCGCAGGGAGATCCTCGAATTGCTTGGCCAGTACAACCTGCACGTACGTAGCGTGCCAGGTTTAATGGACTTGGCCAGTGGTCGGGTTAAGGTAGATGAGGTGCAGGAGGTCGATATTGCTGACCTGCTGGGACGTGATCCGGTACCGCCGCAGAAGGCCCTGTTCGAGCGCTGCATCAAGGACCAGGTGGTATTGGTGACAGGGGCCGGTGGCTCGATTGGTTCCGAACTGTGCCGGCAGATTCTCGCCAGCGGTGCGCGTACCCTGCTGCTGTTCGAGCATTGCGAGTTCAACCTGTACAACATTCACAGCGAGCTGCAGCGCCGTTGTGAGCGTGAGTTCCTGCCGATTCAGCTGGTGCCCATCCTCGGCTCGATCCGCAATGCCGGGCGCTTGCACGATGTGCTGCAGACCTGGGAGGTCGATACGCTCTACCACGCCGCCGCCTACAAGCATGTGCCGATGGTCGAACACAACATTGCCGAGGGTGTGCTGAATAACCTGGTGGGTACGCTGAATACTGCCCAGGCGGCGATCAAGGCGGGCGTGGCCAACTTCGTGCTGATCTCTACCGACAAGGCGGTGCGTCCGACCAATGTGATGGGCAGCACCAAGCGCCTGGCCGAGATGGTTCTACAAGCCCTGAGCTGTGAGTCGGCACCGGTGCTGTTTGGCGAGGATAAGGCGGTTCATCACGTCAACAAGACCCGTTTTACCATGGTGCGTTTCGGCAATGTGCTGGGCTCTTCCGGCTCGGTGATTCCGCTGTTCCGCCAGCAGATCAAGCGCGGTGGACCGGTGACGGTTACCCACCCGAATATCACCCGTTACTTCATGACCATTCCCGAGGCGGCGCAGCTGGTGATCCAGGCCGGCTCGCTGGGCGAGGGCGGGGATGTGTTCGTGCTGGACATGGGCGAGCCGGTGAAGATTGCTGTGCTGGCGGAGAAGATGATCCATCTGTCCGGCCTTACCGTGCGCAGCGAGCTCAATCCGCAGGGCGATATCGCCATCGAGTTCACCGGGCTGCGACCGGGCGAGAAGCTCTACGAGGAGCTGCTGATTGGTGACAACGTGCAGCCGACCGAGCACCCGATGATCATGCGTGCACATGAGGAGCATCTGGACTGGGAAACCTTCAAGCGCTGCCTGGCTCAGCTGTTGGCAGCGGTGGAAGCGGATGACTATGCCCGGGTGCGCCAGCTGCTGCGCGAAACGGTCAATGGCTACGCCCCGGATGGCGAAATCGTCGACTGGATTCATCTGCAGCGCCACCCGCAACGCCCGCATTGACTGGCCATCGCCTGGCGCCCTGTGGCGCACAGGCGAGGCGCTTTGCGCTGTATCCACGCCGGTGCCGGCGCACGTCAACGGCGTGCCTACAGATGGAAGTGGCCCGCTGCCTCCGGCTGGTAAAGGACTTTCCTGATTTCAATCCGGCGGGTTCGTTCAGCAATTCGCCAGTCGATAGCATCGTAAGCGCTCCATAAACCCCACCTGCCCATAGGCCGCAGATCATTGGATGCTGAGCTCCCGTTTTCACTGGAGTTCATCCCATGATGCGTCCCGATGCCAAGGTGCAGAAGGTCTACCTCTACCCAAAGCCCGTCGACTTCCGCAAATCCATCAACGGCCTGGCCGCCTTGGTCGAGCTGGACATCAAGGTGGAAGTGTTCAACCCGGTGCTGTTCGTGTTCCTCAATCGCACGCGCAGCCAGGTCAAGATTCTCTACTGGGAGCGCAACGGTTTCTGCCTGTGGCTCAAGCGACTGGAAGCCGAGCGCTTCAAGACCAAGCCCGATGCAGGCGACGAGGCCATCGAGCTGACGGTTGACGAACTGAACTGGCTGCTCGACGGAATTGACCTGTGGCGCAATCGTCCGCACCAGGTACTGACGCCGCGGTTCGTGGCCTGAGCCGGTATAATCCAGCGCCATGAAATTTGGCGCCGACAACCTTCCTAACGATCCCGTCCTGCTCAAGGCCTTGGTGCTGCAATTGCAGGAGCAGGTCGCCCTGCTGCGGCACAAGCTGTTCTCACCCAAGTCCGAGCGCAGCCCTGAAGATGCCGACTCACCGCAGCTGGCCATGTTCAACGAGGCCGAAGAGCTGGTCGAAGAGCCGACTGCCGAGCCAGCCGAAGCTGAAGCCGAAGAAGTCGTTGCGCCGATCAAGCGTCGTGGCAAGCGCAAGCCGCTGCCGGCCAATCTGCCGCGCGTCGAAGTCGTCCATGAACTGCCCGAGCACGAACTGACCTGCGCCTGCGGCGCCTGCAAGCAGGTGATTGGAGAAGAGACCAGCGAGCAACTGGAGATCATCCCGATGCAGGTGCGGGTTATCCGTCATATCCGCAAGACTTACGCCTGCAAGGCCTGCGAAACCGCACCGGTCACCGCCGACAAACCGGCCCAACTGATCGAGAAGAGCCTGGCTAGTCCCAGCGTGTTGGCGATGCTGCTGACCACCAAGTACGCCGACGGCATCCCGCTGTACCGTTTCGAGAAAATGCTCGGTCGCCACGGCATCGACATTCCCCGCCAGACCCTGGCGCGCTGGGTGATCCAAAGTGGCGAGCAGCTGCAGCCGCTGCTCAACCTGATGCGCGACAAACTGCTGGACTACCCGGTGCTGCACTGTGACGAAACCCGCCTGCAGGTGCTGCACGAACCCGGACGCGATCCCACCGCGCAGTCCTGGATGTGGGTGCAAAGCGGCGGGCCGCCAGATAAGCCGGTGATCCTCTTCGACTACACCACCAGCCGCGCGCAGGAGGTACCGCTGCGCCTGCTCGATGGTTATCACGGCTACCTGATGACTGACGACTACGCTGGCTACAACGCCGTGGCCGTGCAAGAGGGCATCGAGCGGTTGGCCTGCTGGGCGCATGCGCGGCGCAAGTTCGTCGAGGCGCAGAAAGTGCAGCCCAAGGGCAAGACCGGCCGTGCCGACATGGCGCTGAACCTGATCAATAAGCTCTACAGCATCGAACGTGAACTGAAGGACGCCAGCGATGCCGAGCGGCAGGCCACCCGAGTGCAACGCAGCCAACCGCTGCTCGATCAACTCAAGGCCTGGCTGGACAAGACCCAGCCGCAGGTTGCTGGGCAGACGGCTCTGGGTAAGGCCGTAAACTACCTGGCCAGCAACTGGGGCCGGCTGGTGCGTTACGTCGAAGGTGGAAACCTGCCCATCGATAACAACCGCGCCGAAAACGCCATCCGCCCGTTCGTCATCGGTCGCAAGAACTGGTTGTTCAGCGACACGCCCAAGGGCGCCACGGCCAGCGCACAGATCTACAGCCTGATCGAAACCGCCAAGGCCAACGGCCAAGAGCCTTACGCCTGGCTGCGCCACATCCTCGAACACCTGCCAACGGCACAGAGCGTCG